>NZ_JAMQEX010000006.1:0-92340 GCF_033176295.1 Latilactobacillus sp.
ACACCAGAAACACCAGAAACACCAGAAACACCAGAAACACCAGAAACACCAGAAACACCAGAAACACCAGAAACACCAGAAACACCAGAAACACCAGAAGTGCCAGTCGAAGAAGAACCAACTGAACCAGTGATTGCAGAGACACCAACACCAGTTGAAACAGAACCGGAAGTTGCTGAACCTGAAGCAACAGTGGCGCCTGAAGAGGCAGTTGTTGCTACCGATGAACCAACAGCTATGGAAGAAACAGCGGTGGCAGATGATGTAGAAGCTGAACCCGTTCAAGCAGCTCAAACTGAAAAATATGATCAAGGTTTAGAAAAATCACGGAAGACTTTTGGACAACGGTTGAACGCTTTGTTCGCTAACTTCAGAAGTGTCGATGAATCTTTCTTTGACGACGTTGAAGAAATGTTAATCGAAGCCGATGTTGGTTACGAAACAGCAATGAAAATTGCAGACGAATTACGTGAAGAAGTGAAGTTACGCAACGTTAAGAAACCAGAAGCCGTTTCACAAGCGATTGTTGAAAAATTAGTCGATTTATACGGTCAAGAAGGACAACAAGAAGATAATGAATTACATTTCGCCCCAGAAGGTGAATTGACAGTCTTTCTTTTCGTCGGCGTCAATGGTGCCGGCAAGACAACCTCAATCGGGAAGTTTGCTCACCAACTAGAAAAAGCCGGTAAGAAGGTCTTACTTGCCGCTGGTGATACGTTTAGAGCGGGCGCAATCGAACAGTTGCAAGAATGGGGCCGCCGTGTTTCAGTACCAGTGGTCGCTAATAAAGCAGGCAGTGATCCAGCCGCCGTTGCTTTTGATGCCGTTAAGCGGGCTAAAGAAGAAAACTTTGACGTCTTATTAGTTGATACGGCTGGTCGTTTGCAAAATAACGTCAACTTGATGAAGGAACTTGAAAAGGTGAAACGCGTGATTACGCGTGAAATCCCAAGCGCCCCTCAAGAGGTCTTGTTAGTATTAGACGCAACGACTGGGCAAAACGCCTTGGTTCAAGCTAAACAATTTAAATCAACCACTGACGTCACCGGAATTGTGTTAACCAAACTGGACGGCTCCGCTAAAGGTGGGATTGTCCTTGCTGTTCGGACCGAGTTACACTTGCCAGTTAAGATGGTTGGTCTAGGTGAACAAATGAATGACTTACAATTATTCGATCCTAACCGCTTTGTTTACGGTTTATTCAAAGACATTATTGTCGGAGATGGCCCACAAAGTGAGATTGATACGGATGTTAGTCAGGCGATTAAATAGAAAATTGAAAAGGTGTATTAAGTGGGCTATAGGCCTACTTGATACACTTTTTTAATAAGGTGGTTTTTGAAAATGGAAATGGATAAAGTGCTGGCGCAAAAAGTCGTTGCGCGGTTACATCGAGAGATTCCGTACAATATTAATGTGATGAATCAGCAAGGAACGATTATTGCTAGTGGTGAACCCAGTCGAGTTGGTCAAAGCCACCCGGGGGCGATTGAAGCGATTCAAGGTCAAAAGACTAATATTATTGAACAGGATCAACCAGATGGGACGTTACGTGGCTTTAATATGCCGATTGTGGTGCAAAATGAAGTGATTGGTGTCGTTGGTATTACAGGTGCTCCGGAGAAGCTTACTTATATTGCACCACTGGTCAAAGTGACGACCGAGCTCTTAACAGAACAGGCACTCGCTGATCAAGTGTTATCACGAGCAAAACGGCGCTTAGAGCGGTTTTTATTTGATTGGTTGGCAATTCAAGATCCAGCTGCGTTAACACCTGATTTTGTGCAAGAAGCCAATGCATTGGGCGTTAATATTGATGAGCAATATCAGGCGATGGTTATTAAAACACCGCATTTATTACCGGAAACGGTTGAGGTTGGTAGCTATAAATTGCGAATAACGCCGGATGAATTATTAATCTTAACGCGCCAAGCAGAAGTATTAGCACACTGGCATCAAAATGCGAAAGAAGTCCAAGCCGCTGTGGGCATTAGTCAACCACAGAAGCTAGTGAGTGAGGCTTTAAAGCAAGCCCGCGAAGTAATTAAGTACAATCAAGGCACGAATCAAAAATTACTGTACTATACAGCTGAAGTTAATTATGCCTATCGATTATTATCGGCGGACATAGTCGTGGATGAGTACGTTGAAAAGTTTAGAGTGCTTGCGCAGACGGATTCAGGACAGGTATTGATTACTACTTTTCAAAAATACTTCAGGAATAATGGCAATATTGTGGAAACGGCCCACCAATTGCATATCCATCGTAATACGTTGAATTATCGGCTAGGTCAGATTAAAGATAAGTTAGGTCTGGACCCTAAGCGATACGATGAACTTGTTATTTTATATACGGCTTTTTTGAATTATGAATTACAATAGTTGTGCAAGTGCCCAATAAAGTTAGCTATTCTGTCAATGTTATATAGCAGCGTTACCGATTACAATGATTGTGTTATATAACAAAACGGGAGGGTAATTTAGAAATGACAATTATTTGGTGGGCAGCTCTGATTGGGCTTGCAGTAGCGATTATTTTG
This sequence comes from Latilactobacillus sp., assembly GCF_033176295.1. Classification (NCBI taxonomy): domain Bacteria; kingdom Bacillati; phylum Bacillota; class Bacilli; order Lactobacillales; family Lactobacillaceae; genus Latilactobacillus; species Latilactobacillus sp. The sequence continues at coordinate 2,544 of NZ_JAMQEX010000006.1, forward strand.
ATTTTAAGTCGGTTAAATCCGGTTTATGCATTATTGATGGGTACAATTGTGGGGGCGTTAGTCGGCGGTGCTAGTTTAGCGCAAACCGTTGACATTATTGTTACTGGTGCACAGAGCGTCATGGGAACGGTCATCCGCGTTTTGGCGGCCGGTGTTTTAGCCGGTGTGATGATGGAATCCGGTGCAGCGGATGCAATTGCGCGGGCGATTGTCGAAAAAATGGGTGATCGTTTTGCAATTTTGGCGTTAACCTTAGCAACAATGATTATCACCGGTGTCGGGGTTTTTATCCCAGTTGCCGTTTTAATTGTGGCACCAATTGCATTAGAGGTTGGTCAAAGAATGCATATTTCTAAATTAGCCTTGCTAGTGGCGTTATCTGGTGGTGGTAAGGCTGGTAATCTGATTTCGCCTAACCCCAATACAATCGCTGCAGCTAAAGGATTTAACCTTGAATTAAGCCAAGTGATGGTGGCAGATTTTATACCTGCACTTTTTGGCTTAGCAATGGCAGTCTTGTTAGCGACGTTGCTACGCCACAAAGGCACACAGGTTACAGAAGCAGATATTGCACAACAACAAACGACAACTAAAGATATTCCTAGTCTAAAAACGGCCATTGTAACACCGCTATTGGCAATTATCTTGTTACTCATTAATCCAATGGGCAATATTTTACATCTCAAAGCGCTACAAAGTTTTCAAGTTGACGCTATGTACATCCTCCCAATTGCTGGGATTGTCGGAACACTTGCGATGGGAAAAGCTAGCCATTTATTAGATTATATGAAAGCCGGAATGAACCGGATGACAGATGTTGTCTTAATCTTAATTGGTGCCGGTTCAATTGCCGGGTTAATCGGTGCTTCAAACTTACCAAGTCAAGTGGTTTCATTGGTTAAAGCGAGTGGGATTTCTGGGACATTCTTAGCACCAATTTCAGGAATTTTAATGTCGGCTGCGACAGCATCGACATCAACAGGTGTTATTTTAGCAACTGGTTCATTCAGCAAACCAATTTTAGCCTTTGGGATTCCTGCTTTAGGAGCGGCTGTTATGGTACACGCTGGTGCGATGGTCATTGATCAATTGCCACATGGTAATTACTTCCACGTAACAGCTAATGCGATGCAGATGAGTTTTAAAGAAAGAATGCAAGCCGTTATTTGGGAAGCATGTGTTGGTTTGACAATGACAATTGTGGCCGTTGTAATGTACGGCATACTATGAGGTGGATAAAATGAAAATTGTATTAGCACCAGATTCATTCAAAAATTCAGTGACGGCCATCGAAGCGAGTCATGCGATGCGGGCCGGGTTTGAAAAAGTTTTTCCAAAAGCGACTTATGTTGAAGTCCCCATGGCAGATGGCGGTGAAGGAACTGTTCAATCGATGGTTGATGCCACAGGGGGTCGTTTTCTAACGGCTGAAGTTGTGAATCCTTTAGGACAAAAAGTCACTGCGCAATATGGGATTCTAGGCGACCAAGAAACGGCGGTCATTGAAATGGCAGCTGCTAGTGGGATCCAATTTATTAATGAACAAACACGTAATCCGTTAGTAACGACGACATTCGGCACGGGTCAGTTGATTGAAGCGGCTGTTAAACAAGGTGTTAAAACGATTATTATTGGTCTTGGCGGTAGTGCTACCAATGACGGTGGTGCCGGAATGGCGCAAGCACTCGGTGTTCAATTGTTAAACGCCGACCAGCAATCCTTAGGGTTTGGTGGCGGTGCTTTGGCTGACTTAGCAAGCATCGATGCAACTGGGATGTTACCAGCCTTAGCGGACGTTAAAATCGTCATTGCGTCGGACGTTACTAATCCTTTAATCGGTGAAAAAGGTGCCTCAGCCGTCTTTGGTCCGCAAAAAGGGGCAACATCTGAAATGGTCGCACAGTTGGATCGAAACTTAGCGCACTACGCGGCCATTATCGAACGTGATTTAGGCATCAGTGTTGCGCAAACACCAGGTGCCGGTGCGGCTGGTGGCTTAGGCGCTGGTTTGTTGGCCTTTACGAAGGCACAATTACAGCCAGGCGTTGAAATTGTGATTGAAAAAACGCAACTCAAAACGGCTGTTGCAGACGCCGATATCGTCGTCACTGGTGAAGGTGGGATCGATTTCCAAACCCAATATGGGAAAACCCCAATTGGTGTCGCGCAAGCGGTCAAAGCGGTTAATCCGCAAGCAACCGTGATTGCGATTGCCGGTAATATCGGTGAAGGAACTGACGTGCTCTATGATTTAGGCATTGATAGTATCTTTTGTTCAACACCGGGGGTCATGTCATTGGAAAAAGCGTTGGCTAATACCAAGGCTAATTTAACCCAAACAAGTATGAATATCGCACGCTTAATTCAAAAAACAAAGACACACTAGATTAATTTAAAACACACTCAATTTAGAGTGTGTTTTTTAGTGCGCTAATCCGGAATAAAAGTTGACTAACCCCGTCAAAATAGGTACTCTAGTACTTAGGTCAATCTACTATTTGGAGGCGTCAAATGGAACTCGCACAAAACGCACGAATGAATTCACTATTTGAATTTTATGGCGCACTTTTAACGGCGAAACAACATAGTTATCTCTCATTATATTATGGCGATGATTTCTCATTAGGCGAAATTGCCGAAGAGTATCAAGTCAGTCGACAAGCGGTTTATGATAATATCCGCCGGACTGAAAAAATTCTTGAGGGCTATGAGGCTAAGTTGCATCTGTTTCAAAATTACGAACAGCAAAACGCTAGTGCAGACGCGCTCCAGAAGTATATTCAAGCTCAGTATCCAAATGATCAGCAATTAGCCAAACTCTTGGCAGACTTGCTGAATCTCACTGAACAATAAATCAATTTAAAGGAATGATCATTAATGGCATTTGAAGGACTAACAGAAAGATTACAAGGTGCATTAAGTAAATTACGTCGTAAAGGGAAGGTTACTGAAGCTGACGTCAACCAAGCGATGCGTGAAATTCGCTTAGCGTTATTAGAAGCCGATGTTAACTTTAAAGTCGTTAAGGACTTCATTAAAGTCGTTAAGGAAAAGGCAATCGGAACGGAAGTGTTGGAGAGTCTCTCACCAGCACAACAAATCGTTAAGATTGTTGATGAAGAATTAACCAAGATGATGGGTGAAACGGCTGTACCGTTGAACAAATCACCAAAAATTCCAACGATTATTATGATGGTCGGGCTTCAAGGGGCCGGGAAAACCACGACTGCTGGGAAATTAGCCACTTATTTAATTAAAAATGAAAAAGCACGGCCGTTGATGATTGCGGCCGATATTTATCGTCCAGCCGCTATCGATCAATTGAAGACGGTTGGGGAACAAGTTGGGGCCCCAGTCTTTGAAATGGGGACGGATGTTAATCCGGTTGAAATCGTACGTCAAGGGTTGGCACAAGCTGCTTTACAAAAGAACGACTACGTCTTAATTGATACGGCTGGTCGTTTACAAATCGATGAAGCCTTAATGCAAGAATTGGCTGATATCAACGATTTAGCCCATCCTAATGAAATCTTGTTAACAGTTGATGCAATGACTGGGCAAGCTGCGGTTGACGTTGCTGAAGGCTTTAACAGCCGCTTAGACATCACAGGGGTTGTCTTAACTAAATTAGACGGTGACACACGTGGTGGGGCTGCCCTTTCAATCCGTGCGGTAACTGGTAAGCCAATCAAGTTCACTGGTCAAGGTGAAAAATTAAACCAATTAGATGTCTTCTATCCTGATCGGATGAGTAGCCGAATCTTAGGGATGGGCGACATGTTGAGCTTGATTGAAAAGGCGCAAGAAGATTACGATGAACAAAAAGCGGTTGATATGGCCGAAAAAATCAAAGAAAATAGCTTTGATTTTAACGATTTCCTCGATCAAATGGACCAATTGCAAAATATGGGACCATTGGAAGATATCATGAAGATGATTCCGGGGATGGCTAATAACCCCCAACTTAAAAATATCAAGATGGATCCTAAGGATATGACCCACATGAAGGCGATTGTGCAATCAATGACACCGCAAGAACGGGAAAATCCAGACTTATTGAACCCAAGTCGTCGTCGTCGTTTAGCCGCTGGTGCTGGCCGGCCAATCGTTGAAGTTAATCGGATGATCAAACAGTTTAATCAATCCAAGAAGATGATGAACCAAATGTCAAAAGGTAACTTTAATGGCATGGAAGGTTTAATGGGCAACGGCATCAAGGGTAAAATGGGCAAGATGGCCATGAACTCAATGATGAAAAAGCAAAAGAAGAACAAGAAAAAACGTCTTAAGAACGCACGTCGTTTTAAATCTTAAAAAAATTCGCCCTGTAAAGAAAAAACACTTTACACGGCCTTTAAAATTTGGTATATTATGACATGTTAAAGAATTAATAGGAGGTGGCATTAATGTCAGTTAAAATTCGTATGAAACGTATGGGTTCTAAAAAACGCCCATTCTACCGTATCGTTGTTGCAGATTCACGTTCACCACGTGATGGTCGCTTTATCCAACAAGTAGGTTACTACAATCCATTAACAGAACCTGTTGACTTGAAGTTAGAAGAAGAAGTTATCATGGACTGGTTACAAAAAGGCGCACAACCTTCTGATACAGTACGTAATCTTTTATCAAAACAAGGGATTATGCAAAAATATCACGAAGCTCGCTTCGCTAAAAAGTAGGGATTTGTTATGACAGACGTGAAAGAACTAATTATTGCAATTGTTCAGCCACTTGTCGAACATCCCGATGATGTCAAATTGACTGAACATGAGACGGAACGTTTTATGGAATTTGACTTACAGGTTAATCCATCAGATATCGGGCGTATTATTGGTAAGCAAGGCCGGGTAGCGCAGTCAATCCGGACCATTGTCTATAGTGTGAAAACACCTTATCAAAAACGCGTTCGCTTAAATATTGTAGATGCCTAATCAAACGTTTAAATGAAGCAGAGATGTTTTGTTTAAGCGTTTTTTGTTGAATAAGGAGAAATTAAATGCCAGAAAAATACTATCAAGTCGGTAAAATTGTGAATACGCATGGTATTCGTGGTGAAGTCCGCGTCATTGCGACAACCGATTTTACAGAAGAACGGTTTAAAAAGGGAACGCACTTGGCGGTTGAAATGCCTAATGGCTTAACACCAGTCACGGTTTCTGCAATGCGTCAACATAAGCAATTTTACCTATTACAATTCGAAGGCTTAGGAAACATTAACGACGTCGAATTATTTAAGGGACACAACCTCAAAATTGCGGCAAGTGAACGTGATGATCAACTTGAAGACGATGAATATTACTACGGCGATATCATTGGTTTAGAAGTGATTGAAGAATCTGAGGGGACAAGCTATGGTAAGGTCTCAGAAATCATCGATCCCGGTCCTAATGACGTGTGGGTTATCAAACGTCGCGGTCGCTCCGATTTATTACTACCATTTTTGAAGTCAGTCATTAAAAAAATTGATATTGAAGCGGGTAAGGCCTACGTTGAAGTACCAGAAGGATTGATTGATAATGAAGATTGATGTTTTAAGTTTATTCCCAGATATGGTTCAAAATGGTTTATCGCAATCAATTATCGGTAAGGCCATCGATCGAGATTTAATTGATCTAGAAGTCACTGATTTCCGTGATTTCTCAGTCAATAAACATAATTCGGTGGATGATGCGCCTTATGGTGGTGGTGCGGGGATGTTACTCCGGCCACAACCTATTTTTGAAGCGATGGACCAGGTGAATGCTAAAAATCCCGGTCATAAACGCGTTATTTTATTAGATCCTGCTGGTGTTACTTTTAATCAGAAGGTTGCCGAAGAATTTGCACAAGAAGACCACCTCGTATTCATTTGTGGCCATTATGAGGGCTATGACGAGCGTATTCGGACCTTGGTGACGGATGAAGTCTCATTAGGCGATTTCGTCGTCACAGGAGGTGAATTAGGCGCCATGGTGATGATTGATGCCATTTCACGGCTAGTGCCAGGTGTTTTAGGTAACGAACAGTCAGCCGTCACCGATTCGTTCTCAACAGGCTTGTTGGAACACCCACAATACACACGACCACCGGAATATCGCGGCTTAAAAGTACCAGAAGTATTGATGAACGGTAACCATAAGCTCATTAATCAATGGCGGGACAAGATGTCTTTGAAACGGACTTATGAACGCCGGCCAGATTTATTGGAAAACTTTGATCTAACCGCAGATCAACAAAAATGGTTACGTGAAATTAAACAAGAGGCCGCTGAAAAATAAGCCTTTTAATTAAGTTTGATTTATGCTAAAATTGATAGCTGTGATGATAAGTCATAAAACAACGGTATTCCGCTGGCGCAAGACGTTAATGAATATCTGTGAAAAAGGAGAGATTCAGATGAATCTATTAATTCAAGAAATTACTAAGTCACAATTACGTTCAGATATGCCTAACTTCCGTCCTGGTGACAGCGTACGTGTTCACGTGCGTGTTGTTGAAGGTACTCGCGAACGTATCCAATTATTCGAAGGTGTTGTTATTAAACGTCACGGTGTTGGCGTTAGTGAAACTTATACTGTTCGTAAGATCAGTAGCGGTGTTGGTGTGGAAAGAACTTTCCCATTACACTCACCTCGTGTTGCTAAATTAGAAGTTACTCGTCATGGCCGTGTACGTCGTGCTAAGTTATACTACTTACGCGCATTACGTGGTAAGGCAGCTCGTATCAAAGAAGCTCGTCGTTAAGATGACATTTAAAAAGGCCGACTCATTGCGAGGCGGCCTTTCTTTATGTGGTTATTTTGTAAGTTAGGTGATGAAAAATGAACCATTGGATTTATATTGTCATGTATCAAGCAAACCCACTCTATTATGAGAAGAGTAAGATGATCCGCGCGTTTAGCTCGGAACAACGGGCTAAGGAATACGTTTCGCTATTAAATGAAACGCCCTATGCCAACCAATCTTTAAAAGAGGGCCATTACACCTATCAGAAGTTGAGTCTCAACTAACTTAATAAATGGCGCTTATAAGACGCAATCTGTGGTTTCTTCGGAACAGCCGGTTGCGTTTTTTTGATAGGGACCGGTTTAGGGGTCGCCATCAAAGCAAGTAGCGGCTGACATAGTAGGGTAATGATTGAAAGACCAAGGATGATAAGTAATGCATGCAGCGCACCAGGTGATTGTTTTAATTCATCGAAGTAGGCCTCGAAACGATTGTTGAAGTTATTGAGGTTTTGTTCGGCATTATCGCTAGGAGTCGCATGATGAGCCTTAGGGCCACGGTGTGTTTCAAAACTAACCCGGCTTTGAGTCTGATTGCGCGCGATGCCTCTATCGAATAAGTAAGGGCTTACAAAAGGGAGCGCAAATAAACAGATGAGATTTAAAATAACAAAATACCGTTTCATGATGAGACCTCCTAATAGTTTTATCTTCAAACTAATTATATCACAAAATAATATTTAACAGGGTTTTGATTGGGTGAAATGACACGTTTATAACGATAAAAAAGGGGTTGAGACAAAAGTATCTTTTGCCTCGACCCCTTATTGGTTAATTACGAGCGATATATGATTTGAGTGCCAGTACTAAACCGGCGAATAAGAAAATAATAGCGAGTAATAAATAATTAGGAATGATAATTAACGTTAAATAACCTAAGATCGCCAGTAAGTTAGTGAAAAGTGCGATATTTTGTTCTAATGACAACAAGTAGGCGATGACATGCAAAAGAATCGCCACCAAGGCTAACCACCAAACCTTACCGATAGCGTCCATATAGGTCGGTAAGAAATTAGAAAATGGTGGATTCAGGATCAAAATTAAAGCCGATTGGAACAGCGTCACGACTAAAAAAATAAAATCAAAGAAGAAAGGAAACTTGTAAGGTGATATTTTCATCTGAGAGAACCTCTATCGTCAAAGTATAAGATAGTATTAGTATAGCGGAGTTGGGGGGAAAAGGGAATAGGGGGAACCATGCAACTTTAATAGAAGATAAAACGTTGCTTATTTTTAGTAAGTGATGTATGATGAATTTGTCAAAGATGAGCAACTCATCAATGAGTTTAAAAGTTGAAATGGAGATGAAGGCAATGTTAGTCATTAAATATGTAAATGGTCAAAATAGTGCCGAAAAAATTTATCAAAAAGCTGCTGAGTTTGTGGCAAATCAACAACTAGAAGTGCCAGACTTTGAAGACTATGTTCAAATTGCGGAAGTCACATTGGATGGTAAACCATTGACATTAGACGATGCAACCATGCGTGGGCTATATAATTATTTAAACCAATAAAATAAGAAAATAAAAACGTCGCTCGGAAAAGCGACGTTTTTTAGAAGATCATAGGGTCAGTGGCATAAATATGTTCTAGTGGGTGATAGGTTAGAATAATGCCTTTTCAGTTTGTTATAAATCTGGTATAATAACTACTGTTATGGAGAGTTGGCAGAGTGGTAATGCAACGGACTCGAAATCCGTCGAACCGGCTTATACCGGCGCGCAGGTTCAAATCCTGTACTCTCCTTAAGCTAAAGTCCTATATTGTCCTATGTAAGCCGAATCGCTGTTAAATCAGTGATTCGGCTATTTTTTTGTTTAATTTAAAAAGTCATATTGTCCTATATACGCCGACAAAGGTTAGTCAAAAAGGTTAGTCACTTCTATAGGGTTAGTCAAAAATGAAGTAAGCAGGTTAGTCAATTATTGCAAATATACAAATTACGGTTTTTGGCTAAATTTTGATTAGTCAAAGTTAACATCCAAGGCATATTTTAATTTATCTTTTTGATTCGATGTTATTAAATTGATTGTGTAAGCATACTTAAAAATACGATTAGCGTATTTATCTGCCCAACGATTAACAATTGGTTGTAATAGCTTAGGCGTAATTTCATTTAGTGGGATGGATCCAATTTCTGGTAAGATGTGACAATCAAAAATCTGCTTAGTTTTGTAGATTGTACTAGATTGGACGGTAGTTCGGTAAGATTCACTAAACCACTTTAAATAAGCTTGATGAAAGGTAAGAGCAGGAGAATCAGTTAATTTAAATACATACTTATCATTCTTAACCCGAGCTTCTATTTTACGAAATTCAGCATTAGCTGCAGCGGGTGTTTTAAACCCTCGACGAGTGATAACTGATTTTTTATGGGTCTCGGGATTAATACCAACATAAATTCTAAACAGGTATCTTCTTTCGCCTTTGCTAATATATTCTGTAATAGCGTTATTTTTATCATACTTAAACATAGGGACACCTCTTACTTGGAAATTAATGGTTAATTTTATAAATTACATAAATAAATCTAGATAAATGTTAATGGAATGGGTAAAACATAAATAATTAGCTTACAAACGCAAACGTATGTTCTTTTGAGTGACAAATAAAAAACCCAACAGGGGCTTTTATTTAATAGATAATTTATCTTTTACTTCATTCTTATTCTGAAAATCAATAACATCAATTTCGTGAGACAAAAGTCCATCAATGAATGGTTTTTCTTTATCGGATATACCATTTATAAGAATATTGAATGAGGAGTTGGTGCCATAGTTATTCTCTCTGAACCCGGAAGTGTCACTCCAAATACCGATAATTGCTTCCATAGAATTTTTGGATAGGGTATTGTACATTTTAGTTAGTTTAAATTCATTTGGTTTTGGAGTGAACAAGTATTCAAATTTATATTTTTGGCTTGTTTTACCATCAGCATAAATAGTATTTAAAAAACTATAATCAGATCTTCTTTCATTAAAATAATCTCTAACATCATCAAAAAAAACACTAGCAGTATTAGTTCTGTTCATAAACGCAATATCAGAAACATTTATTAAAACCTGAATAAAATCTGTTATCGTTTGAGATAGTTCGCTCTTTTTAACTAACTTAAAGATAGTATCATTCTTTCCAATTTTAAAGTTATAGGGGGTAATAATAGAAAGCAGTATTCGCCATCTATTAGATTGCTTTGATTTCACATTAATACCATTAGAAGTAAGATTCCAGATGGTATAACCCTCGTCAGTAACTTGATAAATGTCATTTTCTTTCGAAATAATATTAAATAGAATACCATCACCGAAATTATCTACAAAAGGTGTAATAACTTGTATTTTATTATTATCTAGTCTTTTGAAATTTGTTTGCCCGGTCATCCAAGAAGACCAGTTGTTTACGATGCTTTTTATTTCTAAATCCTGAGTATCCATCTTTTATCCCCCTTTCTAACGAATTTAAAAGTTTAATGGTTGCGGAATTGTTAATTGAAGTTTATCACGGTTGCTGGTATTAGTATAGTTAAAAAGGTCGTCTATTGCTTCTAGAATATCCCTAGTATTTCTTAAAACGCCCTTGGGAAGAGGGGATGCTTTTGTATGGGTTGTTCCATCTCCTTTTGAATAAAATTCATCCTCCGAAAATATATTAACTCTGTTTCCGTATATCTTTTCGCCAGTAGAATTTTTATGAAAACTATCATTTAAATTCATTCTGATAAGAGTTAATTTTATTTTTTCATCCATAAATTGTAGATGAATATTGTTGCTTGAATAGAAGTACCGTAAAGAAAATTTCCTTCCAGAATTTGAGGAAATGTTAACTATTCCGCGATCGCCATCTGTTAGGATTCTAGTTGTTTTTTGTGTTAATTTTTTTAGGGATGCAATTAAATCATCAGCTTCGTGTTGAGTTAGTAGTAGTTCCATTATTGATTCCTTTCATGGGGAAAGTTATCGCCTAATCCCCAGCCGCGAATCGAACGCGGCTGTCTCACCAGAGTGGAGGGTATTTATAATTAGTCTAAATTAATAGTTAAATCATAGTTATGATTAGAATTTTCATCTTCGTAATCATCAGTATCATAGCTAGCATTAAACTTATATCTTAAAGATTTAATATCGGAAATATTATTTAGTTTTTCTAGTGGGAAAATGACGTCACCCGATTTATTGGCTCCGTTAGCGATATCTCCACCCCAATTAGTTGTTACACCCTTCATAGAAGGCATAATAGCCTCCTGCTGTTGTCCGTCGTTTGTAATGATAGTTCCTTGATCAGGGAATGTAGCAGTTAAATCACGAGAAGGCTTAACTGCTACATTTAGAATAATTAAACCTTCAGCCTTTTTACCGGATTCTGAATTGTATTCAAAAGGTTTTACTTTAATGACTCTTGCGCTTGAAATAGAAACAGAAGCCGAGTTCCAAGTAGTGTCAGATACGGAAAGTTTGTAAGTCTTTTCCGAAATAATAGGAACCTTGTTATAGTCAATCGTTAAACTATTAGAATTATCGGTTCTATTTTTAGAATTTCCTTTTTCAGCAGAAGTTGTTGTGTGAGCTGTTGCATTTGATTCTTTAGTATCATCGCTACCCCCTGAAAGTGCTGCGAAAATAAATATAATAACGACAACTGCTAGAACCCAGATCCACCAGCGCTTATACAAAGGTTTAACTTCTACAAAAGTATTCCCGTTTTCATCTTGAATTTTTTTTGACATAATTTATTACCCCCAAAAAATTATTTTCTAATAAGTGCAAGAATTCCTGCGACAATTATTAATACTCCGCTTAAAACACCAAATGCTGAAACAAAAACAATATTTAAAATGCCACAGACAATGATTAACCAACCCATCACAACGCGATTTTTATTAATCATACATACTAAAATAATTGCAACGATGCTTGCGACAACACAACCGAAGCCCAATCCAAACAAGCTACTTGATGAAGTATTGTTGATTGCACTGTCAAAACCACCCATTAAGAACGAAAAGACACCAGCGATAATCCCAAATACGCCACCCATGATTCCCAAAATCATTTCAGCTGTACGTGAATGTTGGCTTTCTTGATTCTCGCTGACTTGTTTGTAAACTTTACCGTCTGCACCTTTAATTTTAGTGCTCATTTCAAATCCTCCAATAATATATACAGCTTTTTAAGTCGTCAGTATTTGGACTCAATAATAATTATTGATAAAACCACTTTTTCACATTGTTAATTAGTATATCAAAACTTGTTATAAAAATCATTTAATTATATAGAAGAAAAAGAAAATAATAGAGTGTGATTAAAAATAGAATCTAAATGTAGGGTGATATGTAATCGTTCTCCGAACACATAGTTTTACCTTATTGTACAATTAGTAATTTGTATAAAACGATTAACTGTGTTATCCTTTTTACAAGGAGATGAGTGACCGTGAACAAACATTTTTATGGGAAATACGAGATTACCGAAGCGCAAGATGAGGGACAGTATGTTGCAACGATCAAACTATGTCAGTCGATTAAGAAGGTAGTGGTAAAATCCGATGCACTAACAACTTTAGCGCAAGCGGGTGTGACCCCACAAACGGTCATTCACAATATTGTGAAGACGCCAACCTTGTTGAAGGATAAGGTGATTGTTTCTAATCACAACTTAGCAGGCTATTTAGATTAATATGAATTAAAAAAGGACATCGATTCGCAATGTTAAATCACTCGTTGTAGTGATTACATTGGCAAATTGATGTCCTTTTTTTAGTCTTCGCTAATATCTGCGAAAGTGCCTGAGACCACCCGGCTCAGGTCTTGGGGGTTAATCTGGATTGAACGGCCAATTTTACCTGATGAAACAAAGATTAAAGGTTCTTTTTCGGCTTGTTGGTCGATATAGATTGGAAAATGTGCTTTTTCCCAAATACCAACGGGCGTATTGGCGCCATGTTCGTACCCGGTTGTTGCTACGAGATCCTTTAAAGGGACCATCGCGATTTTTTTATTACCGGAAATCTTGCTGAGTTTCTTTTCGTCCAAATGACAATCGATGGGGACGACACCGACAATTGGGCCGGTTTGTTTGCCCGAGAGCACGAGTGTTTTATAGATGAGATGTTCATCAATATCCAAGTGATCGACCTGCATTTGTGCGACGTGATGTTCTTCGTGTGTTGGAAACTCAAATTGTGTATAGGCGACCTTTTGTTTGTCTAATATTTTTTCGACAAGGGTCTTTGCGAGTTGTCCTTGTTTTTTCTTTTTACCCAAAATAGATGCCACTCCTTTAGTGATTATAGTTAGTTTACGGCAATTTGTTAAAAATGTAAATTTAAGGACCGCCATTAATGTTGAATAGGGGTATAATGACTTTAAATAAGGAGTTGATTGTGATGAAATGGTTTAGAAAACGGCAAGAAACAGTAAGTGGTGTTCAAGCACATGATTTTACGCAATTGGTCAGTCAAGCAAGGGATAACGATGCGCATTATCAGAAGATTCGGGTGGCCTTTTCGGGGTTAACCAAACCATATCAGCAACCAATTCACAAAAAATAGTGATTCGTATGAGCTTATTCTTTAATAAATTCCAATTATTTTGATAATCTATGCTTAAGTCAATTATTGACTAATTGAAAAATTAAAGGAGCGGATATCGATGACAACCAAGACAATACCGGCTGTAAGCTATGTGGTTCAGGTGAACCAACTGCTCGAGAGATTCGTTGTATTTGAAACGGTGTTTTTCGAGTGTACGCAAACTTGTAGGAATATTATTTTAGGAAGATGCACAGTCGGTGAAACGTTAGCGACCCTGGATCATTACGTTGACCAAAATTTAACGGTCCTGCGGGCATTTGTTACTCAAGTCGCTGCGGTGCAACCACCAACTGCGTTTGTCACGATTAATCAGCAATTAATTACGGCACTTGAACACTACGTTGATGCAACAGAAACGATGGTTCATTCTTTTGAAGGGCCTTCTAAAGAAGTTTATGCGCAAGTTTTAGCGGCGCGTCATGATCAAGAAACACAACGTGAACAAATTAACACAGTTTTACATGCGATTTCTATGGTTAGTTTTTCAACCGCTGATATGGCATAATAAAGGTAATTTAAATTTGAGCAGGTGACATTATGAATAGACAGACTTGGCATTTTCTTTTTTATAAATCAGGCTTTACCAAAGAACAGATTGATCAGTTACTAGCCTATTTAGGACAGCGACAGAATTTCGGCGGTTTTCCACTTGTTTCACTCACGCAAGATGGTGATAGCAACGAGATTCGGTTCGTAACGATGGTCTTTGATCCTTTGTCAGAGATTATCCCATCGGTTCAAGAAGAAATGGCGAAGTTTATTTTAATGCACGCGATTCGACCAGCGGATAATACGGAAGAAGCTGATATGCGTTTATACGGGCGGGTTATGAGTCACTCGCTTGAAGATTTAGGCATTGAATTTCACCGTTATGATGCTAATACAATGGATATTAATTATTGGGGCCAAAAAAAGGCCGACTAAAATTGGACGTTTCAATCAGAAATCGATTAAGCCGGAGACAATTGTCACGGCTTTTTTTGTGTTTCAGATGATAAGTGCTTTAGATTCATTGCGTAATCAGGTATGATATTAGCAGGTGTTCGGCTGTTATTGATAGCCGATGAATGAACAAATTAAAGGATACGGTGACAATTATGGTCGAAAAAAACATGTTAGAATTTTTTGAAGCAGAATTAGATGATTTACAATTTAGCGGCGATATCAACATCAACTGGGATAAACAATCACGGGCGATCGAATTAGAATTCACGTTAAATGTGACGAAGAGCCAAGAATTGGCTGTCGAAGATCAAAATGGCGAATTAAATGAATCAGATGAAATTAGTTATGAAGATGCAATTTTATTCTTCGATGAAAGCAAAATCGACGGTTTTGAATATGCTGATAACTATTTAGCTGTCATTCCATTTTCTGGCCGCCAAGGTTTGAATGCCCAAGTCGGGCGTGGTGTTTTCAATTATCTCCAAGACCTATTAGATGATGGTGAAGATCGTTTAGCTGCCTTTGTAAACGATGAATCAGATGACGAAACATTTATCTTGGACTGGGATGACACGGTTTTCCAAGCAACCGTTGCTCAAGCCAGTGATGACTTAGCTAAAAAATACTACACTTACCCTAAATACTAAGAATAGATTTCAGCGACAGGTCAAATTCTTTTGGCCTGTTTTAATCATTAAGGAGCAGAATACATGGAATGGACGAAAGTCACAGTTGCAACTGTCAATGAAGCAGTTGAAGCGATCGCAAATATTTTAACCGAAGCTGGCGCCGAGGGCATTCAAATCGAAGACGCCTCAATTAACGATACTTTAGTCGGAGATGTGGCAGCAGTCAGTGCCTTTTTCCCAGAAACGGTTTTTGTTCCTGAAAAGTTACCGTTGATTCGTCAACGCGTGTTACAACTCACGGAATTCGGCTTATCAATTGGTGAAGGTAGCGTTAATCTACAACAGGTGGCCGATGATGATTGGGCAACTGCATGGAAAAAGTATTATCAACCAACCCGTCTAACCCGTTTCTTAACGGTTGTGCCCAGTTGGACGGATTACCAACCAACAGATGAACGTGAAGCTTTAATCCGAATGGATCCAGGGATGGCTTTTGGTACTGGGACGCATCCTACGACGCATCTTTCAGTACAAATGTTAGAAATGGTTTTACGCGGCGGTGAACAATTGATCGACGTTGGGACAGGTTCTGGTGTCTTGAGTATTGCGGCAGCTCATTTAGGTGTTCAAGATATTCGCGCGTACGATGTAGATCAAGTCGCAGTGGATGCCGCGGTGGCTAATTTTGATTTGAACCCCATTACACAAGGCATCATTGCCAAACCAAACGATTTATTACACGGCATTACTGGTGCGGCTGACGTAATCGTCGCCAATATGTTACCAGTGGTCTTAGTGCCCCTGATTCCACAAGTGCCGGCCTTATTAAAAGAAGGCGGCCACTTATTATTGGCTGGGATTATCACTGAAAAAGAAGCGGTCATTCGCGAAACATTGAGCGCTAACGGTTTAATGGTTGAAGAAAGCCTTCATATGGGCGATTGGGTCGGCTTGATTACCCGGCTAAAGACGGACGAAGATTAGAGGTCAAATGAATGCAACGTTATTTTATTGAAGAAACCGTGACGGTTGGTCAATCATTACAATTAACCGGTGAAACGGCGCATCATATGCTCAAGGTGATGCGGATGCAAGTTGGCGATCAGATTGAAATCGTGACGCCAGAAGAATTAGCTTTTATCACACAATTGCAATCAGCAGATGCGACGCAAAAACAAGCGACTGTGACAGTTGAATCAGCCGTGGAAACAGATGTTGAGCTGCCGATTGAAACGACGATTGTCTGTGGCCTTTCTAAAGGTGATAAGACCGATTGGATCGTTCAAAAGGGGACGCAATTAGGCGCACATCGCTTTATCTTTTGTAATAGTCAATTTTCAGTAGCGCGTTGGGATGCTAAAAAGCAGGTGAAGAAACTAGCGCGTCTGCAAAAGATTGCCCAAGAAGCGGCTGAACAAGCGCATAGAACCCATGTGCCGGTGATTGAATGGCGCGCGAGTTTAACGGCAATTGCTGAAGAATCAGCGGACATTAAATTAGTGGCGTACGAAGAATCAGCCAAAGCCGGTGAACACGGCCAATTGGTTCAAAGCCTACAATCAGCGCAACCAGGGCAAAGTTTAATCTGTGTTTTTGGGCCAGAAGGTGGCATTGCACCAAAGGAAATTGAGGCCTTACAAGCAGCAGGTTTCTTGTTAGCTGGTTTGGGACCACGAATTTTACGGGCCGAAACAGCACCGCTATATCTACTAAGCGCAATTTCATATGTGACAGAATTGAGTACTTTATAGTATGATAGGTAATAATAATTTTTATAGAGGGGCTTCACAATGGATAAAATTAAAAATAATCGCTTTTTAAAGCAAGTTTGGGTCCGTTACTTCTTAGTAGCGTTACTCCTTGCCGTTGTATTGCCACTCGTTTTCGGTTGGTTATCAATTAGTAAAACGTGGCGCATTGGGTTGCTGTTTATGGCAATTAATGGCTGTGCAGCCTTTTTCATCGGCTATCGCATTCAGAAAACACACGCCCCTTGGTATAATATTTTTTATCTGCCAGTTTTATTTGCCTTAATGGTTGTTGTCCGCTTCGCAGATTATAATTATTGGTTTGTCCCAATTTACTTCTTATTAAGTTATTTGGGTATTAATACTGCGTACGAACGTCGCAAATAAAACTGACTCGACAAACTGTTGAGCCAGTTTTGTTGTTTAAAAAAACAAATTTTAGTAGAGTCGGAATTGGAGTTGGGCAAGATGTCAGAAGAAAAAGTGATTTCACAGCAAGAAGTGATCCAGCTATGTCAGAAATACATGAATGCTGAGCATCTTGCTTTCGTGCAAAAGGCGTATGATTTTGCAGCGTATGTGCATAAGGAACAAGTACGTCAATCAGGTGAACCGTACATTATTCATCCGATTCAAGTCGCAGGTATTTTAGCAGAATTGAAGATGGATCCGGCGACAGTTGCGTCGGGCTATTTGCATGACGTCGTTGAAGATACCAATATTACCTTAGGTGATGTGCAAGAGATGTTTGGCCAAGATGTGGCAGTCATTGTTGATGGTGTGACGAAATTAGGGAAAATTAAGTATAAATCGCATCAAGAACAACTCGCTGAAAATCATCGGAAGATGTTGTTAGCGATGGCCAAGGATTTACGGGTCATTATGGTAAAACTAGCCGATCGTCTGCATAATATGCGCACGTTAAAGCATTTGAAACCCGAAAAACAACGGCGGATTGCTAATGAAACGTTGGAAATTTATGCGCCATTAGCTGATCGTTTAGGGATTAGTAAGATTAAGTGGGAACTAGAAGATATTTCGCTACGCTATCTTAACCCACAACAATACTATCGGATTGTTCATTTGATGAATTCTAAGCGGACACAACGTGAAGCTTATATTCAAGAAGCAATTGAAGACATCAAGGATTCAGTTGCCGATTTGGACATGAACTACGAAATTTACGGTCGTCCTAAACATTTATATTCGATTTACCGCAAGATGCGCGATCAACACAAGCAATTCGAAGAACTCTATGATTTACTCGCAATTCGGGTAGTGGTTGACTCGATTAAAGATTGTTACGCTGTTTTAGGCGCCATTCACACTAAGTGGAAACCAATGCCCGGTCGTTTTAAAGACTATATTGCAATGCCCAAAGCGAATATGTATCAATCGATTCATACAACGGTGATTGGTCCTAAAGGCAAACCACTTGAAGTACAAATCCGGACGCAAGAAATGCACAACGTTGCTGAATATGGGGTTGCGGCACATTGGGCTTATAAAGAAGGCGTTAAGGAACAAATTAAGATAGATGAATCAGGCCGTAAGTTAGATTTATTCCGTGAAATTCTAGAAATTCAAGATGCCTCAGATGATGCATCAGAATTTATGGAAAGTGTCAAAGGCGATATCTTCAGCGACCGCGTCTACGTTTTCACCCCTAGAGGCGATGTTTACGAGTTGCCAAAAGGCTCGGTACCAATTGATTTTGCCTATCTCGTGCATACGGAAGTGGGTAATCATGCGGTTGGTGCTAAGATTAACGGCAAAATCGTCCCATTAAATTATCAATTACGTAACGGTGATATTGTGGAGATGTTAACCTCAACTAGTGCGACACCAAGTCGGGATTGGATTAAGTTAGCTTTCACAGCCCGTGCTCGTAATAAAGTAAAACGGTACTTTAAAAAAGAAGATCGTGATGAAAATGTTGAAAAAGGCCGGACAGCAATTGAACATTTGTTGTTAGAACAAGGTCATACTGTGAAGGCACATCTGAACAAGGATAGCTTAGCAATCATTTTGCCGCACTTTAATTTTAATTCAGAAGAAGAATTATTTGCAGCGGTGGGCTTTGGTGAAATCTCAGCACAAGCGGTCTTGAACCGATTAACACTTAAGGAACGTCGTGAAAAAGAAGAGAATGAACAAAAGGCACTAGAAGCTGAAATTTTATCGGCCAAGGATTCTCAAAAACCAGGTCAAAAGGCTGCTGGTAGTCATATTACGATTAAACATGAAGATGGCGTCATCATCGAAGGTGTCGATAATGTGTTGATGCGCTTAAGCAAGTGCTGTAATCCAGTGCCTGGCGACGATATTGTTGGCTATGTGACAAAAGGGCGTGGTGTTTCAGTCCATCGTCGTGATTGTCCCAATATCGTGGATCGTGCCGATATGAACAGTCGACTAACGGAAGTCAGTTGGGAAAATACGTCCGCTAAACATGATCAACTCTACGATGCCAACTTAGAGGTCTATGGTTACAATCGGGGCGGTTTATTAAACGATGTCTTACAAGTGTTGAATGCACACAGCAAACAACTCAACAATGTCATGGGGCGGATTGACCATGATAAAATGGCTGATATTCATGTGACGGTTGGGATTCGCAATATTGATCATCTCGAACGGATTATGGAAGCCGTTAAAAATATTCCAGATGTTTACGAAGTTAAACGAGTGCAAGGATAGGAGTCGTTAACCATGAAAGTAGTCTTACAACGTGTCAGCCAAGCAAGTGTCACAATTAAAGAACAAGTCGTTGGTCAAATCAACAAGGGCTTTTTACTGTTAGTCGGCATTTGCGATGACGATACAGAGGCCGATTTGGATTACCTCGTCAAAAAAATCAGTCAATTACGGGTTTTTGAAGATGAAGCAGGGAAGATGAATTTGGCGTTAGGGCAAGTCAATGGCGCCATTTTATCAGTATCGCAATTTACGTTATATGCCTCAACCAAGAAGGGGAACCGGCCTAGTTTTACAGGGGCAGGGCAACCTGATTATGCGCAAAAAATGTATCATTTATTTAACCAAAAACTAGCGGCTACTGGAATCACTGTTGAAACGGGTGAATTTGGGGCGGATATGCAAGTCGCCCTTGTCAACGATGGTCCGGTGACGATTTTATTTGATACGAGGGATAATTAATGGCTTATCAAAATGCAATTTGGGACTTTGATGGGACACTCTATGATACCTATCCAGTAATGTTAAAAGCGCTCGTTGCGGTTTATCAGCAACAACAAGTACCAGTTGATCAGAATGCTTTGTACAAAGCGATTAAACAAACATCAATTAAAAAGGTGTTACAAGCATTAGCCGATCAAACGGGGACTGCATTTGCGACATTAGACCAACAATATCATCAACTCGAGGCGAAGACGCAAATTGCACCGCAACCTTATCCAGGGGCGGCGGCTATTTTAGAACGGGTTAGTCAGACCGGGCGTAACTTCTTGATGACGCATCGTGATACAGCGGCTCAAAAATATTTGGCGGAACATCATCTCGACCAGTATTTTACGGAGATTGTCACTAGCCAAAACGGGTTTGCGCGCAAACCGGCGCCGGACAGTTTGAATTACCTCTGCGATCGTTATCAATTAGATAGAGCGAAGACAGTTATGATCGGCGATCGCGCGTTGGATATTGAAGCCGGGATTAACGCTGGACTTCAAACGGTTTATTTTGACGTTGATTGCTTACTAATTGCGGCGCAACCGACAGTGACGATTACTGATTTATCGATGCTGATTGATTATTTCAATAAATGATATCAAAAAAGTCGCATGCCAATTTGGCGTGCGACTTTTATTTTACAATCAATGCGATAACGAGAAAGGCAAGGTACCAAGCGCCTGACATTAATAAGACATAGCGCCACCAGCTTTTGAAAAACTTGCGGGGATAAAGCGCATGGTCGTAATAAAACCGCGTTAGACTCCAAATGATGCCCCATACGCAGATGACCAAGCAGAAATACCAACCAGCTTTGTTGAAAAATGGTTGGCTAAGCGCGATGGCACTTATTAAAAATGGCACGGGTAGCCAGTCGACAAAGTGAAGTTGTTTTTTGAAAAAGCGTTGCAATACAAGATTTAAGCCGTAACCGATGGCTAAACAAATTAACGGTAATAGAATAAAGAATAACGTAGCCGTAAATGGCATTTGAATCACCTCGAAAGTTAATATCCCCATTGTACCGTCTTTCTGAAAAGATAAAAAGGACTAAGTTGCACTTTGCATTGATTCGGTGTAAACTGCTGATAAGAAAAAAGACTAGGTGGTGGAATCGTTGAAGAAACAAACAAGTACTTTTAGTCGGATAACCAAGATTTTTGTTTGGGTTATGTTAATCGCCACAGTAGGCTCTGTTATTTTTGGCTCATTGGCAGCAACCGGCGTCTTAAACTTCTAAAATTAATTAAATGATTGGTCTAGGGTATTTTGCCCTAGGCCTTTTTTGTTGTGGTTCGACGATCTATTTAAGGATTGTTCACTAGTGAACGAGATGTCGTTAATAGGCAGTGCTATTAAGGCGCAAAATGGTTATGGCTAGTGGGTTAGTGGGAATAAATCCTAAAAGATAAGATTTTGGTTTTTTTTAGTCAAAATGTGGTAGAAAGTGGGGGATTATGGTAGACTAAAATGAGTTGAGGTGGGTAAAGGGGTGAAGTATATGTTCATGGGTGAATTTCATCACACAATCGACACGAAGAACCGATTGATTGTACCAGCCAAGTTCCGGGAAGCATTAGGAACTGAATTCGTGTTGACCCGTGGTATGGACAATTGTATCTTCGGTTACCCACTCAGCGAATGGGAACAGTTGGAAGAGAAATTAAAACAACTGCCACTCGCTAAAAAAGATGCACGTGCTTTTGTGCGTTTTTTCTACTCAGCTGCGGTGCAATGTACCCCGGATAAACAGGGCCGCATTATGATTCCCCAAGCATTATCAACCCACGCTTCTTTAGAAAAGGAATGTGTGCTGATTGGGGTTTCCAATCGAATCGAAATTTGGAGCCAAGAAAAATGGGCGAGCTTTAGTGAAGAAGCTGAAGAAAATTTCGATGACATTGCTGAAAATATGTTAGATTTTGATTTTTAAAGGATGGTAACAATATGACAGAAACATTTAAACATCAAAGTGTTTTATTAAAAGAAACGGTTGATGCCTTAAATGTTCAGCCAGACGGGATTTACGTTGATGCAACACTAGGTGGTGGTGGTCATAGTGAATACTTATTGTCACAATTAACAACCGGACATCTTTATTCATTTGACCAAGACGACCACGCACTTGAAAGTAGTCGCCAACGGTTAGCGAAGTATGCGGATGCAGGACAAGTGACATTTATCAAGAGTAATTTTCGATTTTTGAAAACAGCACTCGCTGAACAAGGCATCACGAAGATTGATGGTATTTTATACGACTTAGGTGTTTCATCACCACAGTTTGACGATGCCCAACGCGGCTTCAGTTATAAAAAAGAAGCGCCACTCGATATGCGCATGGATCAAGGCGCCGAGTTAACAGCGTATACAGTCGTTAACGAATGGTCTTACCAACAATTGATTAAAATTTTCTTCAGATATGGTGAAGAAAAATTCTCAAAACAAGTCGCACGTAAAATCGAACAACAAAGAGAAATTGCACCCATTGAAACGACAATCCAATTAGCAGATTTAATTAAAGAGGCAATTCCGGCACCGGCAAGACGGACGGGTGGGCATCCAGCTAAGCGGATTTTCCAAGCAATCCGAATTGCGGTTAATGATGAATTAGGCGCAATTGAAGATTCAGTTGAACAAGCCATTCCATTAGTTAAAGTGGGTGGTCGAATTAGCATCATTACGTTCCAATCATTGGAAGACCGTTTAGTCAAAACAATGTTTAAGGAACAAGCGACATTACCAGATATTCCTAAGGGATTACCGATTATGCCGGGCACCGAAAAAACCGTTTTAAAACTGGTTAATCGCAAACCAATCCTACCAACAGAAGACGAGTTAACGGTTAACCACCGGGCACACAGTGCTAAGTTAAGAGTAGCTGAAAAACAAAAAGAAATAGACTAGAAGGAATGATTATGATGGCAACCAATGCAGCTCGCCAACTAACGACCCCAGAAAGTATTCCGAGTCAGGTTCAAGAACCTGCTCGTCAATCAGCGCAACAAACAACTCAAAAAGTAGCTTATTCCACACTTGAAAAATTAGCCGTTACCGTAATCGGGATTGCTTTTTTTGCAATGCTAGTAAGCTTACTCTCGACTAAAATCGCGGTGGTTAATGCACAACGGACATTAGAAAATACCACTCAAGATATGAGTCAAACACGTGCTAAAAATAATGATTTAAAACAAGAAATCGGGGAATTAACAAGCTCCGACCGTTTAGATGCCTTTGCTAAGAAAAATAATCTGAAATTAAACGAAAACAATATTCGGAATGTGGCTAAATGAGAAATTTATTTAGGACACATAGGAGTCCACGACAGAATCGACGCATATTTGGCGAAGTTTTATTGCTGATTATCGCGGCGATTTTTCTGATTTTCATGGGTCGTTTTGCGTACATCGCCGCAACCGGGCATATTGCGGGTGTTGATTTAACTAAACGATCGAACAAGAAATATGAAGGCGACTCCGTGATTCGGGCACAACGGGGCACAATTTATGATTCATCAGGCAATGTTTTAGCACAAGATACCAACGCCTATGCCGTTTATGCGGTTTTGAGTCATGATTATGTGACTGCGGATAAAAAGCCATTATACGTAGCAGATAAGAAGAAAACAGCAAAGGCGCTCAGCAAGTACCTCCCAATGAGTGAAGCTAATATTTATAAGCAATTGACGCCTAAAAATAAAGCTGTTTACCAAGTTGAATTTGGGAGTGCCGGGCAGAATTTATCACTCAGCATTAAACGAAAAATTGAAAAGCAACATTTGACCGGGATTTACTTTAAAGAATCACCAACACGCTTGTATCCTAATGGGACTTTTGCATCGCACGTTGTGGGGATTGCACAAACGCCTAAAGGTTCAGAAGATAGTGGTAGTCAAGATTTAGTTGGCGTCATGGGGGTTGAGAAGTATTTCAACGAACAATTAACGGGTCAAGATGGCTATAAGAATTTGACGAAGGATTCGTATGGCTATTCGATTAATCAGAACAAAAACAAAGTCAAAGCCGCTAAGAACGGTCAAGATGTGTATTTAACACTAGATTCACGGATGCAATCCTATCTAGAAAGTCTGTTGAGTAAAGTTAATAAGAAATATCAACCGGCTAGCATGAACGCCGTTTTAATGAACGCTAAGACCGGTGAAATTTTAGCGGCCTCACAACGACCAACTTTTAATGCAAGTACTAAAAAAGGTATTGGTGATGTTTGGCGCGATACTTTGGTCGAAGATGGTTATGAACCTGGTTCTGTTTTGAAGATTGCGACGTTATCAGCTGCGATCGATTCAGGTCACTATAATCCAGATCAATACTATAAATCTGGTTCTGTGTTGGTCAGTGGTAAGAAAATTAGTGATTGGCAGACCGCTGGGTGGGGGATGATTCCGCTCAACCAAGCGTTTGCCCGCTCAAGTAATGTTGGGATGGTCAAATTAGAACAGGAAATGGGTGCCAAGACTTGGAAGTCCTATATTGAAAAATTTGGCTTCCTCAAGAAAACGGGTATCGAATTACCAGGTGAGACGGCCGGCACCTTGCAATATGAACGACCACTTGATCAGGCGACGACTTCGTTTGGGCAAGGGATTAACGTCAATGTCATGCAGATGTTGCAGATGACAAGTGCCATTGCTAACAATGGGACAATGATTAAGCCGCAAATTTTGGCAGGTGTTGGTCAAGAACAACAAATCACACCGATTAAAGCCGGTAAACCAATCAAAGCCAGCACGGCTAAGAAAGTCATGCAAAATATGGAAGACGTCGTTTATAAAGATTATGGGACTGGTCAGGTTTACCAGATTCCGGGCTATAAAATCGCGGCTAAAACCGGGACGGCGCAAATTACGGGTCCTAACGGTGGCTATTTAACTGGTGCAAGCAACTATATCTTCTCAGTATCGGGAATTGCACCGGCAGATGATCCTAAATACATTTTATATATCACAATGAAGCAACCGGGTAATATGACGGATAGTGCGGAAACCATTTTATCGCAAGTCTTTAATCCAATGATGAAACGGGCGCTAGAGTATACGAAGGAAGCCGAAAAAGATAAGCAACAACAAGTTAAAGTCGCTTCGGTCTTGAGTCAATCAACAAAGGATGCGCAAAAGAAACTAGAAGCGCAAAACCTAAAGACAACATTGGTAGGTAGCGGTAATCTCGTCGTGCAACAATTACCAAAAGCCGGCAGTGTCATTTTGCCGAACCAACGGGTCTTGTTGATGACCAACGGCGCGATGACGATGCCGGATGTTAATGGTTGGTCAAAAAATGACTTACTAAAACTAGCGCAATTAACGGGGATCGATGTGGATATCAAAGGCAGTGGTTATGCTTATCATCAAAGTCTAGCGGTTAATAGTTTGTTAGACGGCGTCAAGCAAATTAAGGTACAATTAAAATAGTCAAATAAGAGTGGATTAAAGGAGTTTATATCATGTTAACGGGACAATTTTTAATACCCCTAATGAGTGGGTTTGTGATTACGGTGATCTTCATGCCGTTATTCATCGGTTATTTACGGTTTAAAAAAGAGGGACAAACAATTCGTGATGAAGGTCCTAAGTGGCACGCTAAGAAAAACGGTACACCAACGATGGGTGGGTTGGTGTTCATCGTTGCCGCAGTAATTTCTAGTATCTGGGTCGCTATCTGGTTGCAACAATTGACCAATAGCTTATGGATCGCATTATTCATCCTAGTACTATATGGCTTACTTGGTTTTTCAGATGACTTTATCAAAGTCTTCAAAAAACAAAACCTTGGTTTGCGGGCTTGGCAAAAATTAGCTGGTCAAATCTTGGGTGGCGCAGTTTTCTTAGCGGTTTATTTCCACGAAGGTTTCAGCCACGCACTGAACATACCGTTAATCGGTACAATTTCTAGCAGTTGGTTCTTTAGTTTATTTGTCATCGTGTGGTTGGTTGGCTTTTCAAACGCGGTTAATTTAGCGGATGGGATTGACGGCTTGGTTGCTGGTTTGGCAATTGTGTCATTTGCAACTTATACGATTATTGCTTTTAGACAAAATCAAATCGATGTTGCGATTTTTGGCTTAACAATTATTGGGGGCTTGATTGGATTCTTAATCTTTAATCATAAGCCAGCTCAAATTTTCATGGGTGACGTTGGTTCATTAGCCCTTGGTGGGGCGTTGGCAGCCATGTCAATTCTCTTACACCGTGAATTCTCACTATTATTAATTGGCCTTGTTTATGTCATTGAAACGGCCAGTGTGATGCTCCAAGTTGCTTCATTCAAACTATTCCATAAACGTATCTTTAAAATGAGTCCCATCCACCATCACTTTGAAATGTCTGGTTGGAGCGAATGGCGTATTGATATTAGTTTCTGGGTATTCAGCATTATCTGTTCAGCAATTTATCTGTTAATTTTTTAGAAGAGGGCGAATTCGATGAGAACCATCGCAACATATCAAAATCAATCTGTTTTAGTATTAGGACTAGGTAAAAGTGGCGTTAACGCTACTAAACTATTATTACAATTAGGCGCAAAAGTTACTGTTAATGATGGCCAAGATCAAGAGGACACACCAGCAGTCGCTGAATTACGGGCGCTTGGTGCAACTGTCATTACGGGTAGTCATCCAGTTGCTTTATTTGAAGAAGGGTTCCATTACCTCTTTAAAAACCCAGGAATTCGCTATGATAATCCAATGGTGGCAGAAGCCATCAAACGCGAGATTCCCGTCTTGACAGAACCAGAATTGGCTTATGAAGTTTCTGAAGCTGACTGGGTGAGTGTGACTGGCTCAAACGGGAAAACAACTACGACGACTTTAATCGCCTTAATGTTGAACTATCAACGTGCACAAGGACATGCATATGCCGCCGGAAACATTGGTATTCCGTTGAGTGAAGTCGCTCAAAAAGCAACGGCCAAAGATACAATGGTCACCGAATTATCAAGTTTTCAATTGATGGGGACAACAACTGTTAAACCCAAGGTAGCAGTCTTAACGAATATCTACGAAGCACATCTCGATTATCACGGGACACGTGAAAATTACGTGCAAGCTAAGATGCGGATCGTCCAAAATCAAACAGCTTCTGATTACTTTGTTGTGAACTGGGACTTACCAGAATTAAGAACCTTAAGCCAACAAACCAAAGCGCAAGTTGTGCCATTTTCTAGATTAGGCACTTCTGAAGAAGGGGCCTATGTCAAAGATGGCCAACTATGCTTTAAAGGTGAAGTCATCATGCCAGTTACAGATATTAATGTCCCTGGCGATCACAATGTTGAAAATGCCTTAGCAGCACTGGCAGCCGCTAAGTTAATGGGCCAATCAAACGAAGCAATTATTGAAGTCCTAACGACCTTTACAGGTGTTAAACACCGGATGCAATTCGTTAAAGAATTCGCAGGCCGTCGTTTCTATAACGATTCAAAAGCCACAAATATGGAAGCGACAGAGGTTGCCTTGAAGAGTTTCAAACAACCAATCGTTCTCATTGCTGGGGGCCTTGATCGTGGCTTTACGTTTGAACCATTAACTGATTTATTGAAAGCCCATGTCAAGGCGATTATCCTTTATGGTGAAACAAAGCAATTGTTGGCACAAACGGCCAAAGAAGCCGGAATTGAAACGATTGAAATTGTCGATCAACTAACTGAAGCAGTGCCTGCAGCTTACGCGGCAAGTCAAGAGGGTGATGTGATCTTATTATCACCTGCTTGTGCAAGTTGGGATCAATTCAAAACGTTTGAAGAACGCGGCGATGTCTACATTGATGCGGTTGAACAAATTACAGAATAAATTGGAGATTTAATAATGAGAGTAATGATATCTGGCGGTGGCACAGGTGGCCACATTTACCCAGCACTAGCCTTAATTGAACGTCTAAAACAACGTGGTTTGTTAGATGCCGTATTATATGTCGGAACAGAACGTGGTTTAGAAAGTAAAATTGTGCCTGATCAGGGGATTGATTTTAAAACACTTGAGATTCAAGGGTTTAAACGCTCAATGAATCTTAACGGGATTAAAACCAATCTTAAAACAATCGAATTGTTTATGAGCAGTATTAAGTCTGCTAAAAAAATGATTAAAGAATTCAAACCAGATGTTGTCATTGGGACTGGTGGTTATGTGTCAGGGTCACTGTTATATGCCGCAAGTCGTTTAAAAGTACCAACGATTATTCATGAACAAAATTCAGCAGCCGGTGTGACGAATAAATTCTTAGCACGGTTCGTTGATAAAGTGGCAATTTCTTTTGAATCTGTTAGCGATCAATTTCCAATGCACAAAGTCGTTTTAACAGGGAATCCACGGGCCCAACAAGTGGCCGGAATGGTTCCCAATGAACGCTTAAGCGAATTTGGTTTAAAAACGGATAGTCCAACTGTCATGATTTTTGGGGGTAGTCGTGGCGCCCCAAGTATCAACAAGGCGTTTATTGATGCGGTGCCACTTTTAAACGAACGTGACTATCAAGTCCTATTCGTTTCTGGTCAAGTCCATTACGAAAATGTGCAAGCAGCCTTAGCTAATACTACGTTAAATAGTAATTTGGCGTTTGTGCCTTATATTAGTAATATGCCCGAAGTATTACCTGACTTGAAGGCAATTGTCGGCCGGGCTGGTGCCACTAGTCTTGCTGAAATTACGGCATTGGGGATTCCATCAATTTTAATTCCTAGTCCATACGTGACAAATGATCATCAAACTAAAAATGCGCAAAGTTTAGTGAAAGAAGACGCCGCTATTTTAATTCCAGAACCAGAATTAACAGGTGCTAGTCTTGTTAAAGCACTAGATACACTATTCGAAACGCCAGAAAAACAACATGCGATGGCTAAAGCTGCTAAGAAGAGTGGTATTCCGGATGCATCAGACCGGATTATTGAGGTCATTGAAACGATTATTTAATTGTAGAAAGAAGCGTGTGACTTGAAAAATAATAAAAAGCAGCTCGGGTCACATGATCCGCTACAGTTATTAAAGGTGTGGCGCGCCTACCAGATTAAACGGTGGAAACGGCAACGGCGACAACGTTTAAAACCGGGGCGCCCAACAATTACCAATCAACTACCGCAGTTAAAGAAACAACGTGGTAAAAAGATCAGATGGCAACTAGTGGTCATTCTAGGGATTTTTACTTTAGGTAGTTTGACTGCAACTTATTTCATCTCAACAAAAAGTGATATTCAACAGTTAGCCGTTAACGGCACAAAGTCGGTACCCGATCAACAGGTCATTAATGCAAGTGGGATTCAGCTTGGCGATAATGTGTTGTGGCAATTAATGCACCACACGAAAACTAAGTATAATATTCAAACGAAATTACCTAAGATTAAACAGGTTGGCTTGCAAGTGAGCCAAATAAATCATGTTGCAATCAACGTTTCAGAGTATAAGACGGTGGGGTATATGTTTAAGCATAAGCAGTATTACCCAATCTTAGAAAATGGGACTATTTTAAAAACGAAAATGACCCAGTCATTAGGGAATAGTCCGGTTTACAGCCATTTTAAAAATGATCGTTATTTGAAACTGGGCCTTAAGCTTTATAATGATATTCCTGATAGCATTCAAAGTGCGGTTTCTGAGATTCGTTTAACGGCACAAAATGATAATCCTTATCAAGTTCACTTATATATGAATGATGGTAACGAAGTAATTGGTGATTTAAGAACGTTGGCCAAAAAAATTAAATATTATCCTGTTTTAGTGAAACAAATGGATGGCAAGGGTAAAATTGACCTTGAAGTGGGTGCGTATTCAAAATTATTTAAGCAATCGAAGTCGTAATCGCTTAAATAATTAGTTAACGGGCTTCAAATAACATTCTAAGGCTTTCTAAACCTAGTCGAAATGTGGTACTATTTAGCATAGGAATCATTTTATTCTAATTGAATGCAAGGAGGTTCCACATATTTAATGGAGAATTCAAAAATATATGTTGGGCTTGATGTTGGAACTACTTCAATTAAAGTTATTGTTGCAGAATCAATGAATAAACAATTAAACGTGATAGGTGTTGGGTCGGCAAGATCTAATGGGTTGAGTCGCGGCACAATTGTTGATATTGATCAAGCAGTTTCCGCTATTCAACAAGCCGTTCAACAAGCAGAGCAAAAAGCAAATATTGAAATTACACAAGTTGTCGCAGGTATTCCAGCTAATCTATTACAGATTGAAGAATGCCAAGGCATGATCGCCGTTTCTGATCAATCAAAAGAAATAACAAGTCAAGATGTACAAGATGTTGCAAGCGCCGCTTTAGTGCGGAACTTACCACCAGAACGTGAGATTTTAACGGTCTTACCAATGCAGTTTACTGTAGATGGTTTTGACGGAATTAAAGATCCTCGCGGGATGATGGGTGTGCGTCTTGAAATGTCAGGAATTTTATTCACGGCACCTAAAACAATGATTCACAACTTAAAGAAATGTATTGAAAAAGCAGGTCTTGAACTCTCACAACTGGTCGTTAATCCATTAGCATTAGGTAAATTAGCGTTATCAGATGGGGAACAAGACTTTGGCGCAATTATTGTTGATCTTGGTGGTGGTCAAAGTACCGCTGCAGTTATTCATGATCATCAATTAAAATTTACTGCAATTGACCAAGAAGGTGGCGACCACATCACCAAAGATATTTCAGTGGTCTTAAATACATCAATTGAGAATGCAGAAAAAGCTAAACGTGATTATGGGAATGCGGATTCACTAGTTGCTTCAGAGGAAGAACAAATTCCAATCGAAGTCGTGGGTCAAACAGCGCCGATTCAAATCACTGAGAAGAAACTAGCTGAAATTATCGAAGCACGTATGATGCAAATCTTTGATCGTCTCAAGACGGCCTTGGATAAAGTCAATGCGTTCGATATGCCGGGCGGAATTGTCATGACCGGCGGTGTGACAGCTTTACCTGGAATTGTTGATTTAGCACAGGAAGTTTTTAATTGCCCTGTTAAACTCTACATTCCAGATCAAATGGGATTACGTCATCCTTCGTTTGCGCAAGGGTTAAGTTTAATTAACTACATAGCTAACTTGACGGAAGTGGATTGGCTGGTTCAAAGTGCGCTTGGCAATGTCGAGCAATTTGAAGCACGTCAAACAGCGACGAAGTCAACTGCTAAGACTCAAGCGACACCTAAAGAAGCACCACAAAAGAAACATAAAACTGAATCAAAGCATACATTCGAAGGCCTAAAAAGTTTCTTTAGTAACTTTTTTGAATAGGGCTAGTCGTTACAGGAGGAAAAGCATATGGAATATTCATTAGATGCGGAACAAGAAAACAATGGCGCAGTTATTAAAGTAATTGGTGTCGGCGGTGCTGGTGGCAATGCCGTTAACCGAATGATCGATGAAGGCGTTAAAGGCGTTCATTTTATCGCGGCTAATACTGACGTACAAGCGCTTGAAGATTCAAAAGCAGAAACAAAAATCCAATTAGGACCTAAATTGACACGCGGTTTAGGTGCAGGTTCAACACCTGATATTGGTCAAAAAGCTGCCGAAGAAAGTGAAGAAGTTTTAGCAGAAGCCTTAAAAGGCGCTGATTTAATCTTCGTTACTGGTGGTATGGGTGGCGGTACTGGTACCGGTGCAGCCCCAGTTGTTGCTAAAGTCGCTAAAGACTTAGGCGCATTGACTGTTGGTGTTGTGACACGTCCATTTACATTCGAAGGCCCTAAACGTGGTAAAAACGCTGCTTCAGGGATTGCTGAATTAAAACAACATGTTGATACATTAGTCATTATTGCTAATAACCGTTTACTTGAAATTGTTGATAAGAAGACACCAATGTTGGAAGCTTTCCACGAAGCTGATAATGTTTTACGTCAAGGGGTTCAAGGGATTTCAGACTTAATCACATCACCTGGTTATGTCAACTTGGATTTTGCTGATGTTAAAACAGTAATGGCAAACCAAGGTTCTGCCTTGATGGGGATTGGTTCAGCTACTGGCGAAAACCGGACAGCAGAAGCAACGAAGAAGGCTATTTCATCACCATTATTGGAAGTTTCAATCGATGGCGCAGAACAAGTCCTCTTAAACATCACTGGTGGCCCAGACTTGTCATTATTTGAAGCACAAGATGCTGCTGGTATCGTTCAACAAGCTGCAACAAGTGAAGTCAACTTAATCTTCGGGACATCAATCAATGAAAATCTTGGAGACGAAGTTGTCGTAACTGTGATTGCAACTGGGATCGATAACGATGGTAAAACACCAAAACGTCCAGAAGCTGCTCAAACAACAAGTCAACCTGTACAACCTAGTACACCTAAACAAACAACTAATGACGATCCTTTCGGCAATTGGGACATGCGTCGTGAACCTAATCCACGCGAACAAGCGAAAGCGACTGAAAAATTTGATGAAGTTGAAAAGAAAGACTTCGACATCTTCAAACGAACAGCACAAGTAGACAGTGACGCTGTGGATACAAAACAAGATAACAATGATGTACCCCCATTTTTTAAACGACGTCGTAAATAATTAGGAGGATGACTGATGGCTGGTAAATTTAGTTTCAGTAATTTTTTCGGCATGACAGAAGATGAAGATTATTCGACTGATCTGCAAGGAACCAAGACAACTGATGAAGTCAGTCCAACATCACGTCCGGATAATATTATTTCAATGACCGCCGCAGGCAATGCTAAGATGAATAAAATCGTACTTTGCGAACCACGTATTTACTCTGACGCTAAAAAAGTTGGTAAGCATTTACTCGAAAATAAAGCCGTTATTGTTAATTTTACGAGAATTGAGGGTGCACAAGCGTCACGCATAATTGATTTTCTGACCGGGACAGTTTTCGCAATTAATGGTGAAATTCAACGGGTCGGTGAACAAATCTTTTTATGCACGCCACCAAACTATGAAATTGACGGTAATCTATCCGATATTATCGATCAAAATGATTTTGATTCTGAGGTGAACTAAGTGCAATTTGTAATCTATTTATTAATGTTCCTAATGCAAGCCACAAGGATTTATGTGGGCATCATCTTTATTTATTGTCTATTAACTTGGATTCCAGGTGCGATGGATTCTAAATTAGGTCAGCTACTTGCGAGATTGGTTGAACCCTTCTTAGGGGTTTTTGACCGGATCATACCAGCAATTGGTGGTATTGGTTTTTCCGCCATCATTGCTGGCTTTGTCTTGTATTTAGTCGAACGTGGCTTAGGGACGATTATTCAAATCTTAGCCATGAGGTATTACTAAGATGGCTGATAACGAAGCTGTTTATCAGCACTTTAGAAAAAGTGAAGCGCCATTTGTTGCACAAGTTCTTGATTGGATTGAACAAGCAACAACTGAATACCGTGCAATATTAACGGATTTTTTAGATCCTAGACAGGCTTACATTCTACAAACCTTAATTGGTGAAAAGGGTGAGCTTAAATACCATTTCAGTGGGGGCTACAATGCTGCTGAACGACAACGTGCGTTGATTGCACCAACTTATTTTGAACCTGAGGAAGCCGATTTTGAAATCCAACTCTTTGAAATTCGTTATCCAATTAAATTTGCACAGCTTTCGCATGGTAAGATTTTAGGAACATTGGTCAACGCTGGTATTGATCGAAACGTGTTTGGTGATATCATGACGGATGGTCAACGGTGGCAATTTTTTGTCACAACTAAGATGGCTGACTATGTGGTGAATCAGATTACGAAGATTGGTAAAGTTACTGTTCACCTTGAAGAACAAGCCTATACTGAGTTGATTATCCCCAGGGATGCTTGGCAGTTTGAACAGCTATTAGTCAGTTCATTCCGACTAGATACGATTATCGCGGCAGTTTATAATATGTCACGGCAACGTGCTAAAGAGCTTGTTCAAGGTAATAAAGTGAAATTGAATTGGCAAGCCTTTGATAAGCCTGATTTTGAATTAGACTTATTAGACATTATTTCTGTCCGTGGCTATGGGCGTATTCAGCTCAAATCAATTGATGGTCAAACGCGTAAAGAAAAATACCGTGTGACACTTGGTATTCTAAGAAAATAATAGAAATGTTGAAAATGACGGAGGGATTTCAGAATGGTTTTAACACCTTTAGATATTCATAACAAAGAGTTCGGCAATAAGATGCGGGGATATAATCCTGATCAAGTTAATGACTTTTTAGACCAAGTGATTAAGGATTACGAATCAGTTTTAAATGAAAATGATGCTTTAAAAGCAGAACTAAAATCAAGTGATGAAAAGGTCACTTACTTTAACGAATTAAAAGATGCCTTGAACCAATCAATTATTGTGGCCCAAGAAGCAGCCGATAAAGTTAAAGAAAATGCTAAAAGAGAAGCTGAAATTATTCAAACTGAAACAGAAAAGAATTCTAAATCAATGTTGAATGATGCGACTGAAAAAGCCAACCACATTATTGAAGATGCAACTGAACGTGCTAAACAAATCGCCATCGAAACAGACGATTTGAAGAAACAAACACGCGTTTTCCGTCAAAGATTACAAGTGATGCTCGAATCACAATTGGAAGTTGTTAAGAGCCCCGAATGGACAGACCTATTATCTAAAGATGATTTAGCTGGTCATGAAGCATTATCTGCAGAAATTGACCTCACAGACCTTGACAGCAAGAAGCATAATCTAGTAGACTCAGAGACAGTAGTTAAACCATGGGATGATATTACGACTGATGACTTTTCTGATCAAACAACCCATACGATTGTTTTCCCTGATGATAAGTTACCAGAAGTAGCTGATGAAGAAGCACCTGAAGAACCAGTCATTAAGGCCGATACTTTAGATGATGAAATTCAATCAGAAGAAACTCATAATGACTATGGCTATAATCCAATCGAAGAAGACGATAGCGAACCATTAACAGACAATAACAAGAATTAACAAATTAAATAACATTTAAGCGAGCCAACGACTGGTGGAAGGTTGGTAATGCTCTATTTAGTGTGTATCACCTTGTTGTTTTTCAGATGAATCAAGTAGTTTGGAACGGCCAATGCCCGTTAACGCATCTTAAGGAGGGTCTTTGACTCTCAAAATTAGGTGGTACCACGAAGATTTCGTCCTATACGGGGCGGGGTCTTTTTTGTTTTAAAAAATTGAGGAGTGATTTAATGCGTATCAAAGAAACATTAAACTTGGGTAAGACAGCTTTCCCAATGCGAGCAGGTTTGCCTAATCGTGAAATCGATTGGCAAAAAGGTTGGGCCGATAACAACCTTTATCAACAACGGCAAAAATTAAATGAAGGTAAACCATCATTCGTACTTCATGATGGGCCTCCATTTGCTAACGGTAATATCCACATGGGTCACGCCTTAAATAAAACAAGTAAAGATATCATCGTTCGTTACAAATCAATGAACGGTTTCCGCGCACCTTTTGTCCCTGGTTGGGATACACATGGTTTGCCAATCGAACAAGCCTTGGCTAAAAAGGGTATTAAACGGAAGGAAATGAGCCTTGTTGACTACCGTAAACTTTGTTACGACTATGCCATGGAACAAGTCAACACGCAACGCCAAGATTTCAAACGCCTTGGTATTTCTGCTGATTGGGATAATCCATACATCACTTTAACAGCTGATTTCGAAGCTGAAGAAATTCGTGTCTTCGGTGAAATGGCTAAAAAAGGCTATATCTATAAAGGTAAGAAGCCCGTTTACTGGTCACCTTCATCAGAATCAACATTAGCTGAAGCTGAAATTGAATACAAAGACATCAAGTCACCATCAATGTACGTTGCGTTTAACGTTGTTGATGGTAAAGATTTATTAGATGCTGACACAAAATTCATCATCTGGACAACAACACCATGGACAATTCCTGCTAACTTAGGGATTGCTGTTAACCCAGCTTTTGATTATGTTCAAGTATTAGCTGACGGTCAAAAATACGTTGTTGCTGCAGAACGTTTGAACAAGATGACTGATCTTCTTGGTTGGGAAT
The DNA here is from genome assembly GCF_033176295.1 of Latilactobacillus sp. Lineage (NCBI taxonomy): Bacteria > Bacillati > Bacillota > Bacilli > Lactobacillales > Lactobacillaceae > Latilactobacillus > Latilactobacillus sp. The sequence goes on from NZ_JAMQEX010000006.1 coordinate 38,362, forward strand.
CAGTTGAAATCTTGAAGACTTTCAAGGGTGCTGACATGGAATTAATGACAGCCCGCCACCCATTATATGACCGTGAATCATTGGTGATCTTAGGGAACCACGTGACATTAGAAACTGGGACTGGTTTAGTGCATACGGCACCAGGTCACGGTGAAGATGATTACAACGCTGGGACAAAATATAAGTTACCAGTGCTTTCAGTCGTTGACAGCAAAGGGATTATGACTGAAGATGCCCCTGGCTTTGAAGGTGTTTATTACGACAAAGCAAACCCAATGGTGACAGAAGCGCTTGAAAAGAACGGCTCATTATTGAAACTCGACTTCTTCACGCATAGTTACCCACATGACTGGCGGACAAAGAAACCAGTTATCTTCCGAGCAACAGCACAATGGTTTGCTTCAATCGATGCGTTCAGAGATCAAATCTTGGCACAAATCGAAAAAGTTGAATTCATGCCAGAATGGGGTAAGACGCGTCTTTACAACATGATTCGTGATCGTGGCGATTGGGTTATCTCTCGTCAACGGGCATGGGGTGTGCCATTACCAATCTTCTACGCTGAAGACGGTACAGAAATCATCACACCAGAAACAATCGAACGTGTGGCACAACTCTTTGCAGAACACGGTTCAAACGTTTGGTTTGAATGGGATGCTAAAGACTTATTACCAGCTGGCTTTACACATCCTGGTAGCCCAAATGGTGAATTTACAAAAGAAAAAGATATCATGGATGTTTGGTTTGATTCAGGTTCATCACATCAAGCTGTTTTAGCTGCTCGTGATGAATTAACTTATCCAGCAGACTTAATCTTAGAAGGTTCAGATCAATATCGTGGTTGGTTTAACTCAAGTTTAATCACGAGTGTTGCGGTTGGCGAAGTGAGCCCTTATAAGGCTGTTATCTCACAAGGCTTCGTCTTAGACGGTAATGGTCGTAAGATGAGTAAATCACTTGGGAATACAATCCTACCTGAAAAGATCATCAAACAAATGGGTGCAGATATTGTCCGCCTCTGGGTAGCCTCAGTCGATGCTAGTTCAGATGTGAAAGTGACAATGGAAAACTTCCAACAAGTCAGTGAAGCTTACCGGAAGATCCGGAACACAATGCGCTTTATGATCGCTAACACAACCGACTTTGATCCTGCCAAAGACACAGTTGATTACGCAGAATTAGGCTCAGTTGATAAGTTCATGTTGGTTCGCTTAAACGCAATCATTGCAAGCTGTAAAGCTGCTTACGATGCTTACGATTTTGCCACAGTTTATAAGACAATCAATATGTTCTTAACGAACGAATTATCAGCCTTCTACTTAGACTTCGCTAAAGATGTTGTTTATATTGATGGCCAAAATGATGCGCCTCGTCGTAACATGCAAACTGTTTTCTATGCAGTAGCAGTTGCCTTGACGAAGTTATTAACACCAATCTTGCCACATACAGCTGAAGAAATCTGGAGCTACTTACATGAACCAGAAGAATTCGTTCAATTAGCTGAAATGCCAGAAGTGGCACATTTTGCCGGTGAAGAAGACTTAGTCGCTACATGGAATGCTTTCATGGGTATTCGTGACGATGTCTTAAAAGCCCTTGAAACGGCCCGGATGGACAAGGTCATCGGTAAGTCATTAGAAGCTGCCGTAACACTTTATCCAAACGAAGCCAATGCTGCTTTATTAGCTTCATTAGATGCTGACGTTAAACAATTATTGATTGTCTCACAATTAACAATTGCTGACCAAGCTGTAGAAGCCCCAGCAGAAGCCACACAATTTGACGGCGTTGCTGTTAGTGTTGCTCATGCCGAAGGTGACGTTTGTGATCGTTGTCGGATGATTAAGACCGATGTCGGTTCAGACGACAAGTTCCCAATGCTTTGTGCGCGTTGTGCTGCGATTGTCACAGCCAACTACCCAGAAGCAGTTGCTGAAGGTTTAGAAAAATAAACATGATGCTTAAAAAAGCTCAGATATACCGCGTTATTGCGGCAATCTGAGCTTTTTTTGTTCGAAAAATTTGATAACGATTACATTAATCTTAGTCTTTGTTAATGTTTAAACATGACTTATCATTTTTTTGATAAACTAGAAGAGGAAAAATTAAGAAGGGGTGGGTAAATGAGGAAAGGACAAGTTATGAAGCAACATATGGCATTAATTTTAATGCAATTATTATCAAAGAAACGGCAACGAAAATTAACCGTCGCTGAGTTTTTAGAACAGGCAGAGGTCTCACGAACGACCTTTTATTATCATTTTCCAAATGGGATGTGTGGTCTGTTTAGATGGACATTAGAGCAAGAGGTACTAGCACTGGTGAGGCAGGCGATTTGCGCCGGCCACTGGGAAGAGGGCTGTCACGAGATGGTCCAATTCATTATGCGTTATCCTGAATTTTGTTTAAATCTCTATCGTTTCTCGGATGAAATGCTGCGTTGTGCTTTCTTTGAATCCTTCACAACGGCTGTCTTTAAACAAGTACTTGAAAAATATCGACCACACTATACTGATTCGGAGTTGAAAGACTTTGAGATCTTTTACAGTGGGGCACTCATTAACCAAATTGATCGTTGGTTTGAAGGTAATTTAAAAGAATCTGGCGAGGCCGTTGATGTGCGCGTCTGTTTTAATTTACGTCAAATCGAACGGCTGATGAAATAACAACTGTACAAATGAAGCGTTTTGTTCGGGATTAGAACAAGACGGCGTGTTTGTCAGTGGTGATGAAATCATGATTTGGTAAACTAAGAGTGTACCAAAATAAAGGGAAACGCAACAACCATCATGGAAAGCTCGACCAATTGGTCGGGCTTTTTATGATAGTTACGTTGCAATATGATTGAACGAAAAATTGATTTATAGTCGTTTGATTGACTGTTATTAGACTGACTCTTTTACCCGTGTAAAGGCCTCTGTTAAGCATTTTTGAATGCTATAATAAAAAAATCTTGAGTATTGTGATAACAATGGAGGAGTAAATTATGAAAGCCTATCAGACAATTTTATTATCGAGTATGGTTTTAAGTACACTAAACACGGGGACCGTATTAGCCGATACAGCTAATCAAAAAACAACTACGGATCAAACAGAACGGACCAAGGCCGTTAGAACTTACAGATAAAAGGATGATTAGCGAATGAGACAATTGATATTAGTCAGTCATGGTGATTTGGCCAAAAGTTATTTAACGAGTTTAGATATGATTGCCGGCGGGCATGATAATGTAACGGCCATCACCTTCGATTGTGAAATTAGTAAGACGTTATTAGGTGATCAAATTGAAGTTGCGCTTAAACCAGATGCACAAGACCAGATGCACAAGAAGTGATAATCGTTGTTGATTTACCAGGCGGGATGCCATGTAATGTCGTACTAGAACGCTATTTAACAGATGAGCGCATCACAATTTTAGCCAGTTTGAACTTACCAATGATTTTAGAGCTTTATTTAAATCTTGGTCAGGCAGATTATCAAATGTCACAAGTGATTAAAACGGCTATTTGTAATACCTATGATGTGAAACAACAACTCAGTAACCAGACTGAAGACGATGAATAAAACTAAAAAGAGCAAGCCAAACATCTGGAAAAGATGAGGGGCTTGCTCTTTTTTGATATGTCAATACAAAGTAAAACTTTAATCTGTTCTCATTAGCTTATAGTTCATTCCCCTTCCCATATGCGTTATACTAATAGTCAGTAACTAATCTGAGCAATTCATTAAGAGGAATTTAAATGCGTAAAAAACTAGTCATTACTGAAAAACCGAGCGTTGCTAAAGAGCTTGCCAAGGTTCTCGGTACTAATCAGAAAACTAAAACCTATTTTGAAGGCGATCAATACGTAATTACATGGGCGTTTGGTCATCTTTTATCATTACAATTACCGGAAGATATTAAAAAAGAGTGGCAACAATGGCGTTTAGAAGATTTACCAATCATTCCTAAGCATATCGGGCTTAAACCACTTCCTAAAACGGGTGGGCAATTAAAGGCTATCAGCCATTTGGCGCATCGTCAGGATATTTCAGGGGCAGTCATTGCGACTGATTCTGGCCGTGAAGGGGAAGCTGTTGCCCGTTATATTTTGGAATGGATTAAATTTGATAAGCCAGTCGAACGACTTTGGATTTCATCACAAACGACCAAGGCGATTAAAGACGGTTTTGCCAATCTGAAACCAGCTAAGCAGTTTGATAATTTGTACGCTTCAGCGCTTGCGCGGGGCCATGCGGATTGGTTGATTGGCTTGAACGTCACGCGGGCCTTAACGACGAAATATGAAGATAATTTGTCAGCAGGGCGGGTTCAAACACCAACATTGGCTTTTGTGAACGAAACAGCGCAACAAATCAGTCGTTTTAAACCTGAAAAATATTACACAATTCAATTGAAAGTTGGCCAAGAACAAGCCACGCTCCAAATGGCTAAACCACAGGGCTTAAAAGACCGTGCGCAAGCCGAAACGCTAGTCGCTAAATTGAAGCAGGCACAAGGTAAAGTGGGTAGTGTCAAGACGAGCCAAAAATCACAAGCTGCACCACTGCCTTATGATTTGACGGAATTACAACAAGTTGCCAATGCGATGTACGGCTTGTCGGCTAAAAAGACGTTGTCATTGATTCAATCATTATATGAAATTCATAAAGTTGTTAGTTATCCGCGGACGGATTCTAAATATCTTTCAACAGATATTGAAGGCACATTGAAGGAACGTTTATCGGCCTTAGTGAAGTTTGATCCGCGCGCCAAACAATACTTAGGGCAGGGCGCTAAAGTGAAACAACCGGCTGTTTTCAACGATCGAAAGGTCACTGATCACTACGCCTTAATTCCAACCGAAGAACCAGTCAGAGCTGAAAAATTATCTACCGATGAATTGCGGATGTACCGTTTAATTGTCGAACGCTTTATGGGCTTGTTTGCGGATCAATATGTCACAGCCGTTACAAAAGCGACTGTTCAGTTTGGTGATCACACCTTTACCTTCAAACAAACTAAAGTCGTTCAACAAGGTTGGCACGCGGATTCAAAAGAAACACCAACTACAAGTGTTGATTGGCAAGAAGGCGCAGTGGTGCCTGCTGACTTTTCAATTAAGGAACAATTAACATCAGCGCCGAAACCCTTAACTGAAGGGACCTTATTAGGTAAGATGGAACACTATGGCTTGGGCACACCAGCAACGCGGGCCGAAATTATCGAAAAATTGGTGCGTAGTGAACTCTTAGAACGCCGTGGCCATTCCTTAGCAGTGACACCTAAGGGGCAACAACTGTTGAAATTGGTTAATAAAACATTGGTCTCACCAGAATTGACCGGTAAATGGGAGAATTCATTAGAGGCGATTGCGCGTGGTCAAGAAAATCAAAAAGCGTTCATCACTGAAATCGAAGCGGCCACTAAGACCTTGGTTTCTGAGATTAAAAAGAGTGAAACTGAATATCACGATTTCGCGATTACCAACAAGAAATGTCCAGAATGTGACCATCCGTTGAAGGAGCGTAATACGCGTGACGGCAAGGTTTACGTCTGCACAAACTGTCATTATCGGCGTCGTAAAGATCCCAAAGTTTCCAACCATCGGTGCCCACAATGTCATAAGAAAATGGTCATCATTGAAGGACAAGCCGGTGCTTATTTCCGTTGCTTGAATGATGGAACGACAGAAAAAATGCTCGATAAAAAAGATTGTAAGAAGAAAATTTCAAAACATGAAGAACGCCGCCTAATTCAAAAAGTAAACCAAGAAGAAGAGCCAGCTGAAAGTCCACTAGCAGCAGCATTGCGCAAGGCAATGGAGAAATAACGGATTCAAAAAAAGTATGCGGTTAATATTTGAATATAAACATAACTCGTATATAAATTAGTATTATTTCAATTTATAAAAAGAAGCAGTCCCCGTTAGAAAACCTAACCGTGGCTGCTTCTTTTTTAGAATCGATTTTTGATATTATTGACGGTATTTTCTGTCCCTTTTACAATCGGATGATTATCTTTTACTTGAATGTTGGCATCTAAGTGAGAACGACCGGTTGCGTAGTCAAAGGCGACGCCGGGTTCGATGTTCCAGACATAATCGTTGAAATTAAGGGTGCCATCTGTCGAGATGGCTTGGACCCAGTAACCGCGGGGCATTAATTCATTACCACGAAAGACGGTTGTCACTTTATAGATTACTTTTTTATTAGCGGCCAGTGCGTTACGGACCTTTTCTTCGAAAATCTGCATTGTCTTTTGATTACTATATTCGGTTTGAGTCGCCAGGTTTAACGGATTATCTAAACTACCTGGCTGCCCCGATTGAAAGTGACCATTTTGATCAAAATTAAAACTAATGGTGTAAGCAATCAGGTGGCCACGGTTTTGAGGTGTGATGCGGCGACCGTTGACGACCAGTGGTTGATTATGCCAACCAGTCGGATTCCAAACTTGGCGTGAGCGCCCTTCAGATTTCCCTAGGTTGCGGGAAGACAGATAGGCTGTTGCCGAAGTGGTTCGATTGAGTTGATCTAATTGGCCGTAATCGATTTTTTCGCTGGTCCAATCTGCACTAGTCAACTGGCTTTTGTCGTTGTTGATGGCAAGATAAGCGGCGCTGCCATTTTCAAAGTCGCGGTTAGCAATTGCCTGATAATCGGGACTGACTTGCGCCTGTTGTATGGTGGATTGTGTAATGGCGGGGATTTTCTGGGTGATATCTTGCAGGATATTATTGCGACCACCCAAATAACCAATCGCAAGGATGGCGACGGTTAATAATAGCCGACGCATTTTTTTCGTTTTCAAAATAGTGACTCCTAACATTATCTGATTTTACTATTATACCGTGGAATGGGAATAAGATATGGTAAAAAAGGGCTGGGACAAAATTTACTTTTGTCCCAGCCCCATACTCATTATTTTGAACTATTACGCAATGTTAGTGACGTCCCAATCGTAATGACTTGTGGAATGACTTGTTCCGCGTCGAGTTGCTTAATTAATAATTCAGCTGCTGATTGGCCCATTCGTTCGGTGTAGACCTTGACCGAGCTGAGTGTTGGGAACGTGTATTGGCAGATTGACGTGTCATTAAAGCTAATCAAACTGAGTTGCTCAGGCACTTTGATGGCTGCTTCGTGAAGGGCGCGCAGTGCGCCAACCGCCATGGCGTCGTTAGCGATGAAGAGTGCTTCTGGTAAGTTATCGGCCTGTTCATGAAGTAACTGTGTAATGAGCTGGTAACCAGATTCCGGTGTGAAATCGCCGGTAAGTAGCCATTCGGGATGGAAGTTGTTTTGCTTTTTAAGATAATGTTTGAAGTGGGTTGAGCGGGGGTCGGTGCCCAATTTAACATTGTCGGACGTGCTTTCTTGGCCTGTTAACATCCCGATTTTCGTTAAACCACTCGCCATAAAATGATCGACAACTGCTTTGACCGGTGTTTTGAAATCGGTCATGACACAACTAATCTCGTAGTCTAAGGTATTCATATCAATAAAGACGAGATTGCGGTTTAATTTCTTTAAACGGGTAATCTGACCCAAGCTGTATTTACCGATGACAATGACACCCGCGGCATCAAAAAGGGTATCGAAAGGATCGTTTTGAAAAAAACGAGTGACTTCAAAACCGAGTTCTTGCAGCTTCTTTTCAACGCCCAGGCGAATTGATAGGTAGTAGAGGTCTTCCAATTCTTCTGTAGCGGTATACCATTCGACAATGGCGATGCGGCCCCGATGGTTATTATTTTTTTTAGTATTTTTAGTGTAGCTAAGGCTTTCAGCAGCTTCAAAAATGCGTTGGCGGGTTTCATCACTCACAGAAAGGGACTGATCGTAATTTAAAACCCGGGAGACAGTTGCGTTTGAAACTTTAGCTAATTGTGCGATATCTTTAATAGTTGCCAAGGTGCACCTCTCAATTCAGTGTTTACTACTATCTAGTTTAGCATACTACCCGAAAATAATGCGCGCGTTAAAAAAATAGTTTGATTTTTTAGTAAATGTTTAGTAAAATGAAAGCGATTAATAAAGGAGGAATTTACTATGAACATGACAGAATTGAATACCGCATTTAAAGCAGCCTACAACAAGGAACCTGAAGCAAGTTACTTTGCCCCTGGTCGGATCAACTTAATTGGTGAACATACAGATTATAACGGCGGACACGTTTTCCCAACAGCAATCACATTAGGGACATACGCAGTCGTTGCTAAACGTGAAGACCAAACAATCAATCTTTTATCAGGCAACTTCGAAGATGCCGGTGTCATTTCATTTGACCTTAGCGATTTATCATATCAAAAAGCACACAACTGGGCCAACTATCCTAAAGGCATGATTGTTTACTTACAAGAACAAGGTTATACAATCGATCATGGTTTGGATATTTATTTAAAAGGTAATATTCCCAATGGTGCTGGTTTATCATCGTCAGCTTCAATCGAATTATTAATGGGTGTTATTTTAGAAGACCAATTCAACTTAGATATCGACCGTGTGGACCTTGTTAAAACAGGGATGATGGTTGAAAATAAATTTATCGGTGTTAACTCAGGTATCATGGATCAATTCGCAGTTGGGATGAGCAAGGCTAACCACGCTATTTTACTTGATACCAACACCTTGGATTATGATTTGGTCCCAATCGACTTACAAGACAACGTGATCATCATCATGAACACTAACAAACGTCGTGAATTAGCTGATTCTAAATATAACGAACGTCGTAGTGAATGTGAAAAAGCATTAGCGATTTTACAAACTAAGAATGATATCAACTCATTAGGTGATTTAGATAACGAAACATTTGATCTACAAACATACATGTTACAAGACGAAAACCTATTAAAACGTGCTCGCCATGCTGTATCTGAAAACCAACGGACAATGAAGGCTAGAGAAGCCCTCAAGAACAATGACCTTGAACGCTTCGGTAAGTTAGTGAACGCATCACACGTGTCATTACAATTTGATTATGAAGTAACAGGGATTGAATTAGATACATTAGTTCAATCAGCTTGGCAACAACCTGGCGTCTTAGGCGCTCGGATGACTGGTGCTGGCTTTGGCGGTTGTGCCATTGCGATTGTTGCAAAAGACCAAGTTGATAATTTTGAAGAAAATGTTGCTAAGGCTTATACAGATAAAATTGGTTATGCCCCAAGCTTCTATGTCGCAGAAATCGCAGACGGTGCTAAGAAGTTAGGTTAATCATTAAATTAGGAGGGGTTTCAATATGTCAATTCTAGTATTAGGCGGTGCCGGGTATATCGGTTCCCATACAGTTGATCAATTAATTGAACGCGGTTATGACGTCGCAGTTGTCGATAATTTAGTTACGGGACATAAGGCAGCGATTAACGCCAAAGCCCGTTTTTATAAGGGTGACGTACGCGATAAAGAATTTATGCGCAACGTTTTCCAACAAGAAGACGTTAGTGGTGTCATTCACTTTGCTGCCTTTTCAATCGTGCCAGAATCAATGCAATCGCCATTAAAATATTTTGACAACAATACTTATGGGATGACGGCGTTACTTGAAGTGATGAACGAATTCGGCGTTAAACGGATCGTCTTTTCATCAACGGCGGCGACTTATGGGGAACCTAAGGCAATTCCAATTAAGGAATCCGACCCACAAGTACCAACCAATCCTTACGGTGAGAGTAAGTTGATGATGGAAACAATGATGAAGTGGGCCGATAAAGCTTACGGCATCAAATTTGTCGCCTTACGCTATTTCAACGTTGTTGGTGCCAAACCAGATGGGTCAATTGGTGAAGATCATCATCCAGAAACGCACTTGTTACCAATCGTATTGCAAGTCGCTGCTGGTAAACGTGATCAATTATCAATCTTTGGTGACGACTACGATACGCCAGATGGGACAAACGTCCGCGATTACGTACACGTATTAGATTTAGCGGATGCGCACATCTTGGCCTTTGAATATCTCAAAGACGGCCATGATAGCAACGCCTTTAACTTGGGCTCATCAACTGGCTTTTCAAATATGGAAATTGTCGAAGCTGCTCGTAAAGTGACTGGCAAGGCAATTCCTGTGACAATGGCTCCTCGTCGTGCCGGTGATCCAAGCACATTGATTGCCGCAAGTGACAAAGCGCGTGAAACGCTTGGCTGGGTCCCTAAATATGACAATATGGAAGCAATTATTGAAACCGCATGGAATTGGCACTTAAACCATCCTAATGGTTATGCAGATCGGTAGAGGAAAGAATATGCAAGCAAGAGAATTGATTCAAAAGTTTATTACAAAAGTCAGCACTTTTCCAGAAACAACTTATACGGCTGAAGATGAACAATATTTATTTAACGTTGTCCTCGACTTAGTTGGCGAAGGTGATGAGACACCAGTTGTTGCACAAGAGACGACAACTTTGATTGACTTGAAAGAAGCGTTGGTCCAATTGGCAGTTGACCATCAGCGGATTCAAGATTTAGCGGCTGAACGCGATATTTTGGGCGCTAAGTTGATGGATTTGGTGACACCATTGCCAAGTGCCGTTAACAAGCGTTTTTGGACGTTATACGAAAAGGACCCAGAAAAGGCGTTGGCTTATTTCTACGAATTAAGCCAAGCCAACGATTATATCAAGGTTGCCGCAATCGCGAAGAATATCGCTTATGATGTACCCACTAAATATGGCGATTTAGAAATTACGATTAACCTTTCAAAACCTGAAAAAGATCCTAAGCAAATTGCGTTAGCTAAAACAATGAAGCAAACGGGTTATCCTAAATGCCAACTTTGTTTAGAAAATGAAGGGTATGCGGGTCGGTTGGATTTCCCAGCGCGGCGTAACCATCGAATTGTGCGCTTTGATTTAGAACAACAAACATGGGGCTTCCAATATTCGCCATATGCTTATTTCAATGAACATTCAATCTTCTTGGATGGCAAACACGAACCAATGGTGATTGATCAAACCACGTTTAAAAACCTACTACAAATTGTTAAACAGTTCCCTGGCTACTTTGCCGGGAGTAACGCTGATTTGCCTATCGTAGGGGGCTCAATTTTAACGCATGAACATTATCAAGGTGGCCGGCATGATTTTCCAATGGCCAAAGCGCCAATCAGCACACCACTTCAATTTGCGGGTTATGATGATATTCAAGCCGGAATTGTTGATTGGCCAATGTCGGTGATTCGTTTGACAGGCAGTGATGCTAAACGCATTGAAACACTTGCTGCTGACATTCTGACTAAGTGGCAACACTACAGTGATCCAGAAGTCCAAGTCTTAGCGCAAGAAGCAGACGGGACACCGCATCACACTATTACACCGATTGCGAGAATGCGTGGGGATCAATATGAAATTGATTTGGTCTTACGTGACAATCAAACATCGCCAGAACATCCAGATGGTATTTATCATCCACACGCAGATGTCCAACATATTAAAAAAGAAAATATTGGTTTAATCGAAGTCATGGGCTTAGCGATTCTACCACCACGTTTGAAGTCTGAAATGGCAGAAGTTGAAAAATACCTCTGTGATCAACCAAATGAAATGGCCGCTTATCACAAAACATGGGCCGACCAAATCAAGGCTGATCATTCAGCAGTCACACCAGCCAATGTTACGGCATTGGTTCAAAATGAAGTCGGTAAAGTCTTCATGCGTGTTTTAGAAGATGCAGGTGTCTTCAAGCGCGATGCAAAAGGACAAGCAGCATTTATCAAATTTACAGAGCGTGTCAACAATGCCTAAAAAGTGTTGCTGACAACCTGTTAAAAATCAATTGGAGGTCAAGTCATGAAATATTGGCGTCAGGAATTTGGGACGATTAATGGTCAGACTGTTTGGCAACATTGGTTAGAAAATAGTCAGGGCTATCAATTAGCAGTTATCGATTATGGGGCAACCATCACGAATTTAGTGATGCCCGATAAGGCGGGACAATTTAAAAATGTGGTGATCGGTTACGATAATTTAGCGGATTATCTCAAACAAGAAGCTTACTTTGGCGCGACTGTTGGTCGGGTAGCCGGTCGAATTGGTAAGGGGGCCTTCACATTAGACGGCCACGATTATCAATTACCACTTAATAACGGCGAAAACACCAATCATGGTGGTCCTAATAGCTTTGAATCTCAAGTTTGGCAAGCAAGCGTTGAAGAACAAGCCGACGCAATTAGCGTTACTTTTAAATTAACAAGTCCTGACGGTGCCAATGGCTTCCCAGGAAACCTGTCAGTTGCGACGACTTATACCTTGAATGAAAAGAATGAATGGTTGGTTGATTACCAAGCAACATCTGATCAAACAACGCTTTTCAACCCAACTTGTCACGTTTATTTAAACTTAACAGGGGACTTCGATCAATTAGTTGACGGTCATCAATTGCAAATCGACAGTGATCGTTTCGGCGAAATTCAACCAGATGGTCTACCAACCGGGCAATTATTGCCAGTTGATCAAACTGTTTTCGATTTACGGCAACCACGTGCAATCGCTGATGCTTTTGCTAGTCAAGAAACACAAAATAAATTGGTAAATGGCTACGATCATCCATTCTTATTAAATAAAAATGCTGATCGAAATGATGCGGTTTTAATCGAACCAACTAGTGGTCGCTCGCTAACGATTAATACGGAAGGTAATGCAATTGTCATCTACACTGCCAACGGTTTCGGGAGCGAACCAAACTTGACTGATAAAGCGATTCAACCGCACGAAGCGGTCGCAATTGAAGCCCAAATGATGCCGGATGCGATTCATCATGCGGACTTTGGCAATGTTATTTTAAAGGCCAATGAACAGTACCATCGGCAAACATGTTACAAGTTAAATTAATCAGAGTTTCTGATTGCGTGCGGTTACAAAATCACGTATAATGAACTTGTTTAGAAGACCAATACGGTTGGCTAGATAATATAGTGTATTTTAAAGGAGTAACATCATGGAAAAAGGAACAGTAAAATGGTTTAACAATGAAAAAGGTTTTGGCTTTATCTCAGTTGAAGGCCAAGACGATATCTTCGTACATTTCAGTGCTATCCAAGACGAAGGCTTCAAATCATTAGAAGAAGGCCAAGCCGTAGAATTCGACATCGTTGAAGGTACACGTGGTGCACAAGCTGCTAACGTTAAAAAACTATAATCTTAAAAAAGATTAATAATACTTTGAAGAAGGTGCCGGACTGATTAGTCTGTGGACCTTCTTTTTAATAGATTGATGATAATTAGATTGACAAGCGGTGTTAAATCGATTAACGTATAACCATAGTTAAATATCAATGACCGCGTAATGAGTAGAGAATAAGCCGCTATACCAGAGAGCTGGGATTGCTGGGAACCAGTATATGCTTAGAATCGAATTACAATGCGCTAAGTGGTCAGACGTGTGATTGACGTACCAATCAATGAGTGATGCTAGGCAACTGGCATAATTCGGGTGGTACCGCGAACTTAAATTTTAAGTCGTCCCTATAATCTTCTCACGAGGATTATGGGGACTTTTTTTATTATATTAGGAGGGTTTCAAATGCAAAAGAATATTATTGATGAATTAACATGGCGCGACGCAATTAACCAACAAACAGATGCTGACGGTTTACGTGAATTAACTGAAAAGAAGAGTATCTCATTATACTGTGGGGTTGATCCTACTGGCGATAGTATGCATATCGGGCATTTAATTCCCTTCATGATGATGAAACGCTTCCAGTTGGCTGGCCATCACCCATACATCGTTATCGGTGGCGGAACAGGTTCAATCGGTGATCCAAGTGGTCGTAAATCAGAACGTCAACTCCAAACAATGGAAATGGTTCAACATAACGTTGAAGCTTTATCAGGCCAAATGAAACGTTTATTCGGCGAAGATGCCAACGTTTCAATGGTTAACAACTACGACTGGTTATCAAAAATTTCATTGTTAGATTTCTTACGTGATTACGGTAAGTTATTCAACATCAACACAATGTTGGCTAAAGACGTGGTTGCTAGTCGTTTAGACGTTGGGATTTCATTTACTGAATTCACATACCAAATCTTACAATCAGTCGATTTCATGCACCTTTACAAAGCACACGATGTGCAACTACAAATCGGTGGTGCTGATCAATGGGGTAATATTACTTCAGGGATCGATATGATTCATAAAATTGAAGGTAGCGAAACAGAAGTCTACGGCTTAACAATTCCATTGATGCTCAAGGCTGACGGGACGAAGTTTGGTAAGACAGCTGGCGGTGCCATCTGGTTAGATCCTGAAAAGACAACACCATACGAATTCTACCAATTCTGGTTAAACCAAGATGACCGCGATGTTGTTAAATACTTGAAATACTTCACTTTCTTAGATGAAGCTGAAATTAACGAACTCGCTAAAACAGTTGAAACAGCCCCTGAAAAACGTGAAGCACAACGTCGTTTAGCTGAAGAAGTGACACGTTTTGTTCACGGCCAAGCTGAATTAGAAGGTGCCCAAAAGATTACGGAAGTGCTTTTCTCAGGTGATATCAAAGCCTTAGATGTCAAAGAAGCAGAACAAGCTTTCCAAAAAGCACCAACAGTTGAAATCACAGCTGAAAAGAAAAACATCGTTGATTTCTTAGTGGATGCTGGAATTGAATCATCAAAACGGCAAGCACGTGAAGATGTGCAAAATGGGGCCATCACAATTAACGGTGACCGTCTCCGCGAAACAACACTTGAAATTGACCCAAGCGAAAACTTCGAAGGTAAATTTGTCATTGTCCGTCGCGGCAAGAAAAAATATTTCTTGGCAAGAGTAAAATAAGTGCGTTCAAACTGGGTATACTTCGAGGACTAGCCTAGTCTCGTGAATGAGCGACGCAGTCGATTGTTTGCGGGACGTAGCTAACCGCAGAAGTATGGTTTGAAGAGCACGTTAAAAATCACCCCCAACCCTCTTTTCGAGCGTTTGGGGGTGATTTTTTATATTTAATTTTCTGAAAGAAGGGTATACTTATTATTAAATAAATTGAAAAGAAAGAAAGTGACTTACAGATGGCGTTAAGTTATGCAGATAATCCGCAGGTTCAAAAGAATCGTTGGCGGATATTAACGGCGGTGGGGCTTTTTACCTTCATGGCCACCCTCGATGGGAGTATCGTCAATATTGCGTTACCTGTCATGAGTCGGGATTTGAAAATTCCGATGAATCAATCAGAATGGATCGTCTCGATTTATCTGATTATGATTTGTGCACTACTGCTATTATTTGGTAAAGTTGGCGATGCCTTCGGGAAAGTTAAAGTTTTCAAGATTGGGACTCTTCTTTTCGTATTGGGCTCATTACTATGTGGGTTTAACGGTGGCCTACCATTGTTACTTGGTGCGCGGGTCGTTCAAGCGCTAGGGGCTTCAATGACAATGAGTAATAATAATGGGATTATCACCGAAGTTTTCCCATTAAAAGAACGAGGCCGAGCATTAGGGTTAACCGGTTCATTTGTGGCTTTAGGCAGTATCGCGGGTCCCGGGATCGGTGGTTTAATCCTCGCGCACTTTAGTTGGGGCTATATTTTCTGGATTAACGTGCCAATTGGTATTTTAACAATTATTTTTGGGCATTTTATTTTACCAAAAGATATTATTAAAACGCATGAAAAAATTGATTATGCCGGATTTGTCAGTTTTGCGGCCTTGATTGTCAGCTTGTTCCTTGGCATTTTTATCGGCCAACAAATTGGCTTTACATCACCAATCATTTTAACGGCTTTTGTGGTAGCCTTGATCAGTGCCGGGATTTTTGTTTGGATCGAACAACATGTTGAACAGCCCTTATTATCATTTAGATTATTCAAAAATGTTGATTTTAGCTTGAGTTTATTATGTGCATTCTTAATTTTTATCGTTAATTTCTTCTTCAACGTCATTTCACCATTCTATTTGGAAAATGCATTGGGTTTAGCGCCTAATTTGGCCGGTTATAGTTTAATGATTTTCCCAATTGTGCAAGTGGTTGTAGCACCGATTGCTGGTAGTATTTCAGATAAAATTGGCCCAGAGCTATTAACTTTTGTCGGCTTGATTTTAATCTCAATTAGCCAAGTCGGTTATATGTTGATGAATTTACAAACGCCAATTTGGTTATTCATGTTCTTCGTCGGTTTAGTCGGACTGGGCAATGGGATTTTCCAAGCGCCCAATAACACGATCGTCATGAGTTCAGTTGGGGTTCAAGACTTGGGGGTCGCCGGTGGGATTAACGCCTTAGCGCGTAACTTAGGCATGGTCTTTGGAATTTCACTATCGACAACAGTCTTGTACGCCGCAATGAGTCGTAATTACGGTCAAAAAGTAACGGGGTACATTCCAGGTCACGCGGACGTCTTCATTGCCGGGATGCACGATGCTTTCATGGTCGCCTTGGTTATTTGCTTGATTGCGACAGCCTTAACAGGTTGGCGAATGTTGAAACATCGTCATTAAAATAAAAGCCATCAATTCTTTTAGGAATTGATGGCTTTTTCGTTAGCTGAAATTTGGCGGCTCTTAATCAAATACTGTGCGAGCGTTATGATAATCAGAACGTTACTGAACTGAAAATGATACCGCTGGAGCGGCAATCCGACAAGAAGCACTAATAAAAGGATTAAGTAGTCTTTTTGTCGTACGGTTTGAGCAGGTTTAAGATTGATGAAAACCCCTATCATTAGGGCGAATATGAAAAAGAGTGTGATGAAGTAAAATAGGTTAAACGTTGGTTCTGATGGTGCTCTGAGTTCTAAGTAGTTACTTAGAATTAAACCCCATAAATTAATGATTAAGTAAAGATGGCGTTTGGAAAAGGGTATTGGTTTGAAGGCCATTTTTGTGATAAATAATCGTGTAAAAAGCCAGATGCCCCAAATACCGATTAAGGTTTGACTGAGATAAACAATCATTAAAATGAAAGTAATTCGAGAATTAAAAACCGATGCTACTGCTGTTATACCAACACTTGTGTTGGTGAAAAAAGCAACTACGGTGAGTGTGATATCAGATAATCCAAGTATCAATAAACTCGTCAAGGCGAGAGATACGTTAATTTGACATCTTATCTGATAAATTAAAATGGCTAATAATAAACATAATATTACTGCCGTGATATCCGATACCAATATGCCTTTTGGTGCCATACGGCAGACGAGTCTATAGGACCACTCAAAGAATGGAAAATCCCAAAATAGATTTTCGTTACCAGTTAGATCAATCAAACGGGTGTATAATTCGCTAGTCAGCCGGATGACACTCATACTGATCTGGCCTAGAAGAACGATCAATAAAAACCAATGACTGACTCGGGGGTGACCAATAATTTTCCAATTTTTCTTTTTAAACATCTACAAGAACCCTACTTTCCAACATAAAAACTGATTATAACATAAAAAAAGCACTCAGTTGAGTGCTTTTAGTTGACATTCTTAGGACCCGCGTTATTTGTTGTCTGGCCTTGTGTGTAGGCTAATAAATGATCACGTAAGTCATTTTCCATGTGGTTTAATTCTTTTTCAGCCATTTGCCGTTTTTCGTGACCTTCTTGTTGAATCTTCAAGGTTTCTTGAAGGGTTTCGACTAAGTCGTTTTGGGTCTTTTGAAGGGTTTCGATATCAACGACGCCACGTTCGTTTTCCTTAGCAGTTTCAATTGATGACATCTTCAACATCGCACTATTTTTCTTCAAGAGATCGTTAGTTGTTTCGGAAACTTGGCGTTGTGCAGTGACCGCATCTTTTTGACGGAGGAGGGTCAAGGCGATTGCGACTTGATTCTTCCAAAGCGGAATAGCGGTGTTAATTGAGGCTTGAATTTTTTCAGCGAGCGCTTGGTTCGTATTTTGGATTAAGCGAATTTGTGGCGCTTGTTGGAGCGTAATTTGACGGGCTAACTCTAAATCATAAGTCCGCTTTTCAAGCCGGTTCTTAAATTGATTGAGATCATTGACCTCTTGCACAGCCATTTGATTGTTGTCATTTTCGGCTTTCGCCATAGCAGCTGGGATCTCAGTTTGATCGAGCGCTTGCATCTTGAGTTGACCAGCGGCGATGTAGATATTCAGTGCATCAAAGTAGGCTTTGTTTTTAGCGTATAGACCTTCCAATGTTTCGTTATCGCGCATTAAACCGTCTTTTTCTTTTTCCAGTTTAATCGCAATCCCGTCGATTTGAGCACCAATCTTTTGATACTTAGCAGTGACTTCGTAAACTGATTTTTTAATCTTACCAAACATCCGCTTGAAAACGTTGCTGTCTTCGGCCCGTAATTCGTCTGGGTTAGCTTCGTTTAGACGATACATCAATGAGGTCAGTGCGTCGCCGATTTCACCAGTTTCTTGGCTTTGGACTTGATTCAACATTGTTTGCGAAAAAGCACCTAGTTTCTTTTGGGCCTGGGCGCCGTAGTTGAGAACCGCCTGTTGATCGTTAACGTCTAATTGTTCAGCCAATTGTTGGGCTTGTTGTTGTTGTTCAGGTGAGAGTTGGTTTAGTAATTCTTCACCTGATTTTTTTTCAACCGTTTCTTCAGTAACGGCAGGGGCTGCTTGATCAAATGGGTCTTTTAATAAATCACTCATTAAATCATCTTGTTTTTCGGTAACGTCTGTCATTAGTTTTCCTCCTTGTGATCAGGGGTTGTTTGTTGTTTTGCAACTGAGATTTCAGTGTCGAGATCATCTAAATCATCGGCCACAAAAGTCGCGTAGTCTTGCTTAATTTGTTGGCTCAAAGCATCGATTGCTTCGGCAGATTTATCCAAAACAGCGTAGGTATCAGCCGTCTTAACTTCATGATGACTAATCTCGATGAATTTGCGCGTTAGTTCATTAATTGAAGGTAAGTGACGATAGAGAAAATCGCTAGCTAAGTGCAAGCGTTTGGGTTCCTTGACGATTGCTTGGAACATGGCTTGACTGACACGCGTTGTTTCTTGATTTAAATCAATCGCCTTTAATTTAGGAAGAGCTTGCATGTTAGTTGCCAAAGCTTGAACTTCAATTTCGGCTTGGTGCATTGTTGATCTGAAGAAATCAATCTCATCATCACTCATGCCGGCATCTTGATAGTGTTTCAGCATTTTATCTGAAATTTTGTGATTGGTTTTGTATTGGGGTTGTTGCTTAAGGCGTTTAAAACTGATTAGCATGTAGATCGCAGCGAGTAAGACACCTAGACCGACCCACAAGAAGTTATCCCAATCGCCATAGAAATCAAAAAGAGTTGCGAACGTTGGAATTGAAACTGCCATAATTAGAAAGCCAATACACCATATTTTTATTTTTTTAAACATTATTGTCAGCTCCTAAATTTATATTGATGAGTTCATTTTAACAGTAATTTCATTAAAAAGGTATCAGCCTAAGGATGGATATTTAATCCCAACCAAATAATGAACTTTTACGTACTGATAGCGGACGATTTCAAAAGCGCGTATAATGATTGACAAGAATGCAAACTTAATTAAAGGTGGTTAATTTTAAATGTCTTATGAGGAAAAGGTATTATCCGAAGAAACACTTTTTAAAGGGCATGTGATTGATCTAGCGGTTCAACAAGTTGCCTTGCCAGATGGTCAAACCGCCAGTCGCGAAATTGTCTATCACCATGGTGCGGTTGGGATTATTCCAATCACAGCTGATGGTGAGCTATTATTGGTACGACAATGGCGCGCACCAATGCAACGTGAAACGCTTGAAATTCCAGCGGGAAAAATTGATCTAGGTGAAACGGATTTGGCCAAGGTTGCTTTACGAGAATTAAATGAAGAAACAGGCTTAACGACGGCTAATTTACAACAAATTGCTGAATTTTTTACATCACCAGGTTTTTCTAATGAAAAAATGACGCTCTTTTATACGACGGCTCTAACCCCAGTTGCTAATAAACGTCCGTTAGATGATGATGAGTTTTTGAACGTTGAACGCTTAACACTCGCACAAGCGCAAGCAGCCGTTAAGAGTGGGCTCATTTGTGATGCCAAAACGATTATGGCACTATACTACTGGCAATTACAAAGCAAATAGGAGGGCTGACAATGGCTAATGAACCGAGTACGCGTGAAGCTTACCGCCAACAAAAAGAGGCGGAAGAAGCGGCTTTTAAACAACGCGATCAAGAACGGTTAAGAACCGAACGGGAATATGCCCGACAAAAGCAAAAGGCGGCTTTCAAGGCTGTGACCGATGACGCTCCGGAAAAGAAGCGTCGGCGTGAGAAAAAAGAAGATCTCCCAGCAGTTAAACGATTGAAGACTCGTTTGAACTGGGCGATTGGGATTACATTTGGATTAATTATAATCGTTTACTTGATCTTATTTTTCATATAAACTAGTAAAGTCGATTATTTTTAGGAAACGGAGAATATTAATATGAAAATTAGTGTCGTTTGTGCCATGGAAGAAGAAATTCGGACATTGTTAACGAAGTTAGAAGATGTTCAAGAACATACGGTGGCAGGCAATACCTTCTATAAAGGACAATTGTACGGTCATGAAGTCACGTTAGTTGAATCAGGGATTGGTAAAGTACAAGCTGGGATGACAACGGCGATTTTATTAGCCGAAGAAAAACCAGATGTTGTTATCAATACAGGTTCAGCTGGTGGGATTGGCGAAGGCTTACACATCGGTGACGTTGTGATTTCAAGTCAAGTCGCATATCATGATGCTGAAGCAACGGCCTTTGGTTATTTACCAGGACAATTACCACAACAACCCCAACGTTTTGAAGGGGATGCTAACACAGTTAAACAAATTGAAGCGGCTGCCAAAGCAGTTGACTTACAACCACGTGTTGGTTTAATCGTCACGGGTGACCAATTTATCGCCAGCCAAGATAAAATCAAAGCGATTAAGGAAATCTATCCAGAAGCCCTCTCTTGTGAAATGGAAGGCGCAGCGATTGGCCAAGTGGCAACCCAATTTGGGATTCCATTCGTTGTTATCCGTGCTATGAGTGATGTTGGTGATGAGGATGCCGGTGTAACGTTTGACGAATTCATCGTAGAAGCAGGCCAAAAATCAGCAGCAATGCTCCTCAACTTCTTGAAGAATATTAAATAAAAATGAGTGCTTTTGAAACGGGTTGACTCTGAGCATTAACTTAATTTGGCGGATTAGCGATGCAATCGCTGATTTGACAAATGTTGTTAAGCGCAAGAGTCAGTTTCGAAAAGCACGTTAAAGAAAGAATTGCGTTTGAAACGGGTTGACTCTGAGCATTAACTTAATTTGGCGGATTAGCGATGTAATCGCTGATTTGACAAATGTTGTTAAGCGCAAGAGTCAGTTTCAAAAAGCACGTTAAAAAAGAAGTGTGTTCAAACCCGGGATATTCCGAACACTAGCCTAACAAGGCGAATGGTTGCTGAAAGTAATCGTTTGACTTGTGACGCTAGGCAAAGGAATATGGGTTGAAAAGCACATTAATCAGGAGTTTCTATGGAAAAATTTTGTCAAAGTTGTGGCATGCCACTTTCACCAGCCAACCAAGGTCGTGAACAAGATGGCACCAAATCAACGCAATATTGCCAACTTTGTTACATTGATGGTCAATGGACAGAACCGACAATTACTTTTGAACAGATGTTAGCTAAAGGTATCGCGGGTCTTCGTGCTGATCAAACAACCGGTCAATTAAAAAAATGGTTCTTAATTAAAAGCTATCCGATGATGCTCAAAAAAATGAGACGGTGGCAATAAGTGACCAAGTAAGTCTAGCTTTGATGCTAGGCTTATTTTTTTTGGACAAAATGGCAATTTCTGTTAAACTAACGTCAATATCATAACTGGATGCGGAGGGTTACCAATGACATCAGAGGTTGAGCAATATTGGCAAACGTTTATTAAAGAACAAAATTTATCACCTGAACGGCAACCAGCAGAAATTTATTCATTTGGAAATACAGTGCAAATGGCTAATGAATTAGCGGTACTAGTCATTAGTAGTCAAAAAACGGCAACTACTTCGGCCATTGACTTGTATGAACCTAATGAGCATGTACCTCAGGCTGGTGATTATAATATTATATTAGATGGACAAGGGAAACCCGCTGCGATTACTAAAACAATGAGCTGTAAAATTATTGCTTATAATAAGGCATCGGCTGATCATGCTTATTTAAAAGGTGAGGGTGATCGAACACTTGATTATTGGCGAGCGGTTCATGAACCTTTTTTTACGGCTGAATATGCCGAGTTAAACCGAACATTTGAGCCAACGATTCCTTGTTTATGTGAACAATTTATGGTGGTTAAGTCTTAGAGGAGTGTGAGGAAAATGATTCCCAAACGATTATCAAAAGGCGATGAAATTCGGGTCATCGCACCTAGCAATAGTTTACAAAGTGTGGGCGGGTTTACCGCCAATCAAGCGGCGCTCAAACGCCTAAACGACCTCGGTTATCAGGTAACATTTGGTCAAAATGTGATGGTAATGGACTGTCTTAATTCAAGTCCAATTGAGGCGCGTGTTGCTGATTTACATGCCGCTTTTTTAGATGATAACGTTAAAGCAATTTTAGCGGTGACTGGTGGTTATAATGCCAACGAATTATTGCCATATCTCGATTTTGAATTGATTGCTAAACACCCTAAGATTATTTGTGGCTACTCTGATTTTACATCGTTGGCCAATGCGATTACCGCTAAGACCGGCTTAGTGACCTATTACGGCCCGTCTTACATCGCATTTAAATTAGCGGATCAACTCGGTGATTATCAAGTTCAAAATTGGCAAAAAGTGATGACTCAGGGCACGGATACGGTTCGGTTGACTGCATCTGCCCAATGGTCAAGTGATGCATGGTACTTGCCGGATGCTAAGCGCGACTATCACGACAATCAATGGCAGACATATGCCAAAGGCCACGTAACGGGTGAGTTAGTGGGGGGCAACTTGAACACGCTCTACACCTTACAAGGAACGTCTTATCAACCAAATTATGATCGTAAAATTTTATTGATCGAGTGTTCAGATGATTCTGATCGTTACGATTTTTCACGTAATCTAGCGGCACTCTTACAAAGTATTCGACAGCCACAGGCGCTGATTATCGGGCGAATCCCGACGGATGTTGATTTGGATGAAGAAATGCTCTTATATATTTTAGCGAAATTTCCAATTTTAAAAACGATACCAGTACTCTATAATGTCAATGTTGGGCATACGCAACCGATTCTGACATTACCAATTGGTCAGACAATTACGGTGGATGCGACGGAGAAATGGGTACAGATTGAAAATGATAGATAAAAAAGGCGGTAGTTAGATGGATTTGTATGGCGTGTTATTCATAATAACATTGATGATATTTTTACCGGAGCGTTATCGAGATTATGTTTATCTTAAACTAGGCTATTATCGGTATTTAATCCTTTTAGGGCTATTTTTAGCTTTAATAGCGACGCTCGTTAGCAACGAATTCTTCGTCTTTATTCCGATGGCGATTATTTTATCCTGTTTGGTTGCTTTTTTAGATTTTAGAAGTTTTAAAAAATTTATGAATCGAAATGAATAATGACTTTTGAGGCTGACACAAATTTATTTTTGTGCCAGCCTTTTTTAATAAAAAAACGCACCTTCATCAGAAGATACGTTTTTAGATTTATATTTTTAAATTATTATAACTGTCTTAAAGCTGCCATTAGGGCTGGTTGCCGTTGAATTTCCGTTAGCGGTAAATCATTGGTAATTTGATGGCCTTCGTTAAAAATAACAATTCGCTTAGCGATTTGTTGCACCTGTTCGTAGTTATGACTGGCAAGCAAAATGCTTTTGCCAGCCTGGTTCAGCTGTTGTAGTAGTTGAACTAATAGTGTCTGATAAGCTGCCGATAAGCCATTAAAGGGTTCATCCAAAATAATCATTTCGGGATTCATTGTTAAGATGCTCCCTAATGCGACTAATTTCTTTTCACCACCGGATAGTTGATAGGGGACTCGATCGGCGAGTTTTTCGATTTGAAGGAGTTTTAAGCAGTCTTGCACACGGGTTTGAACGGCTTCTTTAGACAGACCCATCTGTTCAGGACCAAAGGCGAGTTCGGCGAAAACCGTTTCGTTGAAGAGTTGCACATCACTGTTTTGAAAAACAAAGCCGACCGCACGATGTAAGGCGGTCGTTTGAGCCGCATTTTTTAAAAATTGATGATCAACTAACTGGTCCTTAAAGTAATATTGGCCGGCCGTTGGTTCGATTAAGCCATTGATTAATTTGAATAAGGTTGATTTACCAGAACCGTTGGGCCCCATAAACGCGACTGCTTCACCAGGCTGAATAGTGAGCGAAATATCCGTTAAACTATCTGTTTGGGTGTAGGCATAGTGAATGTGATTGAGTTGTAGCATATTATTTACCTCCGAATGAAACAGAATAGACAAATCAAGGTGAGATCCCAACTGATTAAGCGCCAATCGTAGCGTGTAATGGTTAATGATGCTTGTTGATTAACATGACCAGTATAACCCCGTAAAAGCATCGCTTGATATAATTCAGTCATATAAGCTCGTGCGCTTAGATAGAGTCGACCAATCAAGGAACCGACTAAGTGCTGTCTTTTTTGCGCTTTACCGGTTGAACGCAAGCGTATTGCCCAAAGTGATTCTTGTAAAAATTGTGCTAATAAATGGCTGTATTTAAGACTAATTTCTAAAGTTAAAACTAGCAGTCCGGGTAGTTTAAGTTGGCGTAAGGCTAAAATAAACGCAGGCCAGGTGATTAACTGTAAAAAAAAGCCAATATTGAATAAAATAATCTCGGTACGAATAATAAAATACCAAGTCGTTTCAGCGTGACCGAGCCAGAAATTCGGTAAAATTAACGCAAGGGCGACTAAACTAATGCTAGCGACTCGCTTTAAAAGTGGTCCAATTTGCTGACCTGGTAAGACACAAATACGGATAAGTGTTAATAATCCGATTAGCCAAATGAGTAAAAAGCTATGTGTGAGTACGACGATTAAAATGGTAATGAGTAAACTAAGCAATTGAATACCAGGTGTTTGCCGAGTTGATTGATGTCGGATGGTTGGTTGGGCGAGTCGTGACAAAATAGCCGTCAGTAACCGTAAATTTTGAATTAAAAAACGGTCGGGTTTAGCGACCGTTTGGGGAATTATTTCTGTTTTGTTGAGCCAATCAGGCAGTTTAGGCGTGGGTTGCATAATGATTAATCACCAGTTTTCCAATGAGATAGAAGATAAGGACCGCTGTCAGTGCGGATAGCATGTAACCAAGTGGTAGGGGAAGCCCTTGAATCGCGTAATCGCTAAAGAGGGCATTAAAGTTTAAGCCATGGGCCATACCGGTCGGGAGGACTTGGCTAAGATGGGCTGTTTTTAATTGTTGCAAGAGTTCACTTGCGTCCCATTCACCCCAAGCAGTGCCACTTGCTAATAAACCAATCGGTGACAAAATAATCAAACCAACGATAAAAGTATAAAGGGCACGGTGTAGTTTTTTAGTTGGTGTTACTGCGGTGAGTTTTTGAGGGGCAGCGTAAAGTTCGTTAGGGGCAACTTTTTTGATGAATTGATAGACCGCAACCGTGAAACCAGCTTCAACCCAACCAGCGATTAATAGGTGGGCGAATAACATTGCTGGAATCGCAATGTGTAGCGGATAAGGGGCATAAAGTGGTTGACCAGCTGCGTCATGGGCGATTAAGGGTTGTAAGCCAAGTTCAATGCCCGCCATTAAAGCCGCCGCGTTGATGCCTAGATAAGCACCAAGGATAACACCCAACTTTTCGTGATGCCATTTTTGAAAAAGTCGATAAATACCATAACCGACAAAAGGCATAACAACAGCCATATTGAAGACATTAGCACCTAGCGCGAGGATCCCACCATCGCCAAACAAGAAGGCTTGTGTCACTAAAGCAAGTGTAACCGATAAACTGGCGGCATACGGGCCAATCAGGATGGCGAGTAAAGTAGCACCAACGGCATGGGCGGTTGTCCCACCAGGAATCGGCACGTTAAACATCATCATTAAAAACGACAGAGAAGCGGAGATGCCTAGCATCGGCACCGTTTCTTTTTTTTCGGCAACTTGTAGCTTAACCTTCTTTAGTGCCAAGCCAACGATTGGTATAGTGGCAGCGAAGAAAAAAGTACAGGTTTGTGGACTTAAATAATTATCTGGAATATGCATGTGATGAAACCTCCATATGAGTCAATTGATGCTGTTCATGTTACGCGTCTCATAGGGGTTTTCAATGCCATTTCATGTATACAAATGGTAACAAACGGCTAGTTGGCAATGTTGTCCAATAGATAACTGACATCCTTAATTAAAAATTTGTGGCCGTTAGTTTGCAAGACACCATCTTTTTTAAGCTGATTGAGCATTCTATTAACACTACTTCTGGAACTAATGCCACAAAAACCAGCGATATCTTCGTTAGTGACTACAAAATCAATCAGAATACCGTCTTTTTGTTTGATTCCAAATAGGTCGATTAGGTTGTATAAGAAGGCACAAAGCCCGCCTTTTTTACCATTCATCATCATTTTTTGCAGACGATAAATATTTTCAGATAATTTTTTACGATAGTAATTTTTAATGTAGTTTTGCAATTCAGGGGTGGTGTTAACGTAGTGCCAGAAGGTGACCCGATCGATTTGATAGAAGGTTGCTTCTTCTGATTCAATCCGGACGTTAAAGGGTTGGTCGGTGTATTTAGAGACCTCATCGCGAAGGAGCGAAATAACGTCGGGTTGTGCGATATAAGATAAGTTAAATTCACGGCCATCTTGTAAGATAATCGAATTTTTGATAATGCCGTTTTTCAATATATAGGTATAACGTTCCTCTAGACCATGATAGGTCAGATAAGTATGTCGTTTTTTGGTGATAATTGGGACTTGTCGATCCTCTAAAAAATTAATTAGAAATTCAATATCATTTAAAACCATAATGCGATAGCCTACCTTAATTGAGATTAATAATCATTTATACTTATTATTCGATAACTTAAGTCTTAAGTGTACGCTATTTTAATTGAACATTTGTTAACATTTGTAGCCTTCCTTTTGTAACGTTTAATGTTGTCTATAAATTATACCGCATCCTTTTCAGAAAATCTGTATAACTATGAGCGTAGCTTTTTTAAGCGTTAATTTAGAACCGAGAAAGGAAGTCCTACAGTTTGGTAGCTATAAAATTACCTTACGATCAAAAAATTATTACGGCTAATATTGCAGATGCTAATTTTGCCGGCAAGCTGGTTTCTCAAGCAGCCACTTATCAAAATCCATTGAGTGAGGCCGAAACAGTTGAGCAGTCATTGGATAATCCCATTGATAGTCCGAAGTTGGAAGAATTGGCGAAGGGAAAGAAGAACATTGTCATCATTAGTTCTGATCACACCCGACCAGTACCTTCGCACATTATGACCCCTATTTTATTAAGACGGATTCGTTCAGTGGCACCTGATGCACGCATCCGCATTTTGGTGGCAACCGGGTTTCACCGACCTTCAACGCACGAAGAACTCGTTAATAAGTATGGTGAAGAAATCGTTGCTAATGAAGAAATCGTCATGCACATCTCAACTGATGATAGTTCAGTGGTTAAAATTGGCCAATTACCTTCAGGCGGTGATTGCATTATCAATAAAATTGCTGTTGAAGCTGACTTGTTAATTTCAGAAGGTTTCATTGAATCTCATTTCTTCGCCGGTTTTTCAGGCGGTCGGAAATCAATTCTACCGGGTGTGGCGTCATACAAAACAATTATGGCCAACCACTCAGGTGAATTTATCAATTCCCATTATTCAAGAACTGGGAACTTAATGCATAATCCAGTCCACAAGGATATGGTTTACGCCGCTAAAACAGCCGGTCTTAAATTTATCTTGAACGTTGTTTTGGATGAAGATAAACATATCATCGGTTCTTTTGCCGGTAATTTAGAAACGGCACACAAAAAAGGCTGTGACTTCGTTGAAAGTCTATCAGAAGTCGACAAAATTGATTGTGATATCGCGATCTCAACCAATGGTGGTTATCCACTTGATCAAAATATCTACCAAGCGGTTAAAGGGATGACTGCTGCTGAAGCCACAAACAAACAAGGTGGCGTAATTATTATGGTCGCTGGTGCACGTGATGGTCATGGTGGCGATGGTTTCTACCATAATATTGCCGACGTTAAAGATCCAAAGGAATTCTTAGACCAAGCAATTAACACACCACGGCTTGAAACGGTGCCCGATCAATGGACGTCACAAATTTTAGCCCGAATTTTAGTGCAACATCACGTGATTTTCGTATCAGATTTAGTTGATCCTCAATTAATTACCGATATGCATATGGAACTGGCAACTAGTTTAGATGCTGCCTTAGAACGAGCCTATGCAATTGAAGGTGCGGACGCAAAAGTGACTGTAATCCCTGATGGTTTAGGGGTTATTGTGAAATAACAATAGAAAGAATGAGTAGTTTGGACACAACAAATGAGCTACAACAGCTATTAGAAGCCGTTGCAAACCAAAAAGTCAGTGTAAAAGAGGCCACCAAGCAGCTAGCGCATGAACAGACCATCGATGATTTAGGCTTTGCCAAGGTCGATTTAAGTCGCCAAAAACGTAATGGCTATCCGGAAGTAATCTATGGTGCCGGTAAGACAGCCGACCAAATTATTGGCATTATCGGTTCTTTAAAACGGCATGCTGAAAATATTCTCTGTACGAGAGTATCTCCCCAAAAGTATGCGGTAATTAGAGTTGCCGAACCAACCGCCCATTATGATGAATTAGCCCAGTGCGTCACTTTAATGTTAAAGCCGGTAGAACAAACTAAGCATTATATTGCCGTTGTGACGGCTGGTACTTCAGACATGGCGGTTGCCGAAGAAGCAGCCGTTACCGCAGAGGTTTACGGTAACCAAGTGAAACGAATTTATGATGTCGGGGTTGCTGGCATTCATCGTCTTTTTGAACATTTAGATGAGATTCGTGAGGCCCAGGTCGTGATTGTGGTCGCTGGCATGGAAGGCGCCTTAGCCAGTGTTGTTGGTGGGTTGATTGAAAAACCACTGATTGCCGTCCCCACTAGCATCGGTTATGGGACGAACTTTGGTGGACTAACAGCGCTGATGACGATGCTCAATAGTTGTGCTTCAGGCATTACGGTCGTCAATGTCGATAATGGTTTTGGCGCCGGTTACTCAGCAAGTATGATCAATCATTTAAGTGAGACGGAGGATGACAAATGAGAACACTTTATTTAGACGCTTTTTCAGGGATTAGTGGTGACATGTTTATTGGCGCATTACTCGATTTAGGGGTTGATTTCAAGCAATTTGAGACCGAATTGGCCAAGTTAAATGTGACTGGTTACCACTTGCATGCCCAGCGGATCGCTAAAAGCAGTATCTATGGGACCGATTTTGATGTTCATTTGCCAGAAACCGTGCACAAGGATGAAGGCTTTATTGAAACCACATCAACTCATCATCATGATCATCCACACCAACATGCAGATGGGCATACACATAGCCATGGTGATGAAGTTCGGCATTTAAAGGACATTGAAGCCATCATTGATCACAGTGATTTAAGCGATTATGTTAAAACCAATGCTAAACAAGTTTTTACGGAAATTGCCAAATCAGAAGCGGTTGTTCACGAATTGCCGCTAAGTGATGTTCATTTTCATGAAGTCGGTGCGCTCGATTCAATCGTTGATATTGTCGGCGCGTTTATCGCACTCGAATTATTGGCAGTCGACCAAGTTTATTCATCCGAATTAACGGATGGCAGTGGCTTTATCAAAGTGGCCCATGGAATGATGCCTGTTCCGGTACCAGCTGTGATGCAAATGCGAGTGGGCAGTGCGATTCCGATTAAGCAAAACCCAGAGATTCATACGGAATTGATTACACCAACGGGAATGGGGATTGTTAAGACGATTGTCGATCAATTCTGTCCAATTCCAGACAACCAAACGATTACTAAAGTTGGTTATGGCTTTGGTAATCGGGAAACACCACAACTCAACGCATTACGTGTGATGTTGTGCGAAAAAAAAAACTAAGCCAACAAGTTGTTGAAGAAAAGGCAGATCAGATATTAGTGTTGGAGGCCAACATTGATGATCAGTCAGCGGAAAGTTTAGCGCCGGTTTTGGATTTATTGATGGATAATGGGGCGCTCGATGCCTTTTTCAGTCCCATTCAAATGAAGAAAAATCGGCCAGCTATCAAACTAACGGTCATGATTCATCCAGCCGATCAGCAAGCCATTACTTATCTGATTTTGAAACACACATCAACCGTTGGCGTGCGTTACCAGACTATGGGGCGCACCATCATGCCACGTCATTTTATGACCGTCACAACGAGTTATGGTGATATTCGGGTCAAAGTAGTTAATTACGACGATATTGAAAAATATACGCCGGAGTTTGACGACTGTTTAGCAGCCGCTAAGGCCTATGACGTGGCGCTTAATCAAGTTTATCTCGCTGTTTATCAGCAATTAAAATAAAAGCACAGCAAGCTATTGGCAAAAGCACGTTTTAAAATAGTCATTATTTGGAGGAATTTATTCATGGTTCATCAGTTATTAGCAGAATTCATGGGCACAGCGCTCATGATCATTTTCGGGGTCGGGGTTCATAGTGATGAAGTCCTCAAAGGCTCAAAATATCGTGGCTCAGGTCATTTATTTGCGATTACAACTTGGGGCTTCGGGATTACAGTAGCCTTATTCATCTTTGGGGATGTCTCAATTAACCCAGCGATGGTACTAGCACAATGCGTTTTAGGCAATATCTCATGGGCAATGTTCATTCCTTATTCAGTTGCTGAAGTCTTGGGTGGGGTTGTCG
The DNA here is from genome assembly GCF_033176295.1 of Latilactobacillus sp. Classification (NCBI taxonomy): domain Bacteria; kingdom Bacillati; phylum Bacillota; class Bacilli; order Lactobacillales; family Lactobacillaceae; genus Latilactobacillus; species Latilactobacillus sp. The sequence continues at coordinate 69,164 of NZ_JAMQEX010000006.1, forward strand.
GTGCTATCATTGTCTACATTATGTACGCCGACGAATTCAAAGCTTCAGAAGGCAATGTCGATCCAGTCGCTGTTCGGAACATCTTCTCAACAGCCCCTGGTATCCGCAATTTACCTCGGAACTTCTTCGTTGAATTTTTCGCAACATTTGTTTTCATTTCATCAATTATCGCGATTACACAAATCAAGACACCAGGGATTGCACCAATTGCTGTTGGGTTACTTGTTTGGGCAATTGGGATGGGGATGGGCGGTCCTACCGGATTCGCGATGAACCTTGCACGTGATATGGGTCCTAGAATTGCGCACGCTATTTTACCTATTAAAAATAAAGCTAACTCAGATTGGCAATACGGGATTATTGTACCTGGGATTGCCCCATTTGTTGGTGGCTTATGTGCCGCACTCTTCATGCGGAGCTTCTTTGGTATCTAATTTAATCGGAGGAATCAATTATGCGGGAACAAATTAAACAAACTCAAACGATGATGGTCAACTTATTTGAAGTCGCTGCACATGCGTCACAACCAGGGACAATTTCAACGAGTCTTATTGAAGCACAACAAGCTCTTTTAACAGCGGAACAACTATACGGGGATTTAGACGATGCACAACAAAGTGCTGGTCAATCAACATTCAAACACTTTGTTGATAGTGCCACAGATTTGAATTTAATGATTGTCAAAAGTTTAGATAACAATGATTTAGCGTATGCTGATCAGATTCAAAATGGTTTATCAGAATTAAAACAATTAATTTAATTATATAGAAAGAAGTCTTTAACAATGAATACATTATCTGAAAAAAAAGCAATGTTGGCTGCAAGTCTACAACAAATGAAAAAAGTAATCGTAGCCTTTTCTGGTGGGATTGATAGCACATTAGTGTTAAAAATGGCTTTAGAAACACTCGGTAAGGAAAATGTCTTAGCAGTCGTTGCTAACTCAGAATTATTCACAGACGAAGAATTTAACAAGGCAATCGACTTAGCACATGAAATGGGAGCTAACGTTGAAGCAACCACTTTAAACTACTTATCAGATGAACATATTGCTAATAACACACCAGAAACTTGGTATTACAGCAAGAAGATGTTCTACACACAATTAAACCAAATCGCTGCTGAAAAAGGCTTTGATCACGTCTTGGATGGCATGATTATGGATGACAATAGTGATTTCCGTCCCGGCTTACGAGCTCGTGATGAAGCTGGTGCAGAAAGTGTCCTTCAAACAGCTGGTTTCTACAAGATTGATGTCCGTCAATTAGCGAAAGAATTAAACTTGAATAACTGGAACAAAGTGGCCAGCTGTTCAGTTTCTTCACGCTTTCCATATAACACAGCCTTAACAGAAGACAAGATTGCGCAAGTCATGCAATCAGAAAAATTCTTGCGTGATTTAGGTTTTGCAACGGTCCGTGTTCGCTACCACGAATCAATTGCCCGTGTTGAAGTGCCAGAAGCACAAATTGCTGACTTTTTAACACACAGCGAACAAATCAACCAAGCCTTACAACAAGCTGGGTTCGAATTTGTCACTGTTGATTTAGCTGGTTTCAAGAGTGGTCGGATGAATGAATCACTATCAGAACAACAAAAAGCAGCCTTGATGACCGCATAATTGAAGCATTATTAAAAGATTAGGGGCTAACCCTAGTCTTTTTTTAGTTTTGAAGTGTTTCTACCGCTAATAAAGTGGCTTCTATGTTAAACTAACATAGATACTTTTTAAAACGAGGCGAAAAATTTTGGAACATATTTATTTAGACAACGCAGCAACGACCCCGATTGCCCCGGAGGTAATCGAGACGATGACCACGCAGATGACCCAAGATTTTGGGAATGCGTCTAGCACCCATTTCTTTGGGCGCCAAGCACATACTGTTTTAGATACAAGTCGGCATATTCTAGCGCAAAGTATTAATGCGAAGGATAACGATATTATTTTAACCAGTGGTGCAACTGAAAGTAATAACATGGCGATTTTACAAACGGCTCAAAAACGGGCTAACGAAGGTAAACGGATTATTACGACAGCGATTGAACATCATTCTGTTTTAAAACCAATGGCTTATTTAGAAAGCCAAGGGTTTGATGTCGTTTATTTACCCGTTAATGCACAAGGCGTTATTGAATTGGCTGACTTAAAGGCTGCCTTAACACCTGAAACGATTCTAGTAACGATTATGATGGGCAATAATGAAATTGGTAGTCATATGCCAATTCATGAAATCGGTCAACTTGTTCACGAATCAAATGCTTGGTTCCATACGGATGCCACTCAGGCTTATGGGTTATTGGATATCGATGTGCAAGAAGATCAGATTGATATGTTATCTGTTTCAGCACACAAGATTAATGGGCCTAAGCAAATTGGGTTCTTGTACGTGAATGACGCGATTCATTTGCCATCATTTTTAATGGGTGGCGAACAAGAAAAGAAACGCCGTGCGGGGACAGAAAATATTCCAGCCGTTGCTGGGTTTGCCAAAGCGGTTGAATTGTTGACACCAGCTGTTAAGGCTGAACATCGCGCTCGGTATGCTGGTTTCAAACAACAAGTCTTAGAAACCCTTCAAGCAAACGGTATTGACTTTGAAGTCAATGGCGCAGGTAGTGACGATATGGTGGGCCACGTATTAAATATGTGGGTTAAGGGTGTCTCAACCTATGTCTTGCAGATGAACCTTGATTTAGCAGGCTTTGCGATTTCAGGTGGGTCAGCATGTACTGCAGGTGATTTGGAACCTTCACACGTTCTAATTGCCATGTACGGTGAAGATAGCCCACGAGTTGCCGAAAGTATTCGAATTAGTTTTGGTGTTGAGACAACTGAAGCAGATGTGACTGCCTTTTGTGCCGCATTAACTAAAATTGTGCAAAAAAACTTGGCTAAGCAAGCCGGTAAAGCCTAGGCGCAACCGCTTCATCTATGCTAAAATGAAACTATCAATCAGTTGATGGAGGTAGCAAGATGGCTTTATTAAAAGAGACAGCAACGGTTTTAGGCAATACGACACAATATGGGTTAAGTGACGCCGTTAAGAAATATACATTACGGGATACTGGTTTCATGCCAACCAATAATGGTAATTTCCAATTGGAACGGCCCCTTGATCCTAATTCACCCTTTAATACAGCGATTAAGCTTAAAATTACTGTTGGTAAAGAATTGAAGACGCTCAAAATGTCGGTCACTTCCGCTGATGGGTTACATCCAGTTAATATTTTTAAGGATGAAAAGAACGCTGAAAACGTTGAACAATTTAATTTCATTATTAATCACTTGATTGAACGGGATATTTTGGTAGCCCAAGCATAATCAAATGAGGATGGGAACGCTGCCAATGGTCAAAATTGGTTAGCGTTCCTTTTTTATTGACAATTACTTATGAAAAGTGAGTGTTTTGGTTTGAAATATGAGCGAGGATTGCTATAATGGTAGTACTGGAATTCACGACCTTCAAATCGTAGAAAACTAGAATCTATTTGAAATGATGGTGATATTGTGGTTGACCACAGTAATACACGAGTCGTCGTTGGTATGAGCGGCGGAGTGGACTCATCAGTAACAGCCTTATTGTTAAAGCAACAAGGTTATGATGTTATTGGTGTTTTCATGAAAAATTGGGACGATACGGATGAAAATGGTGTCTGTACCGCAACGGAAGATTATGAGGATGTTGCCAAGGTTGCTTCTAAAATTGGCATTCCTTATTATTCCGTTAACTTCGAAAAGGAATACTGGGATCGCGTGTTCGAATATTTCTTAGACGAATATAAGCACGGTAGAACACCTAATCCTGATGTTATGTGTAACAAAGAAGTGAAATTCAAGGCTTTCTTAGATTACGCAATGGAACTTGATGCTGACTTTATCGCAATGGGCCACTATGCTCAGATCGAACGCGATGAAAACGGCATTGCCCACATGTTGCGTGGCGGTGATAGCAATAAAGATCAAACATACTTCTTGAGTGCGCTTTCTCAAGATCAATTACAAAAATCAATGTTCCCAATCGGTCACATGCAAAAATCAGAAGTCCGTCGTTTAGCTGAAGAAGCTGGCTTAGCAACTGCTAAGAAGAAGGACTCAACTGGGATTTGTTTCATCGGCGAACGGAACTTTAAGCAATTCTTAGGCGAATACTTACCAGCACAACCAGGTAAGATGATGACTGTCGACGGTCTTGAAAAAGGCACACATGATGGTTTGATGTACTACACAATCGGTCAACGTTCTGGTCTTGGTATCGGTGGCGGTGGCGAATCAAACGACCCATGGTTTGTTGTCGGCAAAGACTTAGAGCAAAATATTCTGTATGTTGGCCAAGGCTACCATAACGAATTACTCTATGCTGACCAATTGGATGCAAGTAAGATGACTTGGATCACACCAGTTGATCACGGCACAGATTTCCATTGCACAGCGAAGTTCCGTTATCGTCAACAAGATGTTGGCGTAACAGTTCACATGACTTCAGAGACAACTGCCACAGTTGTCTTCGATGCGCCAGTGCGCGCTATTACACCCGGACAAGCTGTTGTTTTCTACGACGGCGCAGAATGTTTAGGTGGCGGCACAATCGACGTGGCTTACAAAGTCGCTAACGATGATGCTGACAAGCAAGTTTTACAATACGTCTAATTAATAACACTATGACATATTAAGAAGAAGCGATGCCAAAGATAATTCTGGTATCGCTTTTTTTTATTGCGAATTTTACATAATTTCAAGATGGGTGTTTACAAATGTTCAAAATGGTGTTAAATTGAAAGCGTTAACAAAACAAGGAGGCGCTAATTATGAACTTAGCAAAATATATCGATCATACATTATTAAAACCTGAGGCAACAATGACTCAAGTAGACCAAATTATCGCAGAAGCAAAAACATATCAATTTGCATCTGTTTGTTTAAATCCATATTGGGTGAAGCGTGCTAGTGAGGCACTTCAAGATAGCGATGTTAAAGTTGTGACTGTTATTGGCTTTCCTTTGGGTGCAACAACGACAGCTACTAAAGTTTTTGAAGCACAAGCTGCCATTGAAAATGGCGCTGATGAATTAGACATGGTCATCAATGTTGGTGAATTGAAAGCGGGTCACGATGAACAAGTGCTAAGTGATATTCAAGCCGTTGTCAAAGCAGGCCATGCTGCTCAAAAACACGTGAAGGTTATTATTGAAACTTGTCTATTATCGGATGTGGAAAAACGACGTGCTTGTGAATTATCTGAAAAAGCGGGTGCTGATTTTGTTAAAACATCAACTGGTTTCTCGACTGGTGGCGCAACGGTTGCAGATGTTACTTTAATGCGTTCAGTTGTTGGCGATCGGTTAGGGGTTAAGGCATCTGGCGGTATTCATTCAAAAGAAGATGCTGAAGCAATGATTGCAGCTGGTGCAAATCGATTAGGCGCAAGTGCCGGTGTTAAAATCATGAACAGTAAATAAAAGGAGCGAACAAATATGCAATTCAAACGGGTTTTTACAGTTGTCTTAGATTCAGTTGGTATTGGTGAAGCGAGTGATGCTGCTAACTTTAATGATGTCGGTGCCGACACACTTGGGCATATTGGTGCGTTTTACGGTGAACAATTTAAGTTACCTAACTTACAAAAATTAGGATTAGGTAATATTCGCGCATCTGATCCAATTAAGGGTGTCCCTGCGGCGCAACCAGCTTTGGGTTATTTTGGTAAGATGCAAGAAACTTCAGTTGGTAAAGATAGTATGGATGGTCATTGGGAAATGATGGGTTTACCAGTTAAAGAACCACTTGGTTTTTTCCCCAATGGCTTTCCCAACGAATTAATTCAAAAACTAGCTGCTTTTAGTGGTCGTTCCGTAATTGTTAATCGGCCCTATTCAGGCACTGATGTGATTCGGGATTACGGCGAAGAACAACTGGCAACAGGCGCTTTAATTGTTTATACATCAGGCGATTCCGTCTTACAAATTGCCGCTAATGAAGCGGTCATTCCGCTTGAGGAATTATATCGAATTTGCGAATATGCCCGGCAAATAACAATTGAAAAGCCATACCGAATTGGCCGCGTCATCGCACGTCCGTTTAAGGGGCAAGACAAAGACCATTTTGAACGGACCTCAGATCGGCATGATTATACATTAGAACCAACTGGGACGACTGATATGGATCGTTTGAAGGCAGCTGGCTTGGATGTCCTTGCAGTGGGTAAGATTAACGATATCTTTTCTGGCAAAGGGATTACAAGCGGTGTCCATACAGAAAGTAATCACGATGGGATGGTCCAAACTATCAAAAATGCACAAACTGATTTCACCGGGTTTAGTTTTACAAACTTAGTTGATTTTGATGCGATGTATGGTCATCGTCGTAATCCAGAAGGATACGGGGCCGCTTTAATGGCATTTGATCAACAATTAGGCGAATTATTAGCCGTTTTAAAACCCGATGACTTGTTACTCATCACTGCTGATCATGGCAACGATCCTGGTTTCAGAGGGACTGATCATACGCGTGAATACGTCCCATTGTTAGCTTATTCATCTCGTTTATCAGGGAATCAATCACTTGGCGTTCGTTCAACTTTTGCTGATTTAGGGGCGACGATTTTAGAAAACTTTGATTGTCCAGCAGGAGAAGTTGGCACAAGCTTTTTAACACAATTAAAATAATGGAGGCGTTATTTCTATGAGTACACATATTGAAGCCCAACAAGGGGATATTGCGGAAACTGTTTTATTGCCTGGTGATCCATTGCGCGCTAAATATATCGCTGAAACGTTTTTAACAGATGTGCACCGCTATAATACAATTCGGAATGCATTTGGTTATACTGGTTACTACAAAGGACAAGCCATTTCAGTCCAAGCTTCTGGCATGGGAATTCCTTCCATTTCAATTTACGCTAATGAATTAATTCAATTTTATGGTGTTAAACGGTTAATCCGCGTTGGCACTTGTGGCGGCTTAGGGACTGACGTTCACGTCAGAGACGTTATGATCGCCCAATCCGCAAGTACAGATTCTGCTATTATTCAAAATACATTTGGTGCCGGATTGTATTATGCACCGACGGCTGATTTTAAACTCTTAATGAAGGCTTACCAAGCAGCCCAACAAGCACAAATTGCGGTTAAGGTTGGTAATATCTTATCAGAGGATCGTTTTTACAACGATGAAATTGATCGACAAAAGTTAATCCAATATGGTGTTTTAGGTTCTGAAATGGAAGCCGCGGCACTTTATATGTTGGCAGCGAAGTTTAACGTCCAGGCATTAGCCGTGTTGACGATTAGTAATCACATCATTACAGGAGAAGAAACTTCAGCTGAAGAACGCGAAAAATCGTTCAACGAAATGATAACGGTTGCATTGGAAGCTGGTATTGCTTAAAACAGGGAAGTAGGGGACGAAATGTATCTTTTAGTGAATATTATCGGTTTAATTGTCTTTGTTGGTTTGGCCTTTTTATTCTCGAAAAAAAAGTCGCAGATTAAATGGCGTTCAATTGGCATTATGATGGCAATCAATCTTTTTCTAGCGTGGTTTTTAACCGGCTTTCCGATTGGACGTAACATCGTTATGGGGGCGGCCAATGGCTTTAATTGGTTGGTTCAAGTCGCTTATACCGGGATTGCCTTTGCTTTACCAAGTTGGGTCGCTGTTAAACAAATGGATTTTGTGACGAGTGTCTTGTTACCAATTCTAATGATTATCCCGTTATTCGATATTTTGACGTATATCGGTGTTTTACCATGGATCATTAAATGGTTAGGGCGTGGCTTATCAAAAGTAACGGGTCAACCAAAGTTCGAATCATTTTTCGCAGTTGAAATGATGTTTTTGGGAAACACTGAAGCTTTGGCTGTTTCGGCATTACAACTCAAACAGATGAAAGGCGAACGGAACTTAACGTTAGCCATGATGTCAATGAGCTGTGTAACAGCATCCATTATTGGGGCTTATACACAAATGATGCCGGGGCAATTTATTTTAACCGCGATTCCAATTAACATTATTAACGCAATTATTGTTACTAATATTTTGAATCCAGTTGAAGTAACACCTGAAGAAGATACGATCGCAACGATGAGTGGTAGTGGGTCTGATACTTCTGACGAACAAGTAGACGTACAAGGTAAAGAACCCTTCTTTTCATTTTTAGGGGATTCAATCTTGAACGCTGGTAAGTTAGTCTTGATTATTACGGCCAACGTTATTACCTTTGTGGCATTAGCCGCTTTGATTGATAAAATCTTACAATTGATTAACCCTTGGATTACATTGGAACATCTTTTAGGGATTATCATGTTCCCATTTGCTTGGTTGATGGGCTTAGATGTCAGTCACGCTTTTGAATTCGCGCAATTTATGGGGACTAAGTTAGTGACAAATGAATTTGTTGTGATGGGCAAAGTGACAAATACGATTGGCGATTTTGCCCCACATTACAAGGCAATCCTAACGGTCTTCATGACCTCGTTTGCCAACTTCTCAACAGTCGGCATGATTATCGGCGCTTTCAAGGGCTTAGTCGATAAATCAAAGAATAATTTAATTGCTAAAAACGTTGGTTACATGTTGCTTTCTGGTATTTTAGTGTCATTATTATCAGCAGCGACTGTTGGCTTATTCGTTTGGTAATTTGAAAGGGAGTTTTTAGAAAAATGGCATTCCAGGTGGGACGTAAAAATCAAGTGCGAACAGAAATTTTAGCAGGCATCACAAGTTTCTTCGCGATTTCATACATCATTATTGTTAATCCAATGATTTTAAAGGATGCGGGGATTCCGGCTAATCTTAGTGTGTTCGCCACGATTTTTTCATCAGCAATTGGCTGTTTTATCATGGGACTTTGGGCTAAGGCCCCAATTGTTTTGACACCTGGAATGGGCGTTAATGCCTTTTTCACGTATACCCTAGTGGTTGGGATGCATTTGACTTGGCAACAAGCCGTGGCTATTTCTTTTTTCAGTAGTTTGATCTATGTCGGGATTGCCTTTACATCTCTTAGTGAGCGTTTATCCGCTTTAATCCCAGCATCGTTAAAAGCGGGGATTACGGTTGGTATTGGGCTATTCCTAGTTGTTTTAGGACTCGAAAAAGCCGAACTGATTCGCTCGGGCGGTACACAGTCGTTGCTCGCATTAGGTGATTTGAGTCAAGCAACACCACTGTTAGCCCTTTTAGGGTTGACCGTTACGCTCGTATTGTATTTAAGACAAACACCAGGGAGTTTTATCGTCGGCATTTTCTTAATCAGTGGGCTCGCGGGGATTTTTAAACTTGTCCCACAAGCAACAACCCAGATTACGATTAGTCAAATCCGTGACTATCCGCAACTTTTAATGCAAGGTGATTTTAGTTCTTTATGGACGCTAAAATTTGGACTGGCGGTTTTTTCAATGACCATGATCTTAGTTTTTGAATCGATGGGCTTATTAGAAGGTTTATTGACCGATCAGCAACAATTTAAACGCGCATTTCAAGCAAGTGCGGTAACGACTTTACTCTCTGGTTTCTTAGGGACCAGTCCCACCGTCGCAGCTGCTGAAAGTGCTTCGGGGATCGAAAGTGGTGGTCGAACTGGCATCACGGCCTTTACGGCGGGCACATTATTTTTAGGCGCACTTTTCTTTATTCCGTTGTTGCGCTTTGTGCCCCAAGCAGCCATTGCACCAGTCATTATTATTACCGGTGCTTTGATGATGATGCAGGTCCAAGCAATTGATTTGCAAGATTTTACAGAATGGTTTCCAGCCTTTTTAATGATTGTTTTGATCCCATTAACAGGTTCAATTTCAACAGGGTTAGCATTTGGTTTCGTCTTTTATCCAATTGTGAAGTGGGCGAGCCACAAAACACGACAATTAAATTGGACTTTAGTTGGCTTAGCGATGCTTTTTCTATTAGAATTGATTTGTAATACTTTTTTGATGTAATGAATTTGATGAATAGAGGTTCAAATCATGGTAGAAATTGAGTCGCATAAAAAAACGCAACAAAGTTTAGCTGTTGCTAATTTATATTACAAAGCCAATATGAGCCAGGAAGAAATCGCTAAAAAACTAGCGATTTCTAGACCAACCGTCTCACGACTTTTGCAATATGCTAAAGAAATTGGGATTGTCCGGATTGAAATCGTTGATCCTTATGCCAGTGCGCAGGCATTAGAAGCATTAATTCAACAAAAATATGATTTACCTGAGGTACACGTTGTTTATACGGATGCCTCCGATTACCAACAAACAATTGTCCAACTTGGGCAGTATGCGGCGGATTATCTAACATCGATTGTTAAAGACAATGATTTAATCGGTGTCAGTTGGGGCAAGACGTTAAACCAAGTGGCGCTAGCACTAAAAGAACAAACGGCTCAAAACGCTAATATTATTGAATTAAAAGGGAGTGTCACTTACACCCCAACACCGGTTTATGCCGAAGAAGTCCTGATGAAATTTGGGGCGGCTTTCCATACAGCGCCGCATGTCTTGCCGTTACCCGTTGTTTTTGGCAACCAAACGACGCACGATGTTGTCATGGAAGATCGCCATATTAGACGGATGATTGAAATGGGCAAGCAAGCGAACATCGCGATTTATACGGTTGGCACGGTTCGAGATGAAGCCTTACTCTTTCAAACGGGTTATTTTAATAAAGAAGAACAAACTGTGCTGCAACAAAAAGCGGTTGGCGATATTTGCTCACGTTTTTATAACACGAGTGGTCAAGTGACGTGTGCAGCGATTGATCAGCGAACCGTTGGGATTCAACTCGCGGATTTGAAGACGAAGGAACATAGTATTTTAGTAGCAGGCGGGCAACAAAAAATTGCGGCTATTAAAGGCGCATTAGCGGGGCACTATGCAAATTGTTTAATTATTGATGTGCATACAGCCCAAGCATTGATTGCCCCTGACTAATAAGAAGGAGTGATTAGCATGAGAATGGTTGATATCATTGATCATAAGCGACAAGGTGGCGCCCTAACGGCAGAAGAAATCCAATTCTTTATTGATGGGTATACAGATGGGACGATTCCAGACTACCAAGCAAGTGCGTTACTAATGGCGATTTATTTTAATGACATGACTGATGACGAACGGGCGTTGTTGACCATGACGATGATGCGTTCGGGCGACCAATTAGATCTTTCAATGATTGATGGCATCAAAGTTGATAAGCATTCAACTGGTGGTGTCGGTGATAAGACCAGTATTCCACTTGCACCAATGATTGCAGCGTTAGGGATTCCAATTCCGATGATTTCAGGGCGTGGTTTAGGCCATACTGGTGGCACATTGGATAAATTGGAAGCGATTCCAAATTTTAACATTTCATTAACAGAAGAGGCTTTTAAAAAGCAAGTGGCAGAGATTAAACTTGCGATTATTGGGGCAACCGGTAATATTGCCCCCGCTGACAAGAAAATTTATGCACTCAGAGATGTGACTGATACGGTTGATTCGATTCCGTTAATTGCAGGGTCAATCATGAGTAAGAAGATTGCTTCAGGCACCGATGCGTTAGTATTGGACGTTAAGACTGGTTCCGGAGCCTTTATGAAGACTGAAGAAGATGCTAAGGAATTGGCACAAGCCCTCGTTAACATTGGGCGTAGTGTGGGGATGCAATGTATGGCCGTTATTTCTGATATGAATCAACCTTTGGGCAATGCGATTGGGAATGCGCTAGAAATCGAAGAATCAATCGCCATCTTAAAAGGAGAAGGACCAACCGATATTACAGAACTAATCTTAACGTTAGGCAGTCAAATGGTTGTCTTGGCTGGAAAGGCAAGTACCTTGGATGAAGCGCGTCAATTACTACAAGGCGTGATCGACGATGGTCGAGCACTCGAAGCCTTTCGCCAAATGATTATTTATCAAGGTGGTGATCCTGCCGTTATTGAAAATCCAAAATTAATGCCACAAGCACAATATCAAATCGAATTACCTGCTAAAGAAAACGGTTATGTGACTGAAATGACCGCTAATGAAATGGGGATTGCCAGCATGTTACTTGGTGGTGGTCGACAAGCGAAAACCGATGAGATTGATTATGCTGTCGGATTAGTCTTACACAAAAAAATCGGAGACCCCGTTCAAAAAGGTGAGAGTCTATTGACGATTTATAGTAACCGAGAAGACATTGAAGCCATTAAGGACTTGCTCTACGATAATATTAAAATTGGTCCAAAAGCGCAAAAGGTCACTTTGATTCATGCGTTAATTCAATAGTAGAATGGGCGTTAATGGGTGAGTTTAACCATTAACGTCCTTTTTTAGAATAAAATCACAATGTATCAATTAAATAACATATAAATAACCAGTTTGGTTTGTGAAATCAAATAAATAGCGGGTCAAAATTGACAATTTAGAACTAAATAGCGTACAATATAATTACACGCTGATTGCGTGATGTTTCACAAAAACTGACGATGAAATCGTTTTTATATTATTTAGGAGGCAACACTATGAAAGTAGCAGTAATTGGTTGTACACACGCAGGAACCTTTGCAACACAAGCAACATTAACGGCACACCCTGATTGGGATGTCACTGTTTATGAAACACATGATAATTTATCATTTCTATCTTGTGGGATTGCGCTTTGGGTAGGTGGCCACGTCTCTGATCCTAAAAAAATGTTCTATTCAAGTCCAGAAATGTTAGCCCAATTGGGTGCACATATGAAGATGCAACACACTGTCTTGAAGGCAGACTTGAAAGAAAAAGTCTTACACGTTAAGAACTTAGTGACTTCTGAAGAAACAATTGAAAAATTTGATAAAATTATTGTCACAACTGGTTCATCACCAGTGATTCCACCAATCGAAGGTATTGATAATCCCAACGTTAAATTATGTAAAAACTGGGAACATGCTAACGAATTGAAGAAGAGTGCCCCTGATGTGAAGAGCGTCATTGTCATCGGTTCTGGTTACATTGGTGCTGAATTGGCTGAAGCTTATGCGACAACTGATAAAAAAGTAACCTTGATTGATGCTTTACCACATGCACTGGGTAAAAACTTTGATCCTAATATCTCTGAGATTGTTGAACAAGATTACAGAGATCACGGCGTTCAATTAGCCTTAAGCGAAAAAGTAGTTAGCTTCTCAGGTACTGATCAAGTAACTGTTAAGACTGATAAGAACGAATACACAGCTGATCTTGCAATCTTATGTGTTGGTTTCAGACCAAATACTGGCCTCTTCAAGGATCAAGTTGAAATGCTAGGCAACGGTGCGATTACGACTGATGAATATATGCAAACATCTGTTAAAGGGGTCTACGCTGCCGGCGATTCAGCTGCTGTATACTATAACCCAACGCAAAAAGCAGATTACATTCCATTGGCAACTAATGCTGTTCGCCAAGGCTTGTTAATTGGCCGCAATATCGAAACACCAACTGAAAAATACATGGGTACGCAAGCAACATCAGCCGTTGAATTGTTCGGTCGGACATATTCTGGTAGTGGTTTGACAGTTGAAGGTGCTAAGGTTCGCGGGATGGCAGTTGCGACAACTACTTTGACTGAAGATTATCGCCCAGACTTCATGCCATCAACAACACCTGTTTTGATGAACTTAACATGGGATCCTAAGACACGCCAAGTTTTAGGGGGCTCATTTACAAGTCAATATGACATTGCACAAGCAGCTAACGTCATTTCAATGGCCATCCAAACGAAGATGACAATTGATCAATTAGCAATGGTTGATATGTTCTTCCAACCTAACTACGATCAACCATTGAACTACGTCAACGCAATTGCAATGAAAGCTGTCGCTGAAAGTCATTAATCAAAAAATACGTGAGACGCTTTTAAAGGTGCTGGGGAAAATTTTTCCCGGTGCCTTTTTTGTTATAAAAAACAACCTTTTAATAGGATAGACTTGAATTTGGGCGATGACTCTTTCATAATGAAAAGTAAGTTATTTTGAGGAGAAAGTGTATGACAACCTTATATTTTGTACGTCACGGTAAAACTGAATGGAATTTGGCAGGGCGCTATCAAGGTGCGAATGGTGATTCACCACTACTGGCTTCTAGTTATACGGAAATCGGTGAGTTAGCCGACTATTTAAAAGACATCCAGTTTGCCCATCTCTATACGAGTCCAATGAAGCGCACGCGCGTGACGTCAGCAACTCTTAAACAAGATTTACACCAAGATTTTCCGATCACGGTGGTCGATGGCCTCCACGAATTTGACCTTGGTTTAATGGAAGGCATGTATTTTACTGAAGTTCAGGAACGGTTCCCGGAAACGTTACGGACTTTCCGCGAAGCACCAGCTGAATATGATGCGAGCGTCATTAATGGTGAAAGCTTCCCGCAAGTAATCAAACGTACAACTGCGGCGATTGCGCAGATTATGGCCACGGCTAAACCAGACGATCAGATTTTAATTGTGAGTCACGGAGCGGCATTAGTTGCCATGATTCAGGCGTTATTAAAAACACCCTTGGCAGATATTCGTGCCCACGGTGGTTTAACGAATTCATCTGTCACAACGTTAAAAACGACTGATCAAGGTCAGTCATTTGAACTATTGGATTGGAACGAAACGTCCTTTTTAAGCCGCACACTTTCTGCGTCAGATACCATTTAGGAGATGATTTGATGAAACCCGAAATTTTAAAAAAATGGGCAGCTGGCCAACACGAAGAAGCCGTTCAACAGCTAGTCGATTATTTAGAAAAAACACCCACTGATATCGAAGCGTACGTCACACTAGCGACTTTTTTGACGACCCTCAAAGATTATGAACAAGCTGAAGTGCTTTTACAAAAAGCGCTAACACAATTCCCAGAAAACGACGCGCTCCAATATGCACTCGGGACACTCTATTATCAAGCTGAAGCTTATCAACAAGCTGAGACCACTTTCTCGCAATTGGTGAAGGAGACCCAAGCACTAGATGCGCAATATATGTTGGCACAAACTTATCATCAATTGGAACAAAATGCGCGGGCAATGGCCTTTGCACTCACTGTTCAGGAAAAACAACCAGATCAATTAGATGCTAATATCCTAGTCGGTAATATTTTGATTAGTTTAGGCGATTTTGATCAAGCACAAACCTACTTTAAAAATGCACATCGCATTGATGCTCAAAATGGCGAAGCAGTCTTCAAATATGGGTTAACGCAGCTAGTTCTTGGTCGAGAAAGCCAGTCATATTTTGAACGTGCCAAAACATTAGATTCAGCATACTTTGAAAAAAATAAACAACAACTGATTGATATTGAAGGCTTTATACGCGCCAAAGATCAGAAATAATAGGGATGGCGATTTTGGAAACAGAAAATACGGTCGATAATAAACCAACCGTTACCGGAACGGTCCAAAGTGTTTTTTACGAGAATCCCGGTAACTTTTTTAAGATTCTCTTGATTAAAATTGCCCATAAGACAATCGATTGGCACGAGCCAGAGATTGTCGTGACTGGTAGTTTTGGTGAGATTAAAGAAGACGAACGCTATACGTTTTATGGCAAAGTCATCACCCATCCTAAATACGGTCAACAATTTCAAGCTGACAACTATCAGGTTGACCAACCGACGACTAAGACTGGCTTAGTCGCCTATTTATCTGGCGAAAAATTTGCCGGCATTGGTCAAAAAACGGCTGAGAAAATTGTCGATACCTTAGGATTAGATGCGATTGATAAGATCTTAGCGGACTCAACTGTTTTAGCGCCGCTGGGTTTAAATGATAAGAAACAAGCGACGTTGGTTGAAACGCTGACGATTAACAATGGCATGGAACAAATTATCATTGGTCTCAATAATTACGGTTTTGGGAGCTCGATGGCCTATAACATCTACCAAACTTATCACGAAGATACCTTGAAGATTATTCAAGAAAATCCTTATCAACTAGTGGCCGACATTGCCGGTATTGGGTTTAAACGAGCGGATAATTTAGCTGAGAAGATTGGGTTTGCAGCCGATTCACCAGCGCGGATTCAAGGGGCGCTGATGCAAGCCTTGAACGAACTGACCAATCAGGCCGGCGATACGTTTACCCAGGCGAAGCCGTTATTAGCAGCCAGCATTCAATTGATGGAACAGGCCCGGAACGTGGCGATTGATCCGAATTTAGTGGCAGAGCAATTAATGGTCTTGGCACACGATGGCAAAGTCGTTGGTGATGAAAATCGGATTTATCCGAATGGTTTGTACAACGCGGAATGGCAAATTACCAACCACTTGATGCGGATTGAAAATGAACGGGATAAAATTAGTTATCCTAAACATGATCTGGATAAAGAAATTCGCCGGCTCGAAAAACGCTTTAAGATGAGCTATGATGATGTCCAAAAAAATGCAATTAAATTAGCGATGACTCACAGAGCCTTTCTACTAACAGGGGGCCCTGGTACTGGGAAAACAACGATTATTAATGGGATTGTGACTTTATTTGCTGAGTTAAACGGTCTTTCGCTTGATATCAACGAATATAAAGACACACCATTCCCAATTTCATTGGCAGCGCCTACTGGGCGGGCCGCTAAACGGATGAGCGAAACAACTGGCTTGCCAGCTAGCACGATTCATCGCTTATTAGGAATTACGGGACGTGAAAATAATCCTGATATCGATAGTAAGGAACTAGAAGGCGGCTTATTAATTGTCGATGAAATGTCGATGGTTGATACGTACCTCTTTAGATCATTGATTCGAGCAGTGCCTAGCAATATGCAAGTCGTCTTTGTTGGTGATAAAGATCAGTTGCCATCAGTTGGCGCGGGGCAAGTCTTTTTTGATTTACTGCAGAGTCAGGCAATTCCGGCAATCGAACTGCAACAAATCTATCGACAAGACGATGAGTCGACGATTATTCCGCTAGCTCATGAGATTAATCAGGGCCAACTACCAGCCGATCTACTCCAACCGCAAAAGGATCGGAGCTTTATTCAGTGCAGTCCTTATCAGATTGAATCGGTGATTAAGCAAGTGGTCACTAAAGCAAAAGACCGGGGCTTTGAAACAAAAGACATTCAGGTGCTAGCACCGATGTATCGGGGCGCAGCCGGAATTGATCAATTAAATCCAATGATTCAAAATATCATGAATCCAAAGGTCGATGATCGTAAGAAACAAGTCAGTTTAGGTAACGTTCATTATCGGATTGGCGATAAGATTTTACATCTGGTTAATAGTCCGGAACTAAACGTTTTTAACGGTGAAATCGGGCAAATAACCGGGATTACGTATGCTAAAGATAGTGATGACAAGATGGACGAGTTAACGATTGCCTTTGATAGTACCGAAATTACCTATAAACGGACGGAATGGCATAAAATTACGTTGGCGTATTGTACGTCGATTCATAAGGCTCAAGGTTCTGAATTTGAAATGGTAATTCTACCCTTGGTTAACCAATATCAACGGATGCTGAAACGAAACTTGTTGTATACAGCAGTGACACGGGCGCGGTCCTTACTGATTTTAATTGGGGAACCAAGTGCTTTTGATAAGGCGGCCAAGGAACTCTCCGCAAATCGGCAAACAACGCTTAAGGAACGGATTATCAGCGTCTTTAATGGCGAAAAAGTGAGCCAAGCGGTCAAAACCGCTAGTGTTGGCTTAACGGAAGCTAAACCAACTGTTGAAAAACTAACCCCGGCTAAAGCAGCAGCGCCAGAACAATTGGCATTAGTGGACGATGCAGATGACAGCGAAGAAACAATTCAAGAAGCACCTGCTAATTATGAATTAACACCAGCCTTGGTGAGTGGTCATCAGATTGACCCGATGATTGGGATGGCGGATTTAACGCCGTACACATTCATGACAAGTGCTAAGTAGTGTATAATAAGAAAAACGATTAAATAAAAATGAGGCGAAACAATGGCTGACCAGCGAGCTAATTTAGAAATTAGACCCGTGACAATCGAGTATTTAGAACAATTTAATGACTTATTACGATATGTTTTCCAGGTAACCGATCAGGAAGTTTCTGATAGTGGTTATGAAGAAGGCGAACTAGAACGTGCTAAACGGCCGGTCTTAGAAAAATCAGATGTGATTGGTTGGTTTAATGGCGATGAATTAATTTCCCAACTCGCAATTTATCCTTGTGAAGTTAATATTCATGGAAAAATTTTTAAAATGGCTGGGTTAACCGGTGTGGGCACCTATCCAGAATATGCCGGCCACGGTTTAATGCATGATTTAGTAAAAGTCGGCTTAGATCAAATGCGGCAAAATAAACAATGGATTTCCTATCTTTATCCTTACAGCATTCCTTTTTATCGTAAAAAGGGCTGGGAGATTATGTCCGATCATCTGACTTATGATATTCGCGACAGTCAATTACCAAAGCAACAACCCGTTAACGGGCATGTTGAACGTTTGGACATTGATGATGCTGATGTGATTATGATGTATGATAAATTCGCGCTTCGCAATCATGGCGCTATGATTCGCAATGAGTTAAATTGGGATGAATATTGGCGTTGGGAAAACGAAGAAGAACGGATTGCCGGCGTTTATTATGATGAAAACGAAGAACCAACTGGCTACGTCCTTTATTGGATCGCTAACGAAGTCTTTCATATTAAAGAAATGATTTATTTGAATCAAGAAGCACGGATTGGTTTATGGAACTTTATCGGTGCGCATTATTCAATGGTCGACCACGTTAAGGGCAATCTCTATCAAGATGAACCAATTACGTTCCTATTGGATGATGGGGACATTGAGCAGACCATCAAACCCTATTTCATGGCGCGGATTGTTGATGCTAAGGAATTCTTACAAGCTTATCCGTTTGAAACGGATGGGCAAGCATTCCATATTGAATTAACGGATCCACTAGCTGAATGGAATAACGGCACATTTGGTGTCTATTGGGATGAGCAAGGAAAAGTCCATGTTACGAGTCGGCCGGTTGGTGAAAAGGTCGTTTGTGATATTCAAACGTTGACGACCATGTTGATGAGTTATCGACGCCCATCATATTTAGCTAAAATTGAACGCCTGCAAGCCACAAAACAAACGCTTAAAAACTTAGAGAATATTATTCCGGTTGAACAACCTTATTTCTCAGATTATTTCTAAAAAAAGAGCCCTCAATATTGGCAGTTAGCCATAACTGAGGGTTCTTTTTGAATAATTGGGTTATGAACGGATTGATATTTCAATAATATCCGCACTCGAATAAATAATATCAGGATTGCGCTTTGCGATAAATAAAGGTGTTTCTTTGATGAAATGCGTTATGAACGCGACAATATCTTGATGGGGAAAGTCCCTAATAGCAAGTTTATTAGTGCGCGGTGCATCCGCTGCTGTTCCGCATAGGACGTCATCGTCTTTGAGGACGATCTTTGTGTTGTCGAATAACGTTAATTTGACCATAATTTAAAACCACCTTTCAATATTTATTGTATCGATAAGAAAGCGTTTTTACAAGAAAAACAGTTAACGTAGTGTAGTAAATTATATCGCTAACAATTGACTAATCGAATAGATAATAACGGTCATTATGATAACACCAATAATGAATAATGACGATAAGTTAAATTAAAGGACTAGACGTCACCGCTGATTTCAGATAAAGTAGAGGTTTATAGGCAGTTTTAGGCATAAAAACTGTTTCGTGATATTTTAGAGGAGGATTTGGATGATTTTTTTAAAAGGGATGCTAATTGGGTTTGCGTTTGTCGCACCAATTGGGATGCAAAATATTTTCGTATTTAACAATGCATTGTCAAATACGACACGGCGCGCGGTTTTAAATAGTTTGTTTATTTGGTTATTTGATGCGCTCTTTTCCGTGGTGGCCTTTTATGGCATTGGTGCGTTGATTATTCAAAATGAGATTATTAAGTATACGATTATGGGTGTCGGCGGGCTGTTGATTTTGTGGATTGGCTATACAATTTTACGGAGCGCGCGGGCGGCCGTCGAATTTGGTAAATTACAGCCAATTCCGCTTAAAAAAGTAATTTTAACAGCCTTCATTGCCGTTTGGGGTAATCCACAAGCTTTGATTGATGGCACGTTGATGCTGGGGGCCTTACGGGGTGATATGACTGCCAGTCAATCATTACCATTTATTATCGGCGTTGTGACGGCGACTGCTAGTTGGTTCTTCGGCATTGCCATTTTGTTTAGTATTTTTAGAGATAAGGTCTCACCTAAATTCCTAATGTGGGTTAACATCCTTAGCGCATTAATCATTATCGGTTATGGTTTGATGTTAATTGTGAAAGTGGCAGGTATTTTAATTTAGATCGCAAAAAACGCACATCATTGATGGGCGTTTTTTTTAGCCGTTAAGAACGGTATGATAGAAGAAAGTGAAAAAACGGAGGCATTACTAATGGCTGAATTGTTAAAAGATATTTATACAGAAGCATTTCTGACGACCTTTAGTCAGCAAGTTCAAGAAGTTTATCGGCCCTTTAAAGCGCAACAATTTGTGAGGGCCGTTCTAGCTGATAATTGGGCCGATTTAACATTGAAACAACGGACACGTCAGATTGCGATCGTACTCGGTCAATTCTTACCACAGGACTATTCAGAAGCGATTGCACTTTTAGAACAACTGGCACCTGATTGTCAGGGCTTTGCCTATCTTTTTTTCCCGGATTTCGTTGTTGTTTATGGCACACGTCCTGAGGATTGGGCGCTTTCAATGCACGCACTTGAGATTTTTACCCAACAATCTTCAGCGGAGTTCGCCATTCGGACTTTTATTTTAACGGATCCAAAACGCGCAATGGTCCAAATGACACAATGGGCGCAAAGCGCTAATGCCCATGTGCGGCGTTTAGCGAGTGAAGGCTGTCGACCACGTTTACCTTGGGGAGAATCTTTACCGGTATTTAAACAAGATCCGACACCGGTCTTAGCGATTCTAGAACGACTTAAAAATGATCCTGAACTATACGTTCGACGCAGCGTCGCGAATAATTTAAACGATATCGCTAAGGACCACCCACAATTGGTGATTGAAACGGCTAAAAAGTGGCAGGGAGAATCCGAAGCGGTTGACTGGGTGATTCGGCATGGTTGCCGGACGTTATTGCGAAAGAATTTCTTGACGGTTCAAACCTTATTTGGGTATGCAGCCGATAGTCCCGCAAACCCGTTAGTGCTATCAGCAACCATCAAAACAACCGCGACAACTGTAGCCATTGGTGATAAATTAGCGTTTCACTATCAGATTCGCTTTAGACCGGAAGCCAAGCTACTGGTTCGGGTTGAATACGCAGTAGATTATGTGAAGGCCAATGGTCAACAGTCGCGTAAGTTATTTAAGCTAGCGGAAAAAGAAATTGATGGTCGCCAAGGACTAAGTGGTGAACGACAAATTAATTTTAAAGATTTGACGACTCGGAAACACTATCCAGGGCAACATAACGTGGCACTGATTGTCAACGGACGAGAAGTGGCTAAAACTGCGTTTGAAGTGGTCTGACGTGAGGGGTAAAGCTTTTTTGTGGAAACGTGTTATTCACACCAACTTTCTGCGCTTTACGAGACTTGTCAAACCGGCGTCTTTGACGCCAATTCGCCAAGTAGCGTAAATGTTCAAAAGTAAACCGGTGTGAATAACACTCTCTTGACCTTTGGGTTACCCTAGGGTTTATACTTTTTTGTGAGGTGAGAAGATGGCTGAAAAGTTATTGACGATTTCGGCATTTGCCAAATTATTTAAGACAACGCAGTACACCATCCGGCATTATGAGGATAAGGGGTTGTTATTGCCAGCGAAAATCGCTGAGAATGGCTATCGGCAATATGGTATGGCCGAGGCCTATCAATTATCGTTTATTCTATTTTTGCGGGCATTAGATTTATCAGTAGCTGAAATAAAGTTGATTTTAACAACGGATTATCCAGAACAAACGATGCTTCTGAATAAAAAACAGGCGCTGCAACAAGAAATTGCCCGGTTACAAGCGTTAGAGCGAACCGTTGATGAGCAATTACAACAAGCGACTCATGACACAACTTATCAGGTCAATCAAACAATTCATTTGCGCGTTTTAAAACGGCTACCATTTGCGCAAGATTTTGATTTATCGGTAGTTGAAGCAATTGATTGGCAGCCCGATTTGATGGTCCGCCAGCTGTATTATGTGATTGGCGAAACGGATTATGCGATTTGTATCGCAACGCCCATGCCAAGCGACTACCACATTGCCGCCGGTTGTTATGATTTTACGACAATTGAAGCCGCTAGCGGCGCGGAATTTGATAGCGCCTTATCAGCCATCACGACTCATCAAAACTTACCGTTAATTGGCATTGAAACGCGGGGTACTTTTTTGAGCCCTGGCAAACACTTAGCGGTTAAAATACTAGGAAAAAGGCAGGCAAAGTAATATGCAACTTGAAACACAACGCTTAATCCTCAGACCATTTGAATTGACGGATGATCAAGCAATCTATGAATATGCAAAGGATCCAGCGATTGGCCCCATCGCCGGTTGGCCGGTGCACACTAGCGTCGCTAATAGTCGCGAACTCATTCAAAACTATTTAATGGCAGAGGGAATTTATTCAGTTAATTTGAAAACAGCACCGCAACACGCAATCGGTAGTGTTGGTTTAGAATTAGTTAAAAATGGTGGTGGCCAACCCTTTATGGGTGAGAATGATGCCGAAATTGGCTATTGGATTGGTGTCCCATATTGGGGTCAAGGTTTAATCCCTGAAGCATCAAAAGCGATTTTAGCATACGGTTTTGAAACGCTTAAACTTGATAATATTTGGTGTGGTTATTATGACGGGAACCAACAATCAAAGCGCGCACAAGAAAAATTAGGTTTCCAACCAGAATTGACGATTGATGAAATGTATAACCCACTATTAGATGATACTAGAAAAGAACACTTCACGAAGATGACCAAGAAACAGTGGCAAGCATTAACGTATTAAACGCCAAAACATAAAAGACGATTCCCCAACCATTTCGGTTTCTCCCGAATGATTGGGGTATTTTTTTGTATTTTATTCATTTTAAAAATTTATTGTATACGACATAAAAAAATCGCGTTAAATCGGCTTTTCCGCCACCTTATGCGATATTTCAACGTAAAATATGTTTTAAAGTGGCAAATTACAAGTTTAATCCGAACAAGCCCGGAATCTTTCAATGGCAGTCTGTTGATGATGTATTTTTAATGGTCGTTGATTAATTAGTTCAAG
>NZ_JAMQEX010000007.1:0-92334 GCF_033176295.1 Latilactobacillus sp.
CTTGAACTAATTAATCAACGACCATTAAAAATACATCATCAACAGACTGCCATTGAAAGATTCCGGGCTTGTTCGGATTAAACTTGTAATTTGCCACTTAATTAGAATATTAATCGGTTTATCCTCTGCTGCTGTCAGAGCCTTGCCTCCTTGTTGTTTACGATAATCATAACTAATTGGTGGCTGTTGATGGGATAAATCATATTCAGTCGCGTAAGTGACTTCCACAACTTGCTGAATGTTAATCACAATTTTAGCTGTCTGCTTATCAATTGTGTAGGTCCCTTGCTCTACAAACTTGGCATAATAACCATCTGTTGCAGTAATATCTTGTCTGAACGTCCCATCTGCTTTAAACGCCATTAAATACTCGTAGCTTGGGTCCGTCTTCGTACCAGCCCCTTGATAACTACCCGCAAAGTTCTGTCCAATAATCTTAATCCGACCATTTTTAGTAGTAGGTGACACGACATGTTGCTCTATTTTTTTTGCATGCTTAGTGTTGTCCTGACACCCTACTAGTCCCACCGTTAGTAGTAAGAAAGCACCCATTAGTACCTTGTTTTTAACTCTCACCTTTATTCCCCCAATAAAGTATTTTTACATTTTACTAATCATGTGATTAGTTTAACGCATTAATTTTCTTAATATTAACATGGTCCGCCTAACGATGAAAACTATTTCTTAGTGGACTGTCAGATTTAACTATGCCGCGCACAACTTAATTGTTGCCAAATCTTCGCGAAAACGTTATAGTTATGCTAATATTTAGGGGGTTTTTATAATGACTGATAAAATTTTTACAAAAGAAACACTCGCACAATATAACGGTCAAGATGGCCAACCAAGTTACGTTGCTGTTGAAGGTATCGTCTATGACCTATCCGCAATGGGACCTTGGGAAGGTGGCAAACATTTTAAAGGCTTGAGAGCTGGACAAGACTTAACAGAAGCCTTCGCAAACTCACACCACACACCTAAACGACTTCAAAATCTCCCTCAAATGGGCCGCTATGAAGGTTAACAATGACTTTCATCAAAAAAACACCATCAATTCTGGGCAATTGCGTCCACATTGATGGTGTTTTTTTAGAATAAGATCGTAATTAATAAAATAGCAGCAGCAACTTGGAAAACGACTAACCCGCCGGCATAAAATAACAATTGTTTGCCTTGATTAAATAGTGTTTTTAAGTTTAACCGTAAGCCGATTGCGGCTAAGGCGGTCATTTCACACCACGTACTCAAGAAATGGCAGATTGTTCCGAATTGACCTGGGAAAAGATGTAGGCTGTTGATCACACAAAAGATTAAAAAGCCTAAAACGTACCAAGGTACTAAGCTACTCTTTTTAGCTAATAGTTGTTGGCTTAACTTCGTATCGGTTGCTTGGCTTTGTTTCTTCTGATGTAAATAACCAAAACCCGTCACTACAAAGACTAAACAGATAATTCGCAAGATTTTAAATAAGGTTGCTGTGACGACAGTGCCTTGATTAATCATGGTGGCACTGGCGACCACTTGACCCACAGATTGCACCGTACCACCAATTAAAATCCCTCGAGCAAGATTATCATGGCCCCATAACAGTGTCCCTAAAACTGGCAGTGCCAACATCAAGATTGTCCCCATGAGATTGACCATTGTGATGGCAATCCCAGTATCTTCATTATCCGCATCAATCACGGGCGCAATCGCCCCGATTGCTGAAGAACCGCAGACCGCATTCCCACCGGCCATCAATAAGTACGTGCCTTCGCTAAAGCGCAAGCGCCGGCCCAACCAGATGGCAAAGCCAATTGTTAAGCTCATCTGCAAGACCGTTAGAACAACCCCTTGCCAGCCAATTTTTTGAATACTTTGGAATGTGATTGTCGCGCCTAATAACATCACCGAATATTCCAAGAGTCTTTTTTCAGAAAATTTTGTGCCCGCGGCTAAGCCCGGTTGTTTTAACCAGGTATTGCCTAAAATAATGCCAACAAATAACGCGATGGTTGCACCACCTAACATTGGTAACCATAATTGTGCAATATAGTAGCTTCCAATCGCGATGACCAATGATACAATAAAGCCAGGTAATTTCTTAATCAATGATTGCATTTTACTCGCTCCCTCTCAAATCAATAAGTTAACTATACCGAAACTCTTTCAATTAATAAAATAAATCTTTATAATAGTTGTTATTAATAATTTTAATGGAAGTGGTATGATGTTTAAAACGCTCGAAATTTTCAAGACGGTTTATGAAACTAAAAATTTTACGACTGCGGCCCAACTCCTTTTCCTGTCGCAACCAACCGTTTCAGTGCAAATCAAACAACTTGAAGAGTCGCTCGATGTTGTTTTATTCGAACGCAATGGTCGCCAGCAAATCGTGCCCACCAAACAGGCGGATTTATTCTACGAGCAATGCCAGCAATTACTGGATTTATGGCACCAAGATCTCCATCAACTACAACATCAAGAAAGGCAGGCTAAAATCCCCTGCCGGATTGCTGCTTCACACACCACGGCGGCCTACTTCTTACCGGCATTACTTAGTCGCCACCGTGATGCTTTAGATGCTTTAGAGATTGAAATCTGCACGTTAAATTCCTCGCAGATTATCGAACAGTTATCGCAACACAAATTGGACTTTGGCTTTATCGAAAAACCATTAACGGAAAAAGATATCGTTCGCACGCCGCTACAAACGGATCAATTAGTTTTAGCCGGTCAACCAACCGAACCGTGGCTCTTACGTGAAAATGGTTCCGGCGTCTATCATTACACGATGAATTATTTGAAGGAAAATAATTTAACGCTCGATAACGTGATGACGGTTAAAAGTAATGCCATTATCGTCCAATTATTACGACAAGGATTAGGTCAATCATTGATTTCAAGTGCCGCATTACTTGATTATCCAGAGATTCCCTACCGACCGCTTTCCAAACAGTACCAACGCCAATTTTACCTGGTTAATCGCAAGGGTTTACCCCAACCAATCCAGGATTTCGTCGCGACATTACTGGCGACCCCACTACCAATTGAATAGGAGTGTTCCACTTTGACAAACTCACCACAGATTAAAAAAGAACTGACTGGTTACATCATTCGTGATGTTTTCAGTTCACTCGGCCTTTCCATCTATATTCTGGCCGATACCTACTTCATCGCTTATGCGGTCGGCCCAATTGGCTTGGCCGCGCTCAATATCGATTTACCCCTTTTCAACCTTTTTAATGGCTTAGGATTGATGCTCGGTATTGGTGGCGCAACAATTTTCTCAATTAACAAGGTTAACCATCCCGAAAAGAGTCAGGCGATTTTCACTGAAGTCCTCTCCTTCGGCATTTTATTGGGACTAATCATCATGAGTCTCGGTTTGATTTTTATCCATCCACTCCTCCATCTACTCGGTGCCAATCATGAAACGCTCGGGCCTAGCTTGGCTTACCTACGCGTTATTTTAATTGGGAGCCCACTCTTTATTCTCAATAACTTAGTCCTCAGTTTCGTACGAAATGATAGCAATCCACATCTAACCATGATTGCGACCCTTTCTCAAAGTTTATTCGTGATTATTTTTGACTACTTATTGATGTTCCCACTACACATGGGCATGATGGGGGCGGCTCTTGCAACGATTTGTTCACCGCTCGTCAGCCTTTTGATTTTAACGCGACACCGTCATCACCCAGACCGTTTACTCACCCTCAAAAAACTGACATTAAACTTCAAACCAACGTTTAAAGCTGTTCAACTGGGCTTTCCTTCTTTCTTAACCGAAATGAGTACCGGCGTTAGCATTTTCGTCTTCAACATCGTTATTTTGCATTTAGCCGATAACTACACCGTCGCAGCTTACGGCATTATTGCTAATATCTTACTTGTCGGTTTATCGTTATTTAACGGTGTTGCCGTTGGGGTCCAACCAATCGTCAGCCGTGAATTTGGTAAACGAAACTGGCATAACGTTAAAACTAGTTTAAGAATCGGTTTGTTATCAGCACTCGGGATCGCAACTGGTCTGTATCTAGTCCTGCTTGGATTTAAAGAACCGATCATCGCCATTTTCAACCATGATCACAATCAATTACTCGTTCATTACGCGGCCGCCGGTATTCCGTTGATTTTCATCAGCTTTTTCTTCTCAAGTATGAATATCGTCAACAACCTATTTATGACGGCCATTGCCCAACCACGACTATCATTTTTCGTCGCGATTATGCGCGGGTATGTCCTCTTGATTGGGAGCGTCTTATTATTATCAGCCTTGTTTGGCCTAACGGGTGTCTGGCTCAGTGTGCCGCTCACCGAATTAGTGGTCTTAATCGGCGGCTTCTTCATCACACACAGCTTATTGAACACGCTTGGTGAATAATCTAAAAAGGGTAAGGACAAAAGTTATTTTTGTCCCTACCCTTTTTCAATATTCTATTTTAATTTTGCACTCAGTGGTTTCTGCGGATCGACCGGTTGTTGCACAATTAGTTCCTCAATCAAATAAACAATCGTTTCATTTTCCGGTAAACTTGTGTGTTTGGCATCATTACCACTCACAAACATCGACATGTAATGGGCAATTTGATTTTGGAAGACTTCCCGACCTGCCGCAACGCTAGAAGCTGGGACAATGCCATCATCCCCACCAGTCGTTGTGCCACCAACGGAATAGACAACCATTTTTTTAGAAAGGTGTTCTTTTTGAGATTTTAAATCCGTTAACATTGGGCTTTCATCTTTGATGCTGGCATTTAACCCATTATAGGGTGTGCCAATCGTTAATAAACGGCTTAATTGCGCCTCTTTAGGATAGCGTTCTGCATACCGCGTTAATACTAACCCGCCGTTAGAATAGCCGACACCGTTAAATTTCTTAAAATGGTATTGCTTAGTTAGCTGTTGCATTGCCTTTTCAAACCATTCAGTTTGCTTAAAGACATTCTCGTCTCCGTCATTATTGTTTTCAAAACTGACCACAATTAAAGGGACTTTATCGCGCCAAACAATCTGGCCCTTCGTTTTGACTTGACCATCCGCCATCACTTCCACTTTAAGAATACTATGTTGGCGATAATGTTGGTTAACTGTTTTAAAAAGTTGATCGAACCGATCATTAGTGCCACCACTGCCGGGTACAAAAACAATCGGTTGGCGATCCGCTTTTTGCGGGCTAACCAGGCCTTGAACCGCAACTCTAGTGGTACCCAGTGTCCCAATTACCCCACCAAGGACTAAACAAAAAACACAAATCAATACTATTCTTAATTTTCGCATCCTGAAACTTCTTTCTTACAGCTTGTCATTAATTTTAGTTGGTAAAATCATTTGAATATCCGCTGGAATCGGCGCTGTAAACTGTCTTTTCTGTTGACTGAACGGATCATTAAAGGTTAATTGGTACGCATGTAATGCTTGGCGGTCAATCCCCCAATCAAGTGGGCCTTCATAAAGCTGATCGCCGACTAACGGATGATCTAAATCACTCAAGTGAACACGAATTTGATGTGTTCGGCCGGTGTGAATCTGAACTTTTAAAACGGTTAAACGTTCATCTTGCGCTAAGCGCCAATAATCGGTCCAAGCACTTTGTCCGTCAGTAATGACCCGTCGACGTGGTTCATCCCCAACACGGCCAATCGGTGCTTTAATCGTCCCCAATTCAGGGAGCCCAGTCCCCGCAACAACCGCTAGATAAAACTTTTGTAGTTGATGTTGTTCAATCTGCGGTTGAAGTAAACTTTGGGCCACTTGGTGTTTAGCCGCTAACACAATCCCACTTGTATCAAAATCAAGGCGCGTAATAATATGGGGTACTAAATCGGTCGCCCCATTTTGTTGCCAGTAACCTTTAATCCGGTTCAACAACGTATCTGTCGTATTAGTTGGTCCAGGGATTGTTGCCAGGCCAGCCGGTTTGTTCACGACTAACCAGTAGTCATCCTCATAGAGCACTTCAATCGGTACTCCACTGACCGCGACCGTTTCGTCGGCTGGTTCTGCAGGTAATGTCAGACTGACCTGATCGCCATTTTGAACTTGGTCAGCGGGACTGCTTAACCGATTATTTAAGCGAACCGGTAGACCCTGCGCCTTAATTTTGGCATATAGGCGCTGACTAATCCCATTTTTTAGAAGGAACTGTTTCATTGTTTGTGATTGTTGTGTGGCGACTTGCCATTTAATTTCCATCACTTGTTAACCTGCTTTCGAAAACTCTTACGTTTATTATACTTGTAATACCCATTTAAATTCAATCCGCTAACCCTTTTAGTTGCCAAAATGTGGCGGAATTCGCTATGCTAGAAGTGTAGTCAATTCAATATTGGAGGTTACATCTATGACAAAAAATGTAGCAGTTTTAATTGGTAGTTTACGTAAGGATTCATTTAGTAAGGCAATTGCCAAACAATTGATGCCGTTATTCCCAGAAGACATGCACTTAGAGGTAATTGAAATTGGTGATCTCCCACTTTACAATCAAGACTATGATGATCTTGATCAAGTACCCGAAGCCTACACGACTTTCAGAAATAAAATGCAACAAATGGACGCCGTATTATTCGTCACACCTGAATATAACCGCTCCGTACCAGCCGTCTTAAAAAATGCTTTAGACGTTGGTTCACGGCCTTATGGTGCGAGTGTCTGGGATAACAAGCCTGCTGAAATCGTCAGCGTTTCACCAGGTGCCATTAGCGGTTTTGGCGCTAACCATCATTTACGCCAATCACTCGTTTTCCTAAACATGCCAACAGTTCAACAACCCGAAGCTTACATCGGTAATGTAATGAATCTATTAGACGACAATGGCCAAGTTGCTAATCCAGATACAATCGCCTTCTTCCAAGTGATTGTTGATGCATTTGTTACATTGATTAACCGTTATATTGACTAAAATCATAATTAATTCAACCGTCGATCAGTTTTCGACGGTTTTTTTGTTCGTTTAAAATAAATTTAGTTTTAATTCAAACGATTCGTATGCTATACTAACTAATGAATTTATGTCATTTTAGATACATTTTATTCATTTTTGTATCTATTAAGATATAAAAACTAATATACTTATTTTGGGGGAAATTTTTATCATGGCAAAGAAACAATATTCATTAACATTAATCGGCCTGGGCCTAGCGGTATTAGGTTTCGTTTTTTCGTTTCTAGCAGATTCTGAATTGGGACTCATCATACCATCACTACTTGAAATTGCAGGATTCGTTTTATCAATTATTGGAACGGTTAAGAAGGATCACAAAAAATTAGCGATTACCGGCATTGTAGTAACTAGTTTATTACTTTTGATTTTCATACTAGAATCTGTTGCTAATAACGAAATTGAAAAGGACCAATATCAACAAGAACATCCCATTTCATCTTTAATGCAACAATAAATAGCCAATCAAAAAGCCCTTCTAAAATCAGATTTCGATTTTAGAGGGGCTTTTTCTAATCATTACCACTTAGTCGCATTCCAGATACGGCCGTCCAGTTCACCCTGACGTTGTTCAATCCGAGTTGCTAATGCTTGATTGAGTTCTGCGAGCGCTTCATAGAAAGCTTGATCCTCATACGTGGTTGCTTGTTGTTTGAGCATTTGAATTTGTTGGTTTAACCATTCTTCATTTGTCATTAACCTTCGCCTTCTTCCTGGCGAATCAGTTGCACTTGCCAACCTAAATCAGTTAACAATTCACCTTGTTCTGTCAACTGATCAGCCAATAACGCAAGCTGCTGCTGCTGCTCTGAATCAGTCGCAGCCGATTGGCGTTGTCGCAACTGCTGTTCAAACCACGCCACCTTTTGTTCAAAGTTAAAAGTGGTTTGCGTTAAATACCGCTGATAATCAACTAATAATAATTGGCGGGCTGTTTCAGTTAAATAACTAAATTGATGAATCGCAAATGGTGGTAAGTAGGTCATTCCTAATTTTCGTGCAACCAATTCATATGGCCGTAGAATTTCAGAAAGCGTTGCTTGCTCGCTGCCACCAGCTTGAAAATGTTTACCAGCAATCCCTGTCGAGACAACAACCCCCAACGATTTCCCTTGTAGAGGCATCCGCCCGCTAAATGCAAATTCACCAGTTAAAACAGTATCTAACCACGTTTTGAGACTAGCCGGTGCAGCATACCAATAGAGCGGAAATTGGAAAATGATCCGCTCATGGTCACGTAATAAAGCTTGCTCTGCGGCGACATCCAGCTGTTGAATGGTTGCTAAATCGTGCAAAGTCACTTCATCTTGAAACGGCATCGCACTCGCCTTCAGAAAATTCTGAACAAGCGAATTAGCCATCTCAGGATGACTGACAATCACTAATGTTTTCATACACTGCCAACTTTCTATTTCTAAAAGTTCATTGTACAAAAATTAGCTTCAAATTGCGACTAATAGAGTTCCAAATATTGCTCACGTTCCCATTCAGAAACTTGTTGACGATAAGCTGCCCATTCTAATGACTTAGAATCCATGAAACTTTGATAGAGATAAGTACCCATTGAATCCTTAATAATATCATCTTTAGCTAGTTCTTTAAGTGCATTGTGCAAGGTTGATGGTAAATCAGTAATATGATTTTCCTTCCGTTCTGTTTCATCCATGCTGTAAATGTTACGATCAACACCGGCTTCTGGTGAAAGGCCTTGTTCTAACCCTGATAAACCAGCTGCTAAGATTGAACTGATTGCAAGATATGGGTTTGCACTGGGGTCAACACTCCGCAATTCAAGACGCGTTGATAAACCACGTGATTGTGGTACTCGGATTAATGGTGAACGGTTATGGCCTGACCAAGCCACATAAACGGGTGCTTCAAAGCCAGGTACCAAGCGTTTGTATGAATTAACAGTTGGATTGTTGATGGCCGTAATCGCACGAGCATGGCGTAATAAGCCTGCTAAGAAGTGATAGGCTGTTTCTGATAATTGTTCTTTGCCATTTTCATCGAAGAAGGCGTTTGTCCCATCTTGGTTGAATAATGACATGTTGATGTGCATCCCTGAGCCATTGACACCGTGTAATGGTTTTGGCATAAAGGTTGCGTGAAGCCCATGTTTACGGGCAATTGTTTTAACGACTAATTTGAAGGTTTGAATATTATCGGCTGCATCGACTGCATCGGCATACTTGAAATCAATTTCATGTTGGCCAGGTGCAACTTCATGATGACTGGCTTCAACTTCAAAGCCCATCTTTTCAAGTTCCAAAACGATATCCCGACGACAGTTTTCGCCCAAATCAACAGGGGCAAAATCGAAATAGCCACCTTGATCGTTTAATTTTAAGGTTGGTTTGCCAATTTCATCTAATTTAAAGAGGAAGAATTCTGGTTCAGGCCCGATGTTAAAATCTTTGAAGCCTTTATCTTGCATTTCGCGAACCATTTTTTTCAAGTTATTGCGAGGATCACCTAAGAATGGTTCCCCATCAGCAGTGTAAACGGAACAGATTAAACGGGCTACTTTGCCATGTTCAGCTTCCCATGGGAAAATCAACCAAGTACTTAAATCAGGACGCAAATACATATCACTTTCTTCAATTCGAACAAAACCGTCGATTGAAGAACCATCAAACATCATTTTGTTACTTAAAACTTTGTCTAATTGACTGATTGGGACTTCCACATTCTTGATAATCCCATTAATATCCGTAAACATTAATCTTAAGAACTTAACGTTTTCTTGATCCACTAATTGCTTGATTGCTTCTGCTGTCAACATTTTTCGTGCCATTAATCTAGTCGCCCCTTAATATAATTTAGATGATTGTGAAATAGATGGTCGTTGTCCTACTAATCCGCCGACCGAAAGCATTTCTTCCGCTAACAATTGACGGGCCTTGGTATCGGTCAGATGCCGCTGTTGCATTTTTTGTGCTTGCTTGCGGTAGATCTGGCGAATTTGAACCATCGTGGCGCCTTCTGCTAAGTAATCCTTAATCTCTAATAAGCGATCAACATCATTCAGCGAAAATAACCGTTGGTGCCCCGGCGTACGTTCAGGCAAAACAAGTTCTTGACTCTCATAGTAACGGATTTGACGCGCCGTTTGACCGGTTAACTTCATCACCGTTCCAATCGGTAAAACCGCTAAATTTCGTCTTAATTGCTTTTCAGCCATCTATTTCACCTCACTTGCGTTTTATCTTACCAGTCGACTTCTTACCGGTCAACATTTCATGTTAGGTTTTCTGACATGAATGCCATAAAAAAAGGTAAACCGTTTTGGTTTACCTTTTAAAAGCTATTTTTCATCAATCAACTGGATTAAACCGCCCGCAAGCATAAATAAATGCGTAACGACGGGTCCCACAAATTTAAAGCCCCGTTTCTTTAAGTCTTTGGCAAGTCGGGCACTAATTGGCGCTGATTTATCGGAGACCCCAGCCATTTGTGAATCAAGTAATTGAGGTTGATTGTCAACAAACGCCCACAAGTACGCTGAGAAACTACTGAACTCATCCTGCACTTTTTGAATCGCCCGCGCATTCTGGATGGTGGCGCGAATCTTTCTTGTATTGTGAATCATATCCGGTGCTTCTTGAAGTCGTTCAACATCAAATTCATCAAATTGTGCAACCCGATCAATCACCATTCCCGCCATTTGTTGCCGTAAAATTGGAATTTTACTAGCGGCTACTTTCCAACTTAAACCCACCTGGAAAACACCAACCGTTAAGAGTTCAAACCAAATTTGATCATCATCAGTTGGCGTCCCAAAATAGCAATGATAAGCTTGAACGCCATCTGTCGCTATTTTAAAATCATTTTTCGTTGTCTCATCTACCATCGATAAACCGCCTGTCCTGCACTTTCTGTTGGAAAGCCCACTTTCTTCGCTAATTCGCTGTAATGCGTTTCTAAATAATCGTAACACGCTGTCGTGTCATGGGCCATGAAAAACGGTAGTACCCCCATCGAATCATCAAATTGAATGTGTTCCTCTTGCGCATAGGCCTTCAAGACTTTTGCCAACTGATAAAAGTCTTGATTGGTTACATAATATGGCACTAAGGATTGTTTTGTATCAATAGTGACAATGGCGCGATAAGCGTGACCGATACCTGGTAGTCCCCCAACCCCCGCTGTTGGTCCAGCAGTTTGGAAGACTGCATAATGAACAGCACGAATTGCCGTTGTTGCCAATTGCTTAACCATCTTCGTGGCCATCACTTTTAAATAATCCGTCTGTTTCAAACTGATTTGATGTGGTGCTAACGTTATTAAATAAGGCGTCCGTGTTTGCCGCCAATGTGTCGGCATCGTTTGCCCGTCCCTGATAACAGCGACATCTGTCAACGTTTCACTAAACTGTTGCCTTAAGTCAACATAGTACCGCTCTGGTTTTTGGATAAGCTGTCCCAAAGCGGATAACGGCACTGTTTCTTCCGTTTCAGATAAATGCCAATGCTGTCGTAATCGCGTTAACAGCGAACCTGATTTGGTAACTGTTTCAACGTCTAACAGCTCGTTCAAGCTCACGTTATAAAGTTGTGCAAGTCCGACTAATAAGTTCAAATCCGGTACACTTTTGTCGGTTTCCCACTTAGAAATAACTTGGCGTGAAACATTAAGTTTATCCGCAAGCGTCTGTTGTGAATACCCCGCACCTAATCGAAATTGTTTTAAGCGCTGACCAATTAACATCTAACCACCTCCAAGACCTACCGTAGCGAAAACCGCCTTTTTTCACCAGCAACAATCTGAAGCAATGGTTAAATCAGACCGCTACGATTCGTTGCACCCTTATCATACCACGCTTTACATACAAAAAAAGCGGTGAATCAAACGTCAATTTGATTCACCGCTACCTGTTTATTTTTCAAAGAATGTTGTTTGCACTGCCCGACTAATGGCGAGTTTAACGTGCGCATAAGTTAAACCACCTTGTAAATAAAGCGTGTAAGGTGCCCGCAATGGTCCGTCAGCTGAAAATTCGATGCTGGCGCCTTGAATAAAGGTGCCGGCAGCCATCACGATTTGATCTTCGTATCCGGCAAAGTCACTTGGAATTGGCGTGACGAAAGAATCGATTGGTGATTGTGCTTGTACACAACCCGCAAACTTAACCATGTCATCAGGGTTACCAAAGTTAACTGTTTGAATTAAATCGGTTCTAGGGGCATCCCATTTTGGCGAAACGTTCAAGCCCATTTGTTCCAAAAGCGCTGCTTCAAAAACAGCCCCTTTGATGGCATTTCCTGTAACACTTGGCGCTAAGAAAAAGCCTTCGAACATTAATTGTAAGTTACCTTGTGTGGCCCCTTCACTGGCACCAACACCTGGCACCGTTAAGCGATAACCAATCATTTCAATCAAGCGTTCTGGCCCAACAATGTAACCACCTGTTTGGGCAATCCCACCACCAGCATTTTTAATCAATGAACCGGCCATGACATCCGCGCCGACTTCCGTTGGTTCGATTGTTTCTGAGAATTCGCCGTAAGCATTATCAACGAAGACAATCAATTCGGGATTAATCCCCTTGATAAAACGCACCATCTCTTCAATTTTAGCAACCGTAAAACTATCGCGATCGGCATAACCACGTGAACGTTGAATCGCAACGACTTTCGTTTTAGCCGTGATCTTCGTCTTAGCTGTTTCAAAATCGACCAAGCCATCTGCCAATAATGGCACGTAATCAAAGCCAATTTGATATTCCTTCATCGAACCAATACCGTTACCGGCCATCCCGACAACTTCTTGGAGCGTATCGTAAGGTTCTCCGGTCAGATAGAGCAAATCATCTCCAGGGCGTAACATGCCCAATAAAGCTGTTCCAATCGCATGTGTGCCAGAAACCAGTTGTGGCCGAACAAGGGCGTCTTCGGTCTTAAAAAAGCGACTATAGACCGCTTCTAACTTATCACGTCCTTGGTCATCGTTCCCATAACCCGTTGTTCCATTTAAATGTGATTCTGAAATATTTTCTTCTTGAAAGGCTTGCAGAACCTTTGCTTGATTATTAATGATTTGTTCATCTAAGGCTTGAAGCCGTGGCGCAATTTGAGCGTTAACAGCTTCAATTTTGGCCCGTAATTCTGGTGCTAACGAATCTTGCCAATTCATATTATTCACTCCGTTTCCACTATTTCTGTAACCAGGTTTGGATATCTGCTTGGATGCGTGCTAAGTCTGCTTCTTGATGCTCGACTAGATTATACCAGTTAACAGGAATTTGGTTTCTAAACCACGTTAATTGCCGTTTTGCATAATGGCGCGAGTTTTGCTTCACTTGCTCGATTGCTGCTTCTAGTGAACACTCACCATCAAAGTACGGGAAGAATTCCTTATAACCAATGCCGCGAACTGCTTGCGGACTTGTTGCACGGCGTTCATAAGCCCATCTTGCTTCTTCAATTAATCCGGCGTCCACCATTTGGTCAACACGCTGGTTAATCCGCTCGTACAAGACAGGACGCTCGCAATTCAAGCCAATAATAAAGGTATCATAGCGCAACTCCTTAGGCTTTTGTTGCGAGAATAAAACACCCGTTGTTTCATAAACTTCTAACGCCCGAATAACGCGACGCGTATTGGCCGCTGGAATTTTTGCCGCAGCATCTGGATCAATCTTAGCCAGCGCCTGCCATAAATCAGTTTCTGAATGCTGTTCTAAGTATGCTTGCCATTTATTGCGAATACTGAAATCCTGTTCAGCATCCGTTGCACTTCCCAGCGTCATATCATACAACAAAGCTTGCAAATAAAGACCTGTCCCACCAACAATCAACGGTAGATGTTGACGGTCAGTAATTTTTGTAATCAACTGTTGGCCTTGTTGTTGAAAGTCAAAAGCCGTGAAACGTTCATCAATATCAGCGACATCGATTAAATGATGCGGCGCAATGGCTTGTTCTGCCGGCGTTACTTTGGCCGTACCGATATCAAGATGACGGTAAACTTGCATCGCGTCTCCAGAAATAATTTCGCCCTTCAACTGTTGTGCCACTTGTAGGCTAAGTGCCGTCTTACCAACACCCGTAGGCCCTACAATGACAATTATCTTTTCTTTTTTCATTATTTCACCACACTAATTAACGTATTTTACTAGCTATTCGCGCCTAAATACGCGATAATGAACATATAGTTTGAATGAATGATTGAGGAGGTTTTACGATGAAACATAAATTTTTTAAAGGTTTCGTAATCGGGACTGTTTCTACTGTTGGTGCGATTGCCGGTTCACTCTTTGCATTTAAGAAAACCGTGTTAGATCCTATCGAAGAAGAAGAAAATAAAATCGAAGAAAATCGTCGTCGCGCTAACCGTAAGAGCCATTCAGCTCACCAAGGCTAAGCGATTAAAGATGATCACAAGACGCTGCCCTACTTTTGTAGATGGCGTCTTTTTTTGTGCTGAAACGTGCTTTTCAAAGCTGCCTCCTGTGCTTTGCTACGTACCGCAAACAATCGACTAGCGTCGTTTATTCACGATACTAGGCAAATGCTCAGAGTCAAATCGCTTTGAAAAGCACTCTTTTTCATATAAAAACCCAAAAGTCTGCTGTTTTTCACTGGCGACTTTTGGGTCTTTTTTTAATCTACTTTTTACGTTTTGTTTTTCCTGTCCAGTTGTTAAAACCTTTTTGGAGCCATTTAACGTTCGTAAAACCTGCTTTGCGAAGTTTTAATGCTGCACGAACGCTTAATGTAATGCCTGTATCATAGAGGTAGACCGGCAAATCCATTCGTAATTCACCCATGTTTTGTTTCAACATTGGGTAAGGAATGCTCCGAGCACCTAAGATATGGCCAGCATCGAAATCCTTGCGTTCACGCAAATCAACGATTTGGGCTTTACGCATGTTTTCTTCAAATGCCTTTTCAGTCAGTTCGCCGCCTAGACGCTTACGTTGGATTTTATAGTAAACCCACACGCCAATTATCCATAACAAAATAGCGATCAAGATAATATTAACAACAAACATTGGATTAATTGTCCCGATTACAAACATCTACAAAACTTCCTTTTTAACAGATTATTGTTGGTCAAATTGTAAAGCTAATGAAGCAGCACCGATAACACCGGCAACGTTACCTAAGTTAGCTAAACGAACCTTCGTTGTTTGCTTAACATTTGGGAATGTAAATTCTTCAAAGTAAGCTTCAACTTGTTTACGTAAGAATTCACCAGCAGCTGAAACACCACCACCGATAACGATGTAGGCTGGGTTCAACATGTTACCAACGTTAGCTAAAGCTAAACCAAGGTAGTATGACACGCGGTCAACCACTTTGACAGCCAAAGGATCTGATTCCTTAGCCAAGTCGAAAACAAGTTTTGAACTGATTTGTTCGCCATCATCTAACATTGTCTTCAATTTTGAATTACCAGCATATTCTTCAGCCATGTCACGCGCAACACGCACAACACCTGTTGCTGAAGCATAAGTTTCTAAACAACCTTTTTTACCACAAGTACATTCGTAACCGCGTGGTTCAACAGTCACGTGACCTAATTCACCGGCAGAACCAGCAACACCGTGTAGTAAATGACCATCAGCAACGATCCCGCCACCGACACCAGTACCAAGTGTCACGAAAGCAACGTCAGGTTGGTTTTCACCAGCACCCTTCCAACGTTCGCCTAAAGCGGCTACATTGGCATCATTATCAACTGCTAGTTTCATATGTGTGCCAGCTTCAATATCGCGACGTAAGTATTGCGTTACTTTCCAGTTTAAGTTGAAGGCACCAATAACAGTACCTTCTTCACTGTTAACACTACCAGGTGTTCCCATACCGATTCCGATGAAATCTTCTGGTGTCATGTTGTATAAATCTAAATGATGATTAATCGATTCAACGATATCGGGCACAATGTGGCTACCTTCATCTAAAATATCTGTATCGATACTCCAACGTTGTTGAATGTCGCCATCCACTGTCATAATTGCAAATTTAGCCGTTGTACCACCTAAGTCAACGCCGATTAACTTCTTGTCTGTCATTTAAACTTTTCCTCCAATAATTCATGATTGAATGTTTGTTTTTCTTCCAACCGATGTTCATGTACTAGCACCATCTTAGCGTCGCGATACACTTTACCATCGATTAAACCAGCATCGTAGACATGACGTAACTCGATACTCGTTAGCTCAATATCCCAAAGTCGCTTACCAACATGGACATAAACACCAAATTGTTTTAAAAGTTGTTGTACATCATAAAGTGTTCTCATCAACTTCACCTATCATATTATACCTAAATTTATTAACGATTCATACCCAAGTAGACAAATAAAATGAGGGTAATGACGTAAATTAACCCACTAACCACACGGTTTAGCGGGTTAATTTTCCCGATACGTGGTGCGCCAAGTGCCATACTACTTAAAAAGCCACCTAAAATACCGCCAACCATCCCGTACATCGCATTGCGATTAACGACAAATTGTAATCCGGCTGTTAAAAATAGGAATAACCAATACTGGCGCGCAATCTGACCAAAAACTGGATTATCTTTGAACGCATCACCAAGCATTAAAAAACCACCAAAAATCCCAAGAACGGCTAAGCCCGCTGTAATCGTTTGCGAACCTGTTCCTAAGAAAAGGCCTTGTGTGATTAAACTTGCTAAACTACTGAGTATATAGATTGCTAATAAGCGCCAATGACCAATTAATGATTCTAATTGGCTCCCGACAAAATATAAAATAACACAATCCATTAAGAGACTTAAAAAACTAATATGGTTAATTGAAGCCATTAAAAATGGGACAACCCCACCTGCCAGCAAGCCTTGCACCGACGTAATTCCCTGCGCCCAAATCATTGGTGCAACAAACATTAACCCAAAATAAAGGACGTTCATGATAATCAAAGCATAAGCGACAAATGGTATTTCTCGCCAATCTTTGGTAGTATGATTTACTTTCATCTCTTCTCCTTCTTAAGCCGTAATAATGTGCTTTAGTTTAACATCAAATTGATCAACTGACCAATCAGGCACCTTCACTTGTTGTGGCTTTAAAGCGAGTGCAACATTGTTCATCTGATGCGCTGCCAGATAGCGATCATAATACCCACCACCAAAACCAACACGCCAACCGTCTAGACTAAAGACAACCCCTGGCACA
Organism: Latilactobacillus sp.; assembly: GCF_033176295.1. Lineage (NCBI taxonomy): Bacteria > Bacillati > Bacillota > Bacilli > Lactobacillales > Lactobacillaceae > Latilactobacillus > Latilactobacillus sp. Next base: position 17,072 of record NZ_JAMQEX010000007.1, read on the forward strand.
ATCATTAAGTCCGGCACAATTGGCTCACCAGTTATCTGCGGCTCTAAGACGTCAAAATGACTTCTCTCAAGGACCGTTGTTGGTGTCAACTCATAAAAGGCCATCTGACGCTTAGGCAAGGTTCTGGGCACTACAATCCGTTTACCAGCCGCTTGTGCAGCCTCAATAATCGGTTGCGTTGCGACTTCAATCGGTTGATTAAGCGTCATTCCAATCACGGTTGCGGATTGAAAAGCCGCACTGTCAATTAATTTTTGTAACAAGATTGCTTCTTGTTGTTGCTTGTTAGCGGGTTGTTGGGCTAAACGCTGTAACGCTGCCAAACCCTGTTGTCGGACTTGTTGCTTAGTTTGCACGAAGACCCCTCCTAACAAAAAAAGCCCGGGCAAGCGCCCCGGCTTTTTTTATGCGTCACTATTTAGTTTCGCGGTGTAAAGTTACTTTGCGTTCGCGTGGGCAATATTTCTTTAATTCCAAGCGATCTGGATTGTTACGTTTATTTTTGTTTGATAAGTAACTACGTTCGTGACATTCTGTACATTCCATTGTAATGTGAACACGCATTGATATAGCCTCCAAGCTGTAAGTAAATTTCTAAAAAACTGTTTAATTCTTAGACTCTTAGTATCATACCATTTTTTCTAGTATCTGAAAAGGTTAATTCGCAATATTTCATTTTGAAATATTATTTAATTTGTAGTAATCGGTAATCATTTCACGCGCCAACAAGGTATTGTAGTGCCCTTCATCGGATGTCAAGTTAGGGAAAACAATCGCGATGGCGACTTGTGGATCATTATATGGGGCGAACCCAACAAGACTTGATGTGACGGTTTCCACTTGCTTGCTGTTTGAATCATTAGGATCTTCACGTGCAAATGATTGCGCCGTCCCTGTTTTAGCGCCAAAGGTTGGTTTGATATCTTTCAAGGTGTGCGCTGTCCCCCAAGCATTAGTCCCGTTGACAACGTTGTACATCCCTTCTTTAACAACATTAAAGTACGATTTTGGTGCGTTAATCGTGTTCAAGACCGTTGGACTAGTCTTAGATTCGAGTTTACCTAGATTTCCATCCGTCCCTGTTTGTTGAATGGAATCCACCAAATAAGGTTTCATCCGGTTACCACCGTTGGCAATTGCTGAAATATATTGTGCCAATTGAATCAAGGTATAGGCATCGTAGTTCCCGTAGGATAAATCCAGTGCGGAACCCACGGCTGTACTCCCATCATCCGTTAAAGTTGGTCCTTCAATCCCTTTTGCTTCACCTGGTAAATCGATACCTGTTTTTTGACCTAAACCAAATTGATTGAAGTAACCCCGCATTTTTGTAAAGATATCCGGTGAAATCTTGATGCTCTTATTGGGAATGTACTCAGCTTTCCCTTCGCGCAATGCTAATTGCATCATGTAAATATTGGAAGAAACTTCCAAAGCCGATTGTGCTGATAATGACCCGAAAGTCCCCACTGGGTAAACAGATTTCTTAACTGGGGTACTTGGTAAATAAATTGGCGTATCCGGCAAGGTATTATTACTTGGTGAAATAACACCGTCCATCATCCCACCCATCACTGTGGCCCCTTTGACAGCAGAACCCATGACGAAGGTGCGATTGATAACCCCTAGCGCGTCATCGCTGGCTTGCTTAGTAGTACGGTCGTTTTGTTCACCAGCCATCGCTAAAATCGCACCGGTTTTTGGATTCATCGCAACCGCGTAAGCACCGTCAGAGTAAGTCGTTGCGCCAGCAGCGACTGCTTTGGCATAGATTTTCTTCAAGGCTGCTTCCACTTTTGTTTGGTAGGCTTGATCGATGGTTAAGTTTAAATTACTTCCTTTTTGGCCCTTGAAGAGCACTTTGCTTGAGAGAATTTGGTTGTTATTACCAACTTCCACTTGGGTTTGTGATTTAGAGCCATGCAAAATACTTTCGTATTGCTTTTCTAAATAACTGGTCCCAACCCGGTCGTTTCGTGAATAGCCTTGGGCTAATAACGAATTGATACCGTCTTCTGGTAATCCTTGTTCTTCTGTTGAAACATGCCCGATAATACTGCGCATTGAATCACCGTTAGGATATGAGCGTTCCCAATCGGTCCCGACATTGATCCCAGGTAAACTGGTTAAATGTTCACTAATTTCAGCAATTTCTTTATCCGTTACATTGTCATTCTTGATGTAAACTGTTGAGAGTTGATAAGCACCACTCATGATTTTAAAAATCGCTGCGGCTTGTTTTTGTTTATCTGATAAGCCAGTAAATGACTTTTCAACAAGATCAATTGTTGATTGATAAACCGTCTTATCCGGAATTTTAGAACCATCAGCCGCTACTTTTTTAGATTTTGGTAGGCGAGCATTCCATTTTTTAAGATTCTTCGGATTGCTGAGGTAATAATCAATCTGATCACGTTCCGTCAACGTATCCAACTTATCGATGGTTAGATATTTCGTTAACTGATTAGCCTCCGCATACATTTTATCCGCCAAGACGTTCATATTCTTCGTATACGTAATTGCTGATTTAGCACTATTGCCGACCAACACACGCCCCTTGGCATCTAAAACCATCCCCCGAGGGACATTGCCTGTCACGATTTTTTTATCGGTACTATTGACCATCGCCTGATAACTCGCACCATTTAAAACTTGCAAGCGCCCCAATTGAATAATCAAGGCTGCAAATAATGCAAAAACGATAAAAAATAGGAAGTTAAGTCTGAATGGAATATGGGATCTCTCCCGGTTTCTCTTGGTTTTTTTCTTCATAATTTTCACGGACAATCAGTTACTCCTTATTATTAGGCTTTTTGAAAAAGCCTTGCGATTCTTTATTTAAATCTTAATAAAATAAGATTGTTGTACATAGCATATGCTTCATTGGTTAAGTTTAGCAAAATTATCCATAACAAGCTATGCCCAATCTCTAAATTCAAGTGAGATTATGGTATCCTAAAGAGGATTAACATTACTGTTATATTTTACAGCTTTTCATCATTAAAAGCTGTTCATCAAACTAATTTTTAGATTTTTTTATTAATTGGAGGTTTCTCGTGACTCGATTATACACTTTTTTACGACGCCACTACGCATTAGGCCTTAGCTTCTTACTTCCTTTTGCCATTATTTTTATTTATGGCTTAAGTCGCCACGTCTTTCCGTTTGGCGGACAAACAATTATGACGGTTGATTTAGGGCAACAATACATCGATTTTTTTGCCTATTTTAGAACGGCCTTACTTCAGCATCCCGATACCTTCTTTTATTCATTTGCCAAGGGACTTGGCGGTGATATGCTCGGCGTTTGGGCCTACTATTTAATGAGCCCGTTTAACCTACTCGTCTTATTGACGCCCGGTAAATGGTTGAGCTTTGGCGTTTGGCTCATGGTATTGCTCAAATACGGTTTTAGTGGGCTGAGTTTTGCCTATTATCTCAAGAAAAGTCGTCTACTAAGTGGTTGGTGGCTGCCAACACTCAGTCTAGCCTATGCATTATCTGGCTTTGCAATTGCCAACCAATTTAACGTGATGTGGTTAGACGCCATGATTTGGTTGCCACTAGTCGTTTTAGGCATCGAACAACTCTTTGAGCGCCATCGTTTTTGGTTATACCCACTTAGCTTAGCGGCCTTATTGATTATTAACTATTATATGGGCTACATGGTTTGTTTATTTGTGATTGCTTATTTTTTCTGGGCAAGTGTCCATCATTTTAAAACTTGGCGCCAAACTTGCCTCGCCTATCTCAAATTTGCCGGTGGTTCAATCCTAGCTGGCTTGTTAGCGGCTTGGCTGTTATTACCGACTTTCTTCCAATTAACACAAAGTAAGGGCCAATATACGATTCAAAAGATTCATTGGAAAATTGAATATAATCCCCTCAAAATCCTCTCTAAATTAGTGGTTGGGAATTTCAATTTCGATCAGATGCCAAAAGGCGAACCCAACATTTTCGTTGGCAGTCTCGTTTTAATTGGTTTTATCGCCTATTTCCTAACCCGTAGCATTCCGATTAAAGAACGACTGGCCGCATTACTAGTGACTGCTTTTCTCGGCTTATCACTGTGCTTTGAACCACTCGATTTACTCTGGCACGGCATGCAATTCCCAGTTTGGTACCCTTATCGCTTCTCTTACGTGATTAGTTTCTGGCTAATTGTCTTAGCTGTTCAGCGATTGCATTATCAGCCACAGTTTAAGTGGTACAGTTTGCTAGCACCACTTTTACTACTAGCGGCATCACTTGCTTATACTTTCAAACACGTCAAAACATTTTCGGCGTTATCTGAACGACAAGTACTCCTTAGCGTTGGTTTTTTAATCGCGGTCAGCTTAATTTTAATGTTGCCAGCACGCTTCAAACGCTATACTACCGTCTTTTTATTACTGGTTACCGGCGGCGAAATGACCGCCAATGCAGTTCTCAGCTTAAATCAAATTAGCTACGTTTCACAAAAGGATTACGCTGATTATACTGAACAACTCCAATCAGCTATCGCCGCCGTCCCTAACAAGGTCCCATTCCAACGGATTGGTAAAACGTTCATGCGGACTAAAAATGATCCGATGCAAGCCAATTATTTCGGCGGTTCTCACTTTAATTCGATGTTGGAACCGAGCTATCCTAAATTCATGGGTAGTATCGGTGAACCTGCTGGTGATGGTTCCGTTGCCGATACCAACCAAACGATGTTCACTGATGCATTATTAAGTTATCGGTATTATTTAAACAGCACCAGCGTCCAAGCAACCGTGCCGCGCAGTACCAACAAACCCGATTTAAGTGACTATCGCCAAATCAAGCAAAACGGTCAGATTGCTATTTATCAAAATGATAATGCGTTACCACTCGGTTTTGCGGCTTCTGATAAAGTGCTTAAGCATAAAGTCACGGCGGACTATCCGATTCTTGAACAGGGGAACATTGCAACCAAGCTAACGGATAATCCAACACTTGGCAATCAATTATTTACCCTTCAATATTTCAAGACCGTTTCTTATCAAAATACTAAACAAAAACCGAAGTTAAACGAAACCTTCCTCCGCATTAATTCTAAAAAAGATGCGCACGTGACCTACACCTTCACGCCGACGACGAATGACCCTTACTATTTAACACTGGGCTCAAGTCTCGAGAAGAATGCTGTGCGCTTGACGTTAAACGGTCAACCGATTACGCAATACGATACCTTTAGAGATACGGTTGCACTTAACTTGACTAACAAGGCACTCGGGAAACCACAGACGTTAGACATCGCCTTTTCAAAGGATGAAATTTGGCTTCAAAACATCAATCTCTACAGTCTTAACTTGGAAACATTAAGCAAGATTACAACGCAATTAAAACAATCACCGTTACACATCAAACACTTTTCAAATACCCATATCAGCGGTGATATCACGATCAAGCACAAGGATCAGGTCTTAATGACGACGATTCCTTATACCCCTGGCTGGCAAGTAACGGTCGATAACCACCCCGTAAAAGCAGTCAAAGGGCTCAAGAACTTCATCGCAGTTCCATTAAAAGCGGGTCATCACCAAATTGAACTGACTTACCGGCCACCTTATTTCAAACTAGGGCTTCTAATCTCAGTGGTATCAGGACTAATGGCAATCTTAATTGCGATTATAACGCGCTATTTTAGAAGAAGACGATTATTTTAAAAAAGAAGAGTGTGGTATAAGTCGGGTATATTCTGAGGATTAACAGAGAGCGGCGGATAATTGCGTTAGCAATTATTCGTCGTTCGGCGTTAACCACAGGAATATGACTTATAGAACACGTTTAGACAAATCATATTTAAACAGAATAAAAAGACGTTCGGGCAAAATTAATTTTGCCTGAACGTCTTTTTATTCCGTATCCGTGTCCGCCAAGATCAACGCGTTTTCAGCGTAGTTAATATCTTTGCGTAACTCATCCGCCAATCCCCATGAAATCTTATGCTGTTCCAATAATTCTTGAATCGCAAGTCGTTCACTCGTTAGCGCCTTGATTCGTAATTTTTGTAGTTGTTGTTCGTAAATATCCGTCTTCGTATGGCCGATATTTTTCATATTTTCAATTTGATTCCGGTAACGAATAATAATTTGATAAATAACTTGCCGGTTATAATGATGCTGCCGGTTCTCAGGTTGTTTCAAGAAATACGACAGTTGTTTGATGCCCGCTTTAGCCATTTCCTTTTCGGTCGTTCGCCATTCAGTGAGCGCCGCTGTCGATTTCTGCGATGTCTTTAATCTCGCTATCAATCGCTTCAACATCGTCAAACCTCTATAAAACATCAATTGGACATGACGCCAACTGAAATTACTGCCAATCACCGACAAAGCAATTTGTTTTTGCCGTAATTTCCGTTTACCACGACGGTAAGTTTTGGCCGTAATTTCACCATCAGACCGCAATGTTTCTAATTTTTGCCGTTCCCCTTCAAAGGCAACCTGCCGCAAAATTAATTCTTCTGCAATCAACGGTGGTAATTCATCGCCTTCTGTCTGCTCATTTTGTTGATTTTCAAAACGGCGCATCATCAGTTGATATTCAGCAATTAAATCTAGTGCCGCCCGATTATTTTCAATATGACGCAGCGATTCAACCGTCCCAACTGCCACACGATACATATAGATTTTGGCATCAAATTCACTCAGCAGTTGATCATCAACTGGTACGAGTCCTGTCTCATCATTTGTATCTTCGTGGGCAGTCCCTCGTAATTCAATCGGCGTTCTCACCTTAGTTAATATTGGGATAAAGATAATCGCCATCACCAAGCTAACGATAATGACGCCGGCTGCAATAAATAGCATTAAACCGCGTTCTGGAAATGGTGACCCATCGGCAAGCACAGTCGGTACAGAAAGTACCCCAGCCATCGTAATGGCTCCTCGCACACCTGAAAGCCCTGAAAGGACTGAAATTTTAAGGTTATCTTTTAATTGCTTCGGATTCGATTTGTTGGTGTACAACAAGTAACTTAATGTCCAACAGGTTCGAATTAAAATTAGAATTCCCCAAACCGCTAATACCAAGAGAATTTCTTCTCCCGTATTAATCAGTGGACTATGCACCGTCCCCCTCATCGCAACTGGTAATTCAATCCCTAAGATTAAAAAGACAAGGCCATTCAATAAATAAACACCAATCGACCAAGTTTGTTCCGTCACTAATTTTAGTTCTGGTAAATAATCCAAGTAAATATTTCGACTTGCGTGACTAATAATCCCAGCCACAACCACGGCAATCACACCTGAGGCATGGAGTAAATCTTCAACCACTAGATAAATCACAAAGGGGGTAATCAACTGCAAGACGGTGTGGAAAACAACATCTTCAATCCCCTGTTGCAACATAAACAGTCGAATAAAATGAATTGCATACATCAACAACATCCCAGCAATTGCGCCAACGATACTGATGTATAAGAAATCACCGGCAGCTTGTTGAATCGAGAAGTAGCCAGTTACCGCAGCGGCAATCCCGTATTTAAAACTAATCAAGCCACTGGCATCGTTAATTAAACTTTCGCCACTAACCAAATGTAAAACACGTGGCGGCAAGTCAGCTTGTTCTGAAATCGACTGGACCGCCATCGGATCCGTTGGTGATAAAATAGCGGCTAACGCAAAACTCGCCGCCAATGGCAACTTAGGCACTAGCAAATGAATCGCTAAGCCCCCAATCAATGTGGTGACAAATACTAAGAAAATCGCGTTTCCAATAATCGGTCCTCGCAGTGCCCATAATTCCCGTTTAGGAAACCGGCGGCCGTCGTTAAACAACAACGGCGCAACAAACACTAACATAAACCAATCTGTTTTTAATGGAATCTCAACTGAAAAAAGTAGTGCCACCAGCAAGCCCAACCCAATTTCAATCAGGCTGACCGGTAGTCGTGGTACATAGTGACCGATGATATTAGCGACAATCAACAGCATCACTAACAAAATAACAGCTTCAATGATAGCCATCTAAATCCCTCACTTTCATGCAAAAATAGGGGTCGTACAATGACTGGCCCCCATTTTCACTATTCTGATTTTTTACCGATAATTCGCACTTCTGGTTCAAGGCGAACTTCGAATTTGTGCCAAATTGTTTCTTGAATATACGCAATTAACGTTAAATAATCAGTGGCAGTTGCGCCGCCACGATTAACAATAAAACCAGCGTGTTTTTCTGAAACTTGTGCGCCGCCAATTTGATGTCCTTGAAGGCCTGCTTTTTGAATTAAAGGCCCCACAAAATGGCCCACTGGTCGTTTGAAGACACTCCCACATGAAGGATATTCCAACGGTTGTTTAGCAGCGCGTAATGCGTTTAACTCATCCATTTTCTCGCGGATGGTTGGTGCAACACCTTTAGCCATTTCAAAACGGGCTGACAATACAATACTCCCATTTTCTTGGATTAAACTATGCCGGTAGCTGAAATTTAATTCGGCGTTCGTTAACGTTTCAACTTCATTATCCTGCGTTAAAATTTCGGCAGATGTTAAGACATCACTAATCTCACCACCGTATGCCCCAGCATTCATGAATACCGCGCCCCCAACGCTTCCAGGAATCCCAGCCGCAAATTCTAATCCCGTCAAACTACCACTATAGGCAGCCTCAGAGGTTTGGATAATCCCAGCTCCGGCTTGTGCAACCACAGTTGTGCCCTGCACATCGATTTGATCCATGGCAGTCAAGATAATCACTAAGCCACTAATCCCATCATCACGGACGATTAAATTACTAGCATTCCCGATCACAGTAATTGGTAATTGATTCTGCTTAGCTGCTACTAATAATTGGCGCACTTCAGGAACTGACGTTGGTAAGGCTAATAAATCAGCCGGACCACCGGTTTTGGTGAAGGTATATTTACTTAAAGGTTCATTGGTTTTAACATTAATTGTTTGATTTGCTTCTAAAAATGCGTTGATTTGACTTAACACGGCTGTCGTTCCTCTCAAATAATCTTATTCTAGTTTAACAAAGTAGACCGTAATTGAACAGTCAACACTTCTTTTGCGTAATTACTCATAGACCGTTAAAATATAGGATAGAAACGAGGCGAAGCGCTATGAAATTTATCTCTTGGAATGTTAATGGCTTACGAGCCGTTTTAAAAAAGGATTTTATGACTACCTTTGAACAATTAGATGCCGATTTTTTCTGTCTACAAGAAACAAAAATGCAAGCTGGTCAAGTTGAAATTGATCTACCTGGCTACCATCAATACTTTAATTATGCCGAGAAAAAAGGTTATTCTGGTACGGCTATTTTCACGAAACATGAACCACTCAACGCCACTTACGGTATTCAACAACCTGAACATGACCATGAGGGCCGTGTAATTACATTAGAATACCCTCAATTTTTCTTGATCACTTGCTACACCCCTAATTCGCAAAATCAATTAAAACGGTTAGATTACCGCATGACTTGGGAAAACGCGTTTAGAACTTACGTGCAACAACTAGGTACGCAAAAGCCGGTTATTTTCTGTGGTGATTTAAACGTGGCCCATGAAGCAATTGATTTGAAAAACGATCGTACCAACCACAAGAGTGCTGGTTTTTCTGATGAAGAACGGGCCCAAATGACAACCCTTCTTCAATCAGGATTCACTGATACTTTCCGTTATTTCTATCCCGACCAAACCGATATTTATTCATGGTGGAGTTATCGATTCCATGCGCGTGATAACAACGCCGGTTGGCGGATTGACTATTTCATCACTTCTGACGAGCTCCAACCAAAATTAATGGATGCCAAAATCCATACGGAAATCTATGGTTCAGATCATTGTCCTGTAGAACTTGACACACAAGATTTATTCGCTTAGAATAAGCAAACTTCAAATAAAGCGAGGTAGAAACAGTGAATTTCGTTGCAATGGATTTTGAAACCGCCAATGGTCAACGCGACAGTGCTTGTTCAATTGCACTAGTCGTTGTTCGTGACGACCAAATTGTCGATCAATTTTACACCCTTATTAAACCCGAAACTTATTTTAGTAGCCGTAATAGCCAGATTCACGGTATTTATGAAGAAGATGTGGCCCAAGCCCCTGAGTTTGATCAAGTTTGGCCACACATCGCACCTTTTTTCACACCGCAAAAATTAGTTGTGGCGCACAATGCGACCTTTGATATCGGTGTCCTTCGTAGCACACTCCAACACTACGACATCCCAGAACCCCACTATTTGGCCCTCGACACCTTAACAACTAGTCGCCGGCTTTATCCCCAATTTGAAAACCATAAGTTAAATACGTTATGTGCCAACTTAGAAATTCCACTCGAAAATCACCACAATGCACTAGCTGACAGTATCGCATGTGCCAAAATCCTGATTAAAGAAGCACAAGAGTTTGGTACAGACCCACTAAAACAGGTCACGAAAATAATCGGCTAGAGTGCCCTTCAAAGCGATTTAATCCTACCAACAAAAGAGGCTATCAGTAACTGAAATGGTTACTGATAGCCTCTTTATTAGCAATGGTGGATTAAAGCTAAATCAACATTAAGGTGTGTCATTAATACATTTAACCATTAGCGATCGCACTAATGATTAAATAGCTTTTTATCCACTAATAATTGTACCACATTTACTTTATTACGTTAACTTATTTTTTGCTGATTCCCCGGCGATTTCCAAAACTAAGAATGAAAACTGTACTGATAACCAACAAGCCCCCGATGACTTCCCAATGATTGAAACTCGTTTTTAAAAATAACACTGTCCCAATTGTCGCAGCTAACGGTTCAAAAGTATTCAATAAACCGGCTGTTGTGGGGGTAATGTAATTCAAACTCCCTAAAAAGCAAAGGTTAGCCAAAGCTGTCCCAAAAATGGCAATAAATAACACACTGATGATTGTGGGCATGTTCATTGGTAGTGCATCCACCCAAAATGGATGAATCACATTAAATAACACGCCTCCAATTAGCATTGCCCAGGCCACAATCACCAACGTATCATACTTCTGAAATAATTCACCTGGGATTAACGTATTTAATGCACCTGAGAAACCAAGACACAAGCCCAAGCCTAACGCTGCGCCTGAAATCGATAACTGAGTGAGTTGCCCCTTAGTGACCAATAACCAAGTCCCCAATAAAGCGACAATAACAGCGATTAATTCGGTTCGGCTAGGTGTCTTATGATAGATCACAAGACTGATAATGATAATCATGACGGTCCCTAATTGTTGTAAAATCGTCGTAGTCGGTGCGTTGCTAGCTTGAATTGTTAAAAAATAAGCGTACTGGACAGCCGATAATCCTAAAATAGCAAAAGCCAATAGTCGCCCAGCATCTCGCGGTTGCCGCCAAACTGCTGTGACAGTTTTCGGTTGCTTACTGAATGCATAACCTAATAAGAAGAGCCCTGATAACCCCATTTTGACGCCCATCAACCACTCTGGTGCAATTGGTGTATCTGTAAATAGCCATTGTGATACTGGCCCCTGAATACCCCAAAAAATTGAGCCTAAAATTGCTAAATAAATCCCTTTTCTCCGTTGTTGTATCACGTTTAAATCTCCTACTCTATATTAATCAAGCGCACCATTTGCAATACTGGCAGCATGCCAACTGCCGGATCATAATAGCCCGCTTCTAGTTTGGCCTCAATTTGAAAACCAAATTGCTGGTAAAGCTGAATCGCACCTTGGTTACGTGCTTGAACTGTTAATACGATTCGGCGCGGTTGTCCACTAGCGCTGATTGCTTGTAATAGTGCGTCTAACAATTGTGTGCCAATTTTTTGTCGCCAGTATGCTTTTAAAACGGCAACACTTATTTCGCCAATGTGTTGCAAGCCTGGTTCGGGTTCACTCACAAGCCGAGCAGCCCCGACAATCTTAGCCCCATCAACTGTCACCCATAAAGCATCAGTTGAACTATCAAGCACGGCTCGTAACGTCAGTTCGCAAAACGCCTCAGACATCGCCAAGTTTTCTGCTGCAATCGGTAAAAATGGCGTTTCCTGTACCACTTGGTTTAAAAAACATAAATAAGCCCGTGCATCCGTTACCTGCACAGGCCGAATTACTAAAGATTTAGTTGTCAAAAATAGCCTCAACCAAGGCTGTGTAACGCGCACCGTGCGGTTCAAAAACAAGTGTCCGCATTTGATCGTCGTCATCATTTTTATTGAAATGAATCGTCAAGTAGTCACTTGGTAATTCATCAGCAATAAATTGACTCCATTCAATGACTGAAACGCCATCCCCATCAAAATATTCCTCTAAACCAAGATCACTGGCGCCGGTTTCTTCTAACCGATAAACATCCATATGATAAAGTGGAATCCGGCCATCTGGGTATTCTCGAATCAAAGTAAACGTGGGACTTTTGATATACCGTTTAATATCCAAACCTTCCGCTAATCCCTTAGTGAAAGTTGTTTTACCGGCACCCAAATCACCATCGAGTAGTAAAACATCGCCTGCTTGCAATTGGCGGCCTAATTTTTTAGCAATCGTAATCGTTTCTTCTGGTTGCGTTGTTTGCAATTCTAACATAATTCGCCTCATTCTATTGACTCTTTGTCTGCATTATACCGAAAAATAACAAGTGAGGAAAGCATTGCTATCCGAAGATTCTAAAAAAGCAAACATAAAGAGGCTTAAGATAACGTCCCCATTATCCTAAGCCTCTTTGATTAAATGCTAATATACTCTAGTTTTGTAATGCTTGGGCAGCTGTGATGATGGCTAACTTATAGACATCTTCTTCATTGCTCCCGCGTGATAAATCTGAGATTGGTTTGTTCAAGCCTTGTAGGATTGGACCGATTGCTTCGAAGTTACCGAAACGTTGGGCAATCTTGTAGCCAATGTTCCCTGATTGCAATTCTGGGAATACGAAGACGTTGGCTTGCCCAGCGACTTTTGAATCTGGTGCTTTTTGGTTAGCAACTACTGGGACATAAGCGGCATCGAATTGTAATTCACCGTCGATGTCTAAGTCAGGTGCTAATTCTTGGGCAATCTTGGTTGCTTCTTGGACTTTTGTCACTTCTTCACCACGGGCAGAACCCATTGTTGAGAAGCTCAAAAGTGCCACTTTAGGATCAATATCAAATAATTCAGCAGTGCGTGCTGAAGCCACTGCAATTTCTGCTAATTCTTGTGCATTTGGATTGATGTTGATCGCACAGTCTGAGAATAAATAATGTTCATTGTCGCGACCGCGTTGCATGATGAAGGCCCCACTTGTCCGTTGGATGCCGGGTTTTGTTTTAATAATTTGAAGAGCTGGACGGACTGTATCACCGGTTGAGTGAACAGCACCTGAGACCATCCCGTCGGCCAAATCAAGATAAACCATCATTGTGCCAAAGTAATTAGGATCTTGTAAAATAGTTTGGGCTTGTTCCGCCGTTGCTTTACCTTTACGACGTTCAACAAAAGCTGCTACCATTGTGTCAAAATCTGCTTGAGGATACGCTTGAGGATCAATAATTGTAATCCCTGTGAGGTTAAACCCTTTGGCAGATGCAATGCTTTGAATATCAGCTGCATCCCCGATTAAAATTGGTTTTAAAATTCGATCAGCATTTAAACGGGCTGCTGCACCAATAATTCTAGGTTCTGTTCCTTCAGGAAAAACAATCTTAAAATCATGACTCGTAATTTTTGCTTTCAAACTTTCAAATAAATCCAAAATAGTAACCTCCATAAAAGCGTTTTATTTATAATCTGATACAATCATACAACGTTTCTTATCGTCCGACAAGTCAATAATGAGAGCGTTTTACTTTTGTTCAGAAACGTCTTGTGGTAATTGCCAATTAATGGGCGTCATTGCCCACTGTTTTAACTGTTGATTTGTTTGTGAAAACGGTTTGGAACCAAAGAAGCCATGATAGGCTGCTAGCGGACTTGGATGAACAGCCGTTAACACCGCATTTTGACTTTCATCGATTAAGGCCCGTTTGGCTTTAGCCGCATTGCCCCATAAAATGAAGACCACGTGCCCGCGCTGTGACAAGGCCGCAATCGCCGCATCAGTTAGTTGTTCCCAACCTTGCTGGCGATGGGAATTAGCCTCACCGGCTCGCACAGTCAAGACAGTATTCAATAGGAACACCCCTTGATCTGCCCAGGCCTTCAAATAGCCATGATTAACGGGATTAAAACCGACATCCGTTTGTAGTTCCTTATAGATATTCTTTAATGATGGCGGCACTTTAACCCCTGGCAATACTGAGAAACTACAGCCATGCGCTTGATGTGGACCGTGATAAGGATCTTGACCCAGTATCACAACTTTGACTTGTTCGAATGGCGTCCACTCGAAAGCTTGGAAAATATGGTGCATTTCCGGATAGACCGTAGTCGTCGCATATTCTTGCTTCAAAAATTGATGCAACTGACCATAATAAGGTTTGGCAAACTCTGGTTCTAAGACGGTTTGCCAATCATTATGAATAATTGTTTTCATTTTTTCACCTCATCGATTAGTTTATCCTGTTTTAACACAAGTTGCTAGAAGAAAGTGCCCTCCCATGCTAAGATATAACTAAGTCTTTAAAAATACGTTTTCAGGAGGAATTGAATTGATTTCACTTATCGCATCTGACATGGACGGTACCCTTTTAAATGATAAAATGCAGGTTTCTGACGGTAACATCAATGCCATCAAAGCGGCTCAAGACGCTGGTATTGAATTCATCGTCGCTACCGGGCGCAGTCGCAACGAAGCACTTCCGCTAATGGCTGAAGGTGGTATCAAACCAGCCCTAATTACCATGAATGGCGCCCAAGTCTTCGATCAATTGGGCAACGAAGTCATCAACATTCCAATTGAACCCGCTACTGTCGTGGCAGTTACGGATGAATTACGCGCTAGTGGTTACTATTTTGAATTGATGACCACTGCCGGGAACTATTCTGACAGCCAGGTCAATCGCATTCAAAACGTGGCCGATCTATTAGTCGACCTCAATCCTGATACTAGTTATAAAATTGCCGTTGCCTTAGCTGCAGCGCGTCTAGAATTAATGAATATCAACTATGTCGATGATCATTATGCCGGCATTATTGCTGATCCAACCATCAAAATTGTTAAAATTATTGCTTTCAGTACGAAAGGTCTTGCGGATTTAGAACCCGTGAAGGTTTTCTGTGAAGAACGTGGCGATTTAATTGTTACCTCCTCTTCTAGCAACAATATCGAAATCAACCACATCAACGCGCAAAAAGGGATTGCGCTCGCAGCCTATGCCAAGGAAAAAGGAATTCCAATGTCTGAAACAATGGCGATTGGTGATAATCTCAATGATTATTCCATGATCGAAGCAGCAGGCATTGGCGTTGCGATGGCTAACGCAGTGCCCACAATTACCGACTTAGCTAATTACCATACCGCTAAAAACACACAAGACGGCGTTGCTCAAGCCATTTATCACGCCATTGACATTAACCAAGCAGCCGAAAAGAAGTGATGGGTTATGCCTGATTTATACATTAAGCATCAAGCAAGTGCCTTAAAAGGGGTCTCAACGATTATGGATGACCACCAACGGCCCTTGTTCCTCTTAGTCGGCAGTCGCGGCTTACGCCAAGATGGGTTTTCGCTCTACCGGCTTTCGGGTGAATTACTCGGTGAAATCAAACAGAAATCACTCGGGTTTTCACCCAGTTTTGAACTATTTCAAAACGGCCAATCAATCGGCAGCCTCCAGAAGATTTGGGGTGTTTGGCATGAATTCGTCTACGTTAAAAATCTCAACTGGCTAATCATGGGCGACCTAATTCAGAATCAATACCGCATTATCTACCATACCCAAACCATCATGCAAACCAATCTTATCCTGACAAGTGCCGGCCCTACTTTTAAATTAACGATTGCTAATGAGGCTGATCAGGTCTCGTGTATCCTGATTGCGGCCGTTTTAAATCATTGGGTTTATACACAACCGAAGGCTTTTATCCGTAAGTTAGCACCTAATACACTTCGCTTTAGTTAAACAAATGAGTCACCGTCAAAAGCGGTGACTTTTTTGTTGCCCAACGTTAAATTCATAAAAATTTGCGTCCCCTTTTTTTAATTGGTATAGTTGAATATGTTATTTTTAAAATTAAAGGGGTCTTTACAATGCCAACTGGCGTCATTATTAATTCATTATCCGTCTTATTCGGCGGTATTATCGGTGGTTTATTGGGTGATAAACTATCCGCTAGATTCAAAACAGAGATCACTTTAATCTTCGGCGTTTGTTCAATGGGAATGGGCATCAACGCAATTGTCGTCATGCGAAATATGCCGGCCGTTATCCTCGCAATTGTCTTAGGGACTGGCATTGGACTAGCCGTTCATTTCGGTCACTGGATTGATCGTGGCGCCATCTTAATGGAAAAGCCCATTTCAAAACTATTTCCAGTTCGTAAAACAACTTTGACCGATGCTGAATTTATTTCAGCCCTCGTAACCGTCATCGTTTTATTTTGTGCAGGCGGCACCGGTATCTATGGTACGCTCGATACCGGTATGACTGGTAATAGCACCATCCTTATTTCCAAATCAGTGCTCGATTTCTTCACCGCAGCGATTTTTGCTTGCAACTTAGGGTATGTCGTTTCAGCCATTGCCATTCCGCAATTTATCATCTTCTATATTATTTTCTTACTCGCTAAATTAATTTTCCCATTAACCACACCTACCATGATTGCCGATTTCAAAGCCTGTAGTGGCTTTTTAATGCTCGCAACTGGTTTCCGAATGGTTAAAATTAAAGAGTTTCCCATTGCGGATATGATTCCGGCAATGATCCTCGTCATGCCACTTAGCTGGCTATGGACCACGGTGATCATGCCGCTGTTATCGTAAAATTAAGATTCAGTCACCAAACTAAAAAACGTTATTAGCATTCGTGCTAATAACGTTTTTTAGGTTAGTAATCAATACGATACCGGATACTCATACCGACTTTTAATCAATTCGTGTGCTTCATTTGACTCATATAAATTGCGAGACTGCTGATTCTCAAGTTCAATTTCATAAAGACTACCCACTGGAAAATTCCGAATTATTTCTATGGGTAAATATTGCTTCATCATTGGTTCAGATAGTCCCTCATCGTCGGATTCAATCAAATTAGCGAGCATCCCCGTTGACATTTCTTTTGTCGAAACATATCTTCTAATGTAAAAATAGGTTCTACTGTTTGTCTGTCGACTTAGCCACTGGATTCTCTCTTTGAAGGATTTAGTCTTTAGCCACGGATAATGCGCTAAAAAACGACGCCAAAAAGTTAATTCGGTTGAGTAAAAGCAAATCCCCCGCCATTGGTCAAATCATTTATTTCTGTTCTATCGGCACTTCCTTCTAATAAACCACTCAGCAATTCAGAAACTGGTTGATTGAATTCTGAATATTCGTTGGACTTCTCCAAAAGCATCGTTTCATGTTTTGATAAGTCAACAATATTAGGGATTGTCGAAGTGCCCCGAAATGAATACTCACTATTTCCCGACATCGATTTCATATATAGTCTGGTCAAAGCCTTTTTACGTTGCGCTTTCGTAAATTTAACGGTTACGTCAAAACCACCCGCTTCATCAGCCAACATTCGATCATGCGTTATCTTGGGTGCTATCCCCAGCACCGTTCGATAATAACGATCACCTGCTGCCATATATGGTCCGTATTTTGCTTTTGGCACATGACACATCGTTAAAATCAGTACACCAAATAACAGCATGACGGTTAGACAGCCAATTGAACAACCCGTTGCACAGCTCATCGTTTTTCGCTTCATTTCTAAATGATACCCCAATTCTACCGTTCTATAGTTAACGCATTAAACCACTTTTTCATTAGTATACCATCGCCATGATTAAAGTAAAAGACTCGGACAAACGTAAATTTGTCCGAGCCTTTTTCTAAAATTTTAATTTAAATTGCTTTGACCATATGTTCATAACGGTGATCACCAATCATTAGCTCACCTTTTTTAACAAAACCCATGCGCTCGTATAATTTCTTAGCACCGGGATTTTGTAAATCGACGCTGAGGCTGATTATCTTCTCGCCGCGTTGTTTCAAGTAATCAGGCAAAGCCTTCAAAAGAGCGGTCCCAACGCCACGTCCTTGTGCGTGTTCAGCCACAGCTAGTGTGTCTAAATACCATTCACCTGGTTGGGCTTCTTTATCCGTGAAAAAACGCGTTTCTTCAGGTAAACCGATTTGTGGGAAAAGTGGTGCTAATACATCATCGATGTGGGCTTCCTTTTCTTCTGGGAAACCAACGACAATCCCTAATATTTCACCGTCTTCTTCATAAACAAGCGTATTAGCATAGCTATACCGGTATTCTGGCATCTCAAATGCTTGTTTTAAGATCTTAAATAGATTTTCGAGCGGTATCTCCTGAAAAAGTGGCATCTCCATTTCTTCAAAAACAATATTAATAATGGGTAAGACACTTTGTGCATCTTCAATTGTTGCTTGACGAATCATTCAAAAACCTCCTTCAATATCCTTTAAGCATACGGGGGAATTCACAAATCGTCAACTTTCAACTAATCTAAATCTGCACGATAATCCGCCATTTTCTTAGCGAATAACTCTCCGTTAGTCGGCGGCGTGTAGGTCAACGCATTGGCGCCAGCCTCAATCGTACTTAGAATAGTCTCTTCATCATGCCCACCCGTCGCGATGATTGGAATCTGAGGGTATTTTTGCCGAATCGCTTTAATAATCGCTGGTGTCTTCGCCGCACCACTTACATTGAGAATTGAAACCCCGGCTTCAATCTGGGCCGCATAGTTCTGACGTTCGGAGACAACCGTACCGACGATTGGCACATCCACTACCTTATTAATCATTTTAATGGTCTCAACAGAAGTTGGCGCATTGACCACCACACCCATTGAACCAGCCGCTTCCGCCAATAAGCCCATGTACGCTGAGCGACTACCCGCTGTCAGCCCACCACCAATCCCGTTTAAAACTGGAATGGTCGCCACGTTACTGATGGCATTCATTACCGCGGGATGCGGTGTAAACGGATAAACAGCTAATACAGCATCCGCATTCGTATTATTAACAATCGCCACATCAGTCGTGAAAATCAACGTTTTAATTTTCTGACCTAAAATCTTAATACCACCAACTTGGCGCGCAATTGCGGGTGGTCCAACAACACTCGTTTTAAGTGGTGTATAAATTTCTGGTATAAATTTTTCTGTCATTAATCAGTCCTCCTCATTTAAAAGTTGTTGTAATCGCTGCGCCAATGCCGTTAGTTGAGACGTATTGAGACGCGCAAAATTAATTCGAAAAGCAGCCTGGTGTGCACCGAATAATGTGCCTGGTGCTAGTGCCACATGCGCCGCAACAAATGGTGCTAGTGCATACGGTTTAACTGCTCGTGTCCCCCAAATATAAAAACCGCCTTGCGCTACACTGAACTGCCAGTCAGGCAACGCTTGCGCCAAAAGCTGTTGCGTCTGCCGTGCCCTTGTCTGTAGTTGTTGACGCAATGTGACCAATTGCGTTTGAAAATGCGGCTCCTGAATTGCCAAGGCCGCCATCACTTGCGACATAATACTCGGAACCAAATCCATTTCCCGCTGAACACGCACCAATTGGTCAATCACTTGCGGCGTTGCGGCGACCCACCCAATTCGGGTGCTGGCACCCATGATCTTGGACAAAGAACTCATATAAATCACATTTTCAGGATCAAGTTGCTTGAGCGTTGGCAAGGCTGGTGTCGTTTCAAAGCGTAACCAACCAAAAACATCATCTTCAACAATCGGCACTTGATAAGTCTGGCAAAGCCGAATAACCGCCTGTCGTCGTTCTAAGCTCATGACTTGACCCGTCGGATTTTGATAATTTGGATTGAGAATGACTAATTTAATGCGATGCTTTACAATCAGCTGCTCCAGCGCAGCCAATTGAATGCCTTCTGCATCGAGCGGTGCACCAAACGAGCGAATCCCCGTTGCCTCAAATAAGGTTGCTTCATGGAAAAACGATGGCGATTCAACCGCCACTGCATCCCCCGGTACCAATAAACCCTGTAATACTAGAAAGAGCGATTGTTGCGCACCCGCCGTCAGTAAAAGTTGCCCTTCAGGTAACACTAATTTTTGATTCTCCTGATTCAAACGGTTAATCGCCGTTAACAATGGTGCATAACCAAGTCGCGTTTCTGCTTCTTGAGCCTGGTTAAAATCTTGCCACGTTAGCGGTGGAAATTGGAATTGTGGCATCAAATCAGCCGGTAAGTCACTCGAATAAACATCGATTAAATCGGCGGGTTGCTGTGCAATTAATTGTTGCAGTGCCTGGCGCTTTACTTGCCCGACTTGAAAAGGTTGCGACGTTAAATACGTATGCCAATTAACGCGCCGCTGCGCTTGTTGTTCACCAGCCTGTTGACTGACGAAAGTCCCACTACCAACACGCCGCACCAATATACCATCTGTCGTCAGCTCATCAAACGCTCGCGTCACAGTCGAGCGATTCACTGTTAATTGTGTTGCTAACCACCGTTCTGCCGGTAATTGTTCGCCTGGCGATAATAACCCCTGCTCTAACAGATTAATCACCATTTTTTTAATCGCTAAATATTTTGGTTTCTGTGTTGGTAAATAACGTGCCCACTCTATCAAGTCCTCACCTCTCTTTAAGTGTATAAATTGGCTGGTAAAAAAACAAGCCAATTGGCTCTTTTGTCACCGCACACTATCCGTTAAGGTTAATATAACCAAAAGGAGGCGGCTTATGTCAAACATTCTAACTATTGCTGGTTCTGATACATTGGGTGGCGGTGGCTTACAGGCGGATTTGAAAACCTTCGAAGCCTTTGGTCACTTCGGTGTCAGTGCTGTGACCTGCCTCGCAACGGTCATGCCGGATCAAACTTTTCAAATTCAGAATATCGAAACCGAAACGGTATTAGCCCAGATTGAAGCCATTTTGCATTACGTGCCACTAACGACTATCAAAATTGGCTTAATCAACGATGCCACGACACTTGAAAAAATTGGTCATCTTTTACAAAAACAACCACATTTGCAAATCATCACGGATCCGGTCTTGGCCTTCAAAGAAACCACTGATAAGCTGCAACAACACTATCTAGATAGTCTGAAGGAATTCTTATTGCCGCAATCCCTAGTCGTAACCCCTAATCTAGTTGAAGCCCAAATACTAAGTGGCTTGCCCCAGATTCAGACACGGGCAGAACTGGAACAAGCCGCAACCATTATCCAATCTCTCGGACCACAACACGTCGTTATCAAGGGTGGACAACGATTCCCTGATGATGACGCCATCGATTTGTTGCATAGTGGCACAACTAACCACTACCTCAGCGCACCACGCTTAACTAGCGCAACCCGCAACGGTGCTGGTTGTACCCTATCAGCCGCCATTACGGCTGAAATTGCAAGCGGTCATGCCGTTTATCCCGCAGTTAAAGCGGCTAAACAATTCGTCTATCACGGGATTCAAAATGGGATTCAACTGCGCCACGGCTTCGGTAATGTGCGCCAAGGAGGCTCATATGAATTTTAAGCAGCGTCAAATACCCGTTATTGCGATTCTAACGGCCCTCACCGTTTCTTTATCTATGTTATTCATCATTCCCGTCCCAGCGACTAAAGGTTTTGTCACGCTCTGTGAAGTGGGTATTTACACCACGGCAATTATTTTAAAGAATCCGGGCGGTCTAGCAGTTGGTGCGTTGAGCGGTTTACTAATCGATTTATTGTCAGGTTATCCGGAATGGTGCTTGTTCTCCCTTTTAATTCATGGGACCCAAGGCTTTGTAGTCGCGTACCTCACCCGCAATAATGAGCAGCCCAGACGCTTACTCATGCCACTGCTATGCGGGAGCGTCATCATGGTCGTTGGTTATTGTTTAGCCACAAGCTGGCTTTTCGGTTGGACCGCAGGAATCGCCTCTATTTTTAGTAATATCGTCCAAAATGGCTTTGGTATTTTAGTCACAGTTCCCTTGGTCAAACAACTTTACCGGGTTCGTCCCCAACTTTTTAGTGAATAGGAGTTTTTTATATGTCAATTAATCTCAATCAAATTAAACAGGATTTAACTCAAATTACCAACGACGTCTTAACAGCCGCCAATTTACGCCGTGGCGATATCTTCGTGCTCGGTTGTTCAACGAGTGAAGTGGTTGGCGGCCATATTGGCAAAGCCTCTAGCCGCGAAGTCGGTGCAACGATTATCGAAACCCTTTTAGAAATTCTCAAGCCACTCGATATCCAATTAGCTGTTCAAGGTTGCGAACACATCAATCGTAGTTTAGTAATGGAACGTTCCGTCGCTGAGGCACACGATTTTGAAATTGTCTCAGTCGTTCCTGCAATGCACGCTGGTGGGGCTTGTTCCGTCGCTGCTTTTGAACAATATAGCGACCCCGTTGAGGTGGAACATACCGTCGCCCATGCCGGCCTTGATATTGGGGATACGGCCATTGGCATGCACGTGAAGTTTGTGCAAGTTCCCGTTCGCCCTAGTCTCGATACATTAGGTGCTGCACACGTGACAGCACTCCGATCACGACCAAAATACGTCGGTGGACCACGCGCTACTTATGACATTTAAGCAAATCTAAAAAAGGCATTCAGAAATTAATCTGAATGCCTTTTTATATTCGTCACTCTAAGTTAATGCTCAAAATCTGATTGAGCTTTAAAACCACTCTTATTTGAAACGTGCTTTTGAAGCTAGATTTCTGCGCTTAACGACGATTGTCAAATCAGCGATTTCATCGCTAATTCACCACTCTATGTTAATGCTCAAAATCTGATCAAGCTTTAAAACCACTCTTACTTTTGAAACGTGCTTTGAATACCAACTTTCTGTGCTTTGCTACACTTGTCAAACCGGCGAATCCTTCGCCAATTCGCCAAGTTAGGCAAATGCTCAAAAGTTACCCGGTATCAAAACCACTCTTATTTTTGAAACGTGCTTTTAAAACTAGCTTCTTCCGTTTAGCCACGTTAGACAAATAATCGGTTCCATCGCTTATTTGTCTCCCTGAGCTAATCCTCAGAAGCTAACCAGTTTTAAAACCACTCTTATTCTACTGTAACACTTTTTGCTAGGTTTCTTGGTTGGTCAACGTCGTAGCCCCTTTGAAGACTTGCATAATAAGCAATCAGTTGTCCTGGGATGATACCTAATAATGGTGCTAATAATGGATTAACATTTGGTAAGACGACTTGGTCGCCAGCTTGTGCGTGATCTTCGCTGACAATCGTTAACGTCTTAGCACCACGTGCGCGAACTTCTTGCAAGTTGCCCCGCGTATGATCGATCGTCTTAGCATCCGTTAAGAAGGCCATTACTGGTGTGCCATCTTCAATCAAGGCAATCGTCCCATGTTTCAATTCACCGGCAGCAAAGCCTTCTGCTTGAATATATGATATTTCCTTCAACTTCAAGGCAGCTTCTAAACTCAAGGCATAATCTTCGCCACGGCCGATGTAAAAGGCATTGCGCGTTGTCTTCAAGTACATCGTTGTAAAATCTTCAATCGCTTGTTTTTCACTCAATAAAGTTTCCATCCCCGTTGCGACTAAAGCCAACTCATGGTTAACGTCGAAATCTTGGGCGGCCTTGATAGCGGTATGGCGACCAAGTGCTACTGCCAAGAATAATTCAACTGCGATTTGAGCAGTGTAAGCCTTCGTTGAAGCGACCGCAATTTCAGGACCCGCATGAAGCAACAATGTATAATTGGCTTCTCGTGAAAGGGTTGACCCTTGGCTATTAGTGATTGTTAAACTTGGATAACCTAATCTATTCGTTTGGACCAATACTTGGCGACTATCAGCTGTTTCCCCACTTTGTGTTAGGAAGATAAAGAATGGTTTCTTCGATAGAATTGGCATGTGATAACCAAATTCACTGGCCACATGGACTTCCACTGGTTTTTCCGCTAATTTTTCAAATAATGATTGGCCAATTAAACCGGCGTGGTAACTTGTCCCGGCTGCCACAATATAAATCCGGTCTGCGTCATCAATTGCCTTAAGAATTGCTGGATCGATTTTCATTTGACCAGCGTCATCCACATATTCGGTTAACAAACGGCGCATTACTGCGGGTTGTTCGTCAACTTCTTTTAACATGTAATGGGGGTAAGTCCCCTTGCCGGCTGCACTGGCATCCATGTCAACATGGTAGCTATCACGGTGAATGAAAGTCCCGTCTAAATCTTCAATTTCAACCTTGTCCTTTTTAAGAGTGACCATTTCGCGGTCGTGAATTTCAATAAAGTCTTTGGTTTCGTTTAACATTGCTAAAGCATCTGAACAAACAACGTTGAAATCAGTGCCGACACCAATTAATAATGGTGACTTATTCTTAGCCACGTATAACGTCTCCGGATCGTTCCGATCAATCATGACAAAGGCGTATGAGCCTTCAATCAACGTTAGGGCCTTGCGGAAAGCTTCCTTAGCTGATAGTTGTTCTGTCTTAGCTAAATAAGCGATTAATTGAACTGCGACTTCAGTATCTGTTTCACTTGCAAAGTTGACTTGGCTTAAATAAGTTGCACGTAATTCAGCGTAGTTTGTTAAAACGCCGTTGTGGACCAAGTAAAAACGGCCATCTTCTGAAACGTGTGGGTGAGCATTGGCTTGACTTGCAACACCATGCGTTGCCCAACGTGTATGACCAACACCAATTGTACCCTGTACTTCAGGACCAACTGCGGCTTTTAAAACACTAATTTTACCTGGTTCTTTAACCAAATAATCGCGACCACTTTGACTATTAACATAAATCCCAGCTGAATCATAACCCCGATAAGCTAATTTTTCTAAACCATTTAATAAAATTTCAGTCGTATCTTCTTTACCAATCACACCGACAATTCCACACATATCAAATTCCTCTTTTTCTCTTTGGTTTTATTTTTAAATTTAATTGGTATAACACTTAAATATAATAACACCAACGTTTTTATTGTCAACATTTTTATTGGTATATATCAATATAAAACATTGGTATAGTCCTGAATGAATCCTGTTAAATTATGCTATACTAGACCTATTCGAAACTTAATCGGGAGTCTTGATCATGAAAAAAGCTATTCTAACGCTTCGCCTCATTTCGCTAATCGGGTTACTAGTCGGGGTGGGTTTCATCTTGGTTGCCCCTCAGACCGTCGCCTTACATATCACCGCTGATAACGTCGTTGATTCATCTGGTAGTCGCTTCATGTTGCTCCTCGAACCACTCTTATTGATAATCGTCAATGAAGTCAGTATCTTCAGCATCAAACGCTATCGCCGCAACTTCTCGTTAACCGAGGCGCCGATGATTCTTGTTAAAGAGTGGTATTACATCTCCGCTGCGATTGTCTTGTTGATTACTTTCATTTTTGTGATGTATCAACAAATCACTTGGCATTAAAATCATAGGCACAAAAAAAGAGCGTAAGACAAAATTACTTTTGTCTTACGCTCTTTTTGAATCGTCGAAATTTTATCGTTTAAACGTGCTTTTCGAAACTGCCTTCTGCGCTTAACGACATCTGCCAAATCAGCGATTTTATCGCTAATTCGTCAAATTAGGTTAATGCTCAAAGTCAAACCGTTTCAAACGCACTCTTGGTTTAAACGTGCTTTTTGGTTGCAACAACTTCCGCTTAATCTAAAATTGCCAGTAATCCTAAAACCCTGAATTACTGGCAATTTTGTCTTAATGCTCAGTTGCTACCCGCAACTAAAAGCACTCCTTTTTAATTATTCACCAATTTCAGATTGAACGACTGCGGCAATTTGGTCCGCATATTGGTTAACCTTTTCTTCAGTAGCGGCTTCACACATGACACGTAATAGTGGTTCTGTCCCACTAGGACGGACCAAGACGCGGCCATCACCGTTCATTTCTTTTTCAACAGTATCAATAGCGGCTTGGATCTTATCGTTTGTTAACCAAGCATCCTTGTCCTTAACTGTTAAGTTAACTAATTTTTGTGGGTAAGTTTGAACTGGAGCTGCCAATTCTGATAATTTCTTACCGGTTTGTTTCATGACATTCATTAATTGAATCCCAGTTAACATCCCGTCACCAGTGTTATGGTAATCAAAAATAATAATATGGCCAGATTGTTCGCCACCTAAGTTAAAGCCTTTTTCGCGCATTTCTTCAACGACGTGGCGATCACCAACGTCTGTTTGGGCAGATTTCATTCCATTAGCTTCAATTGCTTTATACAAGCCAATGTTACTCATCACTGTTGTGACAATTGTATCTTGTTTCAGGCGACCTTTTTCAGAAAGATAGTGACCCAAAATAAACATGATCTTATCGCCATCAATAATGTTCCCTAATTCATCGACTGCGATACAACGATCGCCATCGCCATCAAAAGCTAAGCCCATATCAGCGCCTGATTCCAAAACCTTTTTAACAAGGTTTTCAGGATGAGTTGAACCCACACCATCATTGATATTTAAACCGTTAGGATGAGTAGCAGTTGTTGTGAAGTCAGTTTCTAAATCAGCAAAGACTCGGCTAATCAAACCACTTGTTGAACCGTTAGCGCCATCAACAGCCACTTTTAAGCCTTCTAAATCATCAGGAATTGTATGTTCCAAGAATTGTGTATATTTCAAAGCACCTTCTGGATATTCTTCAACAGTCCCAAGGCCTTCACCTTCTGGACGTGGTAATGTATCTTCTGGTGCATCTAAAATAGCTTCAATTTCTTCTTCAGTGGCATCAGGTAATTTATAACCATCAGCTCCGAAGAATTTAATCCCATTATAAATAGCGGGGTTATGTGATGCAGAAATCATGATACCGGCACTTGCTTCTTGAACCTTAATTAAATAAGCAACCGCTGGCGTTGTGATGACGCCTAATGATAGGACTTCAATCCCGACTGACAATAAGCCAGAAATTAAAGATTGTTCTAACATTTGTCCTGAAATCCGTGTATCGCGAGCAACTAACACTTTAGGCCGTTGGTTTTTATCAGCATGTTTTGTTAAAACGTAGCCGCCAGCGCGACCTAATTTAAATGCCATTTCTGGGCTTAATTCTAGATTAGCAACGCCACGTACACCGTCAGTTCCAAAATATTTTGTCATGTCTAATTATCTCCATTCCATCTTCTTAAACGTTTTATGATTCGTTCGTATTTGCTGTACTGCTTGAGTTGTCACTACTACTACTTGACTCACTGGTTTGATTATTATCAGTCGTCTGACTCTCACTTGTCGTACTACTACTGCTACTTTGCACTTGGCTTTGACTCATTGAAGTCGTTGACTCTGATGAAGACTGCGTTGTTGTTTCCGTACGACTAGTCGTCATCCCAGTTGGTGCTGTAACCTTAATATTGACCTTTACCTGTTTAGGATGACTGTCATAGACCCCACTTGGAAGCGTCAAAGTCACCGTGCGTGTCGTATCTTTAGTGATATCCGTCATATCGACCGTTAGTGGTAAGTCCGTTAAGGTTGCCAAAGTTTGCTTCTTCCCGTACACCGTTACCTGTTCCGTTTCTGAACTCAACGTGTACTGGTAGCCGCTCTTTTCACCCGTTTTTTGTAAACTGAGTGGGACCGTCTTTTTATTCATCTGAACGGCAATCTTAATATTAACAGTTTGGGGTGAAATTAAAACATTCACCGTCTTACCATTACGATCAACCGCTTGTAGAAGCGTTTCTTCGTTAATATCATTTTTGGTCCCTTTATCAGGATCAATTGTCGCTACCACTCGCGCAACTGAATTAACAGCTGCCTTGGCTCCACTAACTTGTACGACATCTTGACTAATCTTAGGATTGCCAATACTATAACCAGTCGCCAAATTTTCTTCCTTGACGTTAACTTGTACTGGGAACTCCTTAGTCAATTTATGTTCAATTTTAACCTTAATGGTAGCTGGTTCAATCTTCACTTTGATGTCTTTGTTAATCCCGGTTTGTGTTAATTTAACCGTATGCGTCCCAGCACCTAGCTTCGTTAAATCGCCAATCACCCGGAAATTCAACGTATTGACAGCAGATGTGATCAACGCATTAGGACCTGACAAGGTTACTTTAACTTTTTGAGGATAGCCGGTAATAAAATATTTATCGGTATCCGCATTAATTTGCAACGGCACCTTCACAGTTTCACTGCGGGTCGCTAACATTTGTGTGTTGTTATTATTAATTTGGCGCGTGGTATTAATTTTATCAATATTAACGTAGCTAAAAAGGAGTAACGATAAGAAAAGCGCTAATATCCGGTACAACCAAGGCCCTTCTATAAAGTTTTTCATTATTTATGGCCTCCTTTTTTGAAGCCGTCAACGAATTCTTGCAATAGGCTCACCTTATCTTCTTCTTGCGTAATTAAGTGTGAGTTTAAGTATTTCAAGTAATCTTCCCGCGTTAAGTCGCGCATCAATTCGTTATTCTTGGTTAACGTGACACCACCGGTTTCTTCAGAAACAACGATCGTCAACGCGTCCGTTACTTCACTAATCCCGACAGCCGCACGATGCCGCGTCCCCAGTTCCTTAGGAATTAGATTACTTTCTGACAGTGGCAAGTAAGCCGCCGCAACGGCAATCTTATCCTCGCGAATAATAACGGCCCCATCATGCAGTGGCGTGTTGGGAATAAAGATATTAATCAATAATTCCCCTGTGACATCGGCGTCTAGATCAATCCCGGTTTCAATATAGTCTTCTAACCCGGTATTCATCTGAATGGTAATCAATGCCCCAATTCGCCGCTTTGACATGTACTGAATCGCCTTATCTAAGGCCTTAATCAAGTTGTTTTCTTTTTCAAGTTTAGGATTATTACCCCGCATCAATAGTGAACCGCGCCCGATATGTTCCAAGCCACGACGAATTTCTGGTTGGAAGATGACGATTAAAGCAATCACAATCCAACTGATAAATTGATCCATGATGTACGAAACGGTCCTTAGGCCAAGGTACCAACTGACAATCTTGATGATGGCGATGACCATGATGCCTTTGAAAAGCTGCACGGCTTTCGTGCCCCGAATCAACATGATTAATTTATAAATAAAATACCAGACCACAATGATATCCAAAATATTGGCTAACATGCGCCAGGTTAACAATTGTGCCCAATCAACTGACATGGTGACCTCCATTCAAAAAATTTCTTTTTCCATTATACCATGAAGCCTTTTTGTTTGCTGATAGCTTCACAATTAATGTTGCATCTTAAATTCTAGGAATAAATCGTTGTATAGACCAACCATCTCAGGTGATAAATCACTATAAACTTGTAGTTTATTCAGCACTTTTTGACTTGGGTAATAGGCTGGATTATTCCGGATTGCTGCCGGCAATAACGCTTTAGCCGGCATATTCGGTGTTGAATAGCCAATGTATTCCGCGTTTTGCGCCGCATTCTTAGGTTCTAACATGAAGTTTAAAAAGGCATAAGCTGCTTTGGTATGTTTAGCCGTCTTGGGAATCACGAGATTATCAAACCAAACGTTGCTCCCTTCTTCCGGAATCACATAGTGCAGATGTTTATTGTTGGCTAACATTTCAGCCGCTTCACCGGACCAGGTCACGGCGACGCTCGCTTCATTTTGAACCATGTACATCTTAATTTCATCGGCAACAATCGCCTTAACATTGGGTGCCATCTGATCAAGACGTGCTTTAGCAGCTTTTAACGCCACTGGGTTGGTACTATTGACAGATTGGCCGTTTTCAATTAAGCCCACCGCCATCATGTCCCGCGCACTATCGACGACCATAATTTTACCGCGATATTTTGCTTGCCATAAATCGGACCAATGCGTTAAGGGCCGATCGACTAATTGATCATTATAGATAATGCCTAACGTCCCCCAGAAATAAGGGAGCGAGTATTTATTACCCGGGTCAAATGGTTGGTTCAAATAAGGTTTACCGATGTTTTGAAAACCAGTTAGTCGTGAATGATCGATTGGTTTCAAGAGATTGGCCTTCCGCATTTTTTCAATCATATATTCACTGGGAACTGCCAAATCGTAAGCCGTGCCACCTTGTTTAATCTTAGTGTACATCGCTTCATTACTATCAAAAGTTTCAACCGAAACGTGATAGCCGGTTTGCTTTTCAAATTTCTTAATCAATGATGGGTCGATATAATCACCCCAATTATAGAGGGTTAGTGTATTATTTTTCGTATAACCTTGCGATTTTTGTAGCTGAACCGTCCCGAACCAAAGGGCTGCACAGACGACGAGGATTGCTAACGTTAATCGTCCTAATTTATTCATTTAACTGGCGCCCCCATTTTCTGCTTCCGTTTTGCTTTGTGTGCTTGATTGCGTTGATTTAATAAGTAATAGCCACCCACTAATAATAGTGAGAAGACAAACATCAAGGCTGATAGCGCGTTAATTTCTAAACTAATCCCTTGTCGAGCCCGTGAATAGATTTCAACGGATAACGTTTCAAAACCGTTGCCGGTAACGAAAAAGGTCACTGCAAAATCATCAAGTGAGTAGGTAAAAGCCATGAAAAAGCCGGCAAAAATACCTGAACTAATATAGGGCAAAATCACCTTGCTGAGCACTTGCCAATCAGTCGCACCTAAATCACGCGCCGCATCAACTAATGCAGGTCGCATTTCGTTTAATTTAGGCAGCACCATCAAGACCACGATTGGAATTGAGAAGGCAATATGACTCAGTAAAACTGACCCAAACCCTAGCCCAAGGCCCAAGAACGTGAAGAAAATCAAGAAGCTGGCCCCAATGATAACATCGGGTGAGACCATCAAGATATTATTCAAAGATAAAATAATATTTCTTAACCGCCGTTGCTTGGTGGAATAAATTCCTAGCGCGCCAAAGGTCCCAATGATCGTGGCACATAGTGATGATAAAATCGCAATTAATAGTGTTTCTAAGACAATCTCAATCATCCGTGTATCTGCAAATAAATCTTGGTAATTTTGCCAAGTGAACGATTTAAAGCCGTTCATATTGTCGCCGCTACTGAAAGAATAGAAAATCAGATAAAAAATCGGTGCGTACAACAAAATGAAGACGACAATTAACCAAACATGTTGCCATTTAATCTTAGCTTGTTTCATTTCATCGTCACCTTCTTCTTCGTCTTCTTTTCACCGGTTAACATCATGATAAGGCCCATTGCGACAATCAAGACAACCCCGATTGTCGAACCCATGCCCCAATTCATCGTCGTTAGGAAATGTTCTTCAATCGCGGTCCCTAAAGTAATCACCCGGTTACCCCCGATTAAACGCGTTAACATGAATAGTGATAATGATGGGATGAAGATGGCTTGCACACCCGCTTTAACACCGGCCATCGTCAAAGGTAACACGACTTTTGAAAAGGTCTGCCAATTACTGGCCCCTAAATCGCGACTCGCATTCACTAAAGAAGGATTTAATTCTTCCAAACTATTGAAAATCGGTAAAATCATAAATGGAATTTCAATATAGGTCGCCACCACCAAGAAACTAAAGTTGGTGAATAAAATCTGTTGTGGCCCGATACCAAACCACCCTAAGAAGTGATTGATGGCGCCATCTTGACTGAAAATCCCGATAAAGGCGTATGCTTTTAACAAGAGATTAATCCAAGTTGGTAAAATAATGAGTAACAGCCATAATTGCTTATGCTTGGTTTGATGGAGCCAATAAGCGGTTGGATAACTGATTAATAACGTAATTAACGTAATCAAAAAAGCATACCACAGTGAATTAAGCGTCATCTTCAAATAAGTGCCGGATTCAAAATAAGTGACATAATTTTGGAGCGTCACATGGTTATTAATATCAAAGAAGGATTGATAAACGATTAAAGCGACCGGTGCTAGCACGAATAACAAAAGCCACAGCGCGTAAGGTAAATAATAAATTAATTGTTTTTTTCGCATAAGCCGCCTTAATCCTCCTCTTCATAACTTTCAAGACGCGCGTCAAAATCTTCTTCAGATTCGCCAAAACGCATGACGTGGACGTCCTCTGGTTCGAAGAATAAGCCAACTTGTTGGCCATCTTTAGCTGGGTTAGTCGAATGAATTAACCACCGGTTACGATCGTCATCATAGGCGGTAATTTCATAATAATCTCCTCGGAATAATTGCGTATCAACGGTCACGACTAACTGTCCTTGGTTGACGGCTACGATATCCAAATCTTCTGGACGTAACACAATTTCAACGGCTTCATTAGGTTTCATCCCTGCATCAGCGCATTCAAAAACTTTACCGACAATTTCTACTTGATAATCAGCAACCATTTTCCCGGGCAATATATTACTTTCCCCAATGAAATCTGCGACAAAGTGATTAATTGGTTCATCGTAAATATCAACGGGGGTCCCGCTTTGAAGGACATTCCCCTCGTTCATAACAAAGATTTCATCACTCATTGCAAGTGCTTCTTCTTGATCATGCGTCACAAACAAGAAGGTAATCCCTAATCGTTGTTGGAGATCACGTAATTCATATTGCATTGCTTTTCTTAATTTCATATCTAACGCTGATAACGGTTCGTCTAATAAGAGAACTTTAGGTTCATTGGCCAACGCACGGGCAATTGCCACCCGTTGTTGCTGCCCACCTGATAATTCACTAATTTCGCGGTGTTCATAGCCACCCAAACGCACAAGTTTCAGTGCTTCAATCACCTTTTTTTCAACGTCACTTTTCTTAACTTTACGTAAATTCAACCCAAAGGCAACATTATCAAAAACGTTCAGATGGGGAAATAAGGCGTAATCTTGAAAAACGGTATTAACCTGACGCTTATTAGCCGGCAAATCATTCATCCGTTTTCCTTCAAATAACACATCCCCAGAAGAGGCATTTGTAAAACCAGCAATAATTCTCAGAATTGTTGTCTTACCACAGCCTGAGGGCCCCAATAAGGTATAAAACTTACCTTTTTCTAGTGCCATATCAATTCCCTTTAGGATTTGATTATCGTCATACTTCTTGATGACGTTTTTAAATTCCACCATTGGTTGCTGCATTTTCGTAATCCCCTCTACATACTATTATAAATAATGGCTCGATAAGTTAATAAATATCCCTTCAATTATACCGTTTCCAGCTTAGTATGCCAATTCAAACCTTGTTTTGTTGTATAATGAAGCTAACTAAACTATCGGAAATGAGGTTTTATATTATGGTCGCTTATCAAGCTTTGGTTTTAACGCACGACAATGAAACTGTTACTGCTCAGTACGCAACAAAATTGACACCCGATTTACCAAAAGAAGGCGTCTTAATCAAGGTTGCCTACTCAGATATCAATTACAAAGACCGCCTCACTATGAATGCTAAAAGTGGCGTTCTTAAAAACTATCCCGCAACACCCGGCGTTGATTTTGTCGGCACCGTGGTCACTTCAGACAATCCTTTTTTTGAAGCAGGTGAATGCGTCTTATGTACAGGCTACGGTACCGGCATTAGCATCGACGGCGGTTATGCACAATACGTCAAAGTCCCTAGCGAATGGCTCTTGAAATGTCCAATTGAACTAACACCCCAAGAAACAATGCAACTGGGAACTGCTGGGTTCACCGCGGCTATCGCCCTTACTAAAATTCTTAGACAGCCTTTTACACGGGATCACGATACACCACTACTAATCACAGGTGCGACTGGTGGTGTTGGTAGCTATGCGCTCACAATGTTAGCACAACTTGGTTTCACCAACATCACAGCGACGACACGCGATCTCAGTCAAACGGATTACTTAACTCAACTGGGTGCCAAACATGTCATTGCAACCGATGATCTCTTAACCGCCCCACTCAAACCCTTGGCCCACCAATCCTATACTGGTGTCATCGACACACTTGGTGGTGATGTCTTAGCACACATTCTCCCTTACATGGCCCAAGATGGTTTAGTCGCAGCTTGTGGTAACGCTGCAGGCTTTAAGCTCGCAACAACGGTCTTTCCCTTCATTTTACGCGGTGTAACGCTCGTCGGGATCGATTCGGTCAATTACCCCCGTAAGGATCGCAAAGAAATCTGGCAGTTGTTAGCCACTAACTTCAAACCGCAAACCTGGCCATTAATTCGCAACATCGCATTTTCAGAACTCGCAACTGAACTGAGCACCCCCACTAAACAAGCTGGTCGCGTGGTCGTTAAAATCGATACTGAACATTAAAAAAGTGATTCTACTCGTCCATAACGGATGCGTAGAATCACTTTTTAGTTAGACTTATTTATCCATTTTTTCTTTGACATCGTCGATGGCTTCATTTGTCTTTTCAGCGACTTTATCCTTAGCTTCCGCTAATTTTTCTTTGGCCTTGCCCATCATACCCTTGGCATTACCTTTTGCTTCTGTTTCTTTGTCGCCTGTTACTTTACCGGCTGTTTCTTGAACCTTACCAGTAACTTGATCTTTCATGCCATCTAACTTCTCTTTATTTGTCATTTAAAACACTCCTTACTGATTAGTATATCTTCATGGTAACGAATTACTCAACCATTCGTCAAAGTTTATGATTATCATTTATCAGTCAATTGACCATCACGCATGATGTAAACTTGATCCGTATAAGCTAAAACGCGTTCATCGTGCGAAACCATCACAATCGTCTGACCCGTTTTTTTAGTAATTGCCGATAACTGCTCGGCAACCTGAATGGCACGTTTGCTATCCAAACTGGCAGTCGGTTCATCAGCAAAGATTAACGCTGGCTGCCCATAAAGCGCGCGGGCAATTGCAACACGTTGGCGCTGCCCACCTGACAAGCTAGCCGGGTATTGACGGCGTTGATCCAATACCCCTAGTTCCTTCAAAAGGTCGTCTGCCTTATTCGGACTAGCTGTTTTCCGGAGTCGATCAACTAGTTCAAATTGTTCACTGACCGTTAAAAAGGAAACGAGGTTTGAACTTTGCAAGATAAAACCAAAATCGTTAAATCGCAAGGCCGACCGTTCCTTTTCCGTTAGGTGTCCTATTTCTTGATCCTTAAAATAGAGCTGACCATCACTAGGACTTTGCAAGCTGCCCATAATCGTTAGCAAGGTGGTTTTCCCTGAACCAGAAGGCCCTGTCAAACCAATAAATTGCCCTTTTTCAATCATTAAATCGATTTGCTTGAGGGCGGTCGTCTGCTGATCACCACTGCCAAATCGTTTAGTAATTTGTTCTAAGCGCATTAAACTCATATTAAGCCCCTCCAATCGCATCTAGCGGATCAATTTTTAGAATCCGCCAAATTGAAAATAGTGCACCGACCACCGTCATCAGCAATAGCACCGCTGAAAAGGCCCCAATTAATAAACTATTATTAGCATACGGCACACTGACTGGTAATACCAAGGTTGTTAGCAAGTTGCCAATGAAACCAGCACCCACGCCAATTAAGCCTAGGAAGAGTGATTGCCACATCAAACTGGATACTAATTGACCACCTGATATCCCTTGAGTTCGCATGACACCATAAACCGTCGTCTTTTCAATGGTGATAATATACATAAAAATCCCCACAATGAAGGCGACAATGATTAGTAAAGCACCAATCATTAGCGCGAAGGTTTTCACTTGTGGCCCGTAACCCGGAATATTATCGATTAACTGTTTAATCGTTAGGTTCGTTAATTGATCATCCTTTTTAATAGAGGCACCATCTCTTAAAACGACGGCATTAATCTGATCGTTAGCCGCTGGGCCATAGCGCATCTGACGGAAATCCTTTAAGCTCAAATACGTGACCGGTTGCGTGTTATAACGGTGATCGTTCGTTAACCCAACTACCTTATATTTTTCAGAACGGCCGTTTAATTTAATCTCCTGATTCAATTTAATCCCTTGGAGACTATCATCAACAGCCACTTCACGGGCCGCTTTTGGTAAGCGGCCCTTCGTTAACGTCGGTTTTAGAAAATCATCAAAATCAATGCCAAAAACACTCGTATTTTGTTTTTCGATTTGCGAACCACTAACAACCCCCATCATCTGACCTAGATAAGCGTGATCTTGTTGGTCCCCTTTAATCGTTGGCAGTGACTTTGTTTGTAACTCAGAGGCCGCCAAATTTTTATTCGCATACTGACTGATCACGATTCGATTGGCATCCCAATGATCAATTGCTGACCGGTTGTTGTTGGCCAACCCATACGCTAAGCCTGTTAAAAAATAAATTAAATAGGCAATCAAAAAAAGTGTAAAAATAATTAATGAATAGCGCAATTTAGCATGCTTCATTTCCTTAATTGCTAGATACAATGTCCTCATCCTCTCATAAAGCCTACTTCCAACTTAACATATCCAGCGTCATCATAATATTTATCTGCTCTAAGTATTAAAAAAGGCCCGGGACAAAAGTAATTTTTGTCTCGGGCCTTTTTTAACATCAATTGTCAATGTTTTGGGAAAGTATATTTCGGTTCGTCTAATTGCGCATCATAATCAATTGCTAGGTCATAGTCAGCAAAAAACCAAGCATCCGAATCACTGGCGAAATAAGTAATCCCGTCTTTTTCAACTTGGCCAATCGGTTGACTGACTTCAGCCCGTTCCATCCCTAATGAAAAGCCGTCATGAACAGCCGTTTGACCGTAAACCTTACCGAAAAAGCGCACTGCTTCTCCTGGTTTTAAAGCGAGTTCCTCTTGAAACCAATGACTTGCTGCATCTGTAACTGTAATTTGCATCTTCATAACCTCCCAAATTTTTAAATTAATCCGCTAATTGGTGCTTGATGGCATAAATTGCGGCCTGCGTCCGATCGTCAACTTGTAACTTCGCTAAAATATTGGAAACATGCGTCTTAACCGTTTTAAGCGTGATGAATAATTCATCCGCAATTTCTTGATTACTGCGGCCCTTGGCAATCAAGCCTAGAACTTCTCGTTCACGGTTCGTTAAATCTTCGTATAACTTTGTTTCTGCCTGGTGCGTCATACGATTCATCATCTTATTAGTGACTTCAGGTTCTAAAACTGATTGCCCCGCAGTTGTCTTCCGAATCGTGTTGGCAATCTCTTCAGCCGTCGACGTTTTTAATATGTAACTTGCTGCACCAGCTTCGATTGCTGGGTAGACTTTTTCATCATCAATAAAGCTGGTTAGAATAATAATCTTGGCTTGAGGCCAAGCCTTTAGAATCGTCTTAGTGGCTTCAATCCCATCCATTTCTGGCATAACGAGATCCATTAAAATCGCATCTGGCCGTAGTGCCAATGCCTTTTCGACACCTTCGCGACCATTAACCGCTTGATCGACCACTTCTAAATCGTCTTGCACCCCTAAATAAGTTGAAATCCCCAATCGAACCATCTCGTGGTCATCTACAATCAATACTTTTATCACTTTAATTTCGCTCCTTCAAAAGTGGTACTCTAATTTCAACGCTTGTGCCTTGGTTGGGTAAACTAATAATCTTAGCCGTTCCGCCAACCGATTGTGCTCGCTCTGTAATGTTATTTAAACCGTAACTGCCAGCCTTTTGCGCAACCTTTGGATCAAAGCCCTGGCCATCGTCCATTACTTTCAATAAAACGGTCTGGCCGATTTTTTTCAAATAGACTTCAATTTCTTGGGCTTTCGCATGCCGCAAAGTATTGGATAATAATTCTTGGACGATTCTAAACAGATTATCCTCAATCCCACTTGGTAGAATAACATTATCAATATCCCAAGTAATTTCCACCGCAATTTTAGTCTTCAATTCATTCAACAACTGAATAATCCCATCGCGTAAACTCTTACCCT
Source organism: Latilactobacillus sp. (assembly GCF_033176295.1). Lineage (NCBI taxonomy): Bacteria > Bacillati > Bacillota > Bacilli > Lactobacillales > Lactobacillaceae > Latilactobacillus > Latilactobacillus sp. The sequence continues at coordinate 54,781 of NZ_JAMQEX010000007.1, forward strand.
CCAACGTCACTGGCCGTAAATGTAACAACAATGCCCGCATCTCTGACTGCGCATCATTCAAGACCCGCTCAACCGTCGTTAGCGATTGTAACAGCTGCGGATTATCCGCTTGTTTTTGGGCCACTTCGCTTAATGCCGACAACATCATCGTCGCCGCAAATAACTGCTGACTAACAGAATCATGCAACTCGCGAGCTAGACGGTGCCGCTCTTGGGCCAAAATTTCTTCCTTCGTCTCCCCCGCAATGACTGGTGGCCGATCACTATAACTTTGAATGTCACGTTGTAAGCGTATCATTTTTTGTCGTAATTGTTCAACTGTTTGTTCGATTGTCATCGAAAAATTACCATTATCGGCATTAATTTGTTTAAAAACGGGTGATTCATACTGTCCGGAAACTAAATATTGTAATTGGCTCTCCGTATGTGAGACCTGTTGACGCAAAACGAGATAAAAAATACTCGTTACAACCGTCGCCACAATTAACGCTGCCACAATAATATAGGCAATTAACGGTACATAGAAAAAGCGAACCGTTGCCAGACTTAATAACCACTGATCTTGTTGAATGCTATAGAAATACGCAAAAAATAACGCCACTGAAAACAGAAGCGTCAACAATCCGGTACTAATAAACACAAAACTGCGCGCGAGTTTACTCATACTAGAATCACCTCAAGATCGCCAATCACGACATTCGTGATAATTTTCAGATGGCGACTTTCTTCATCATAATTGGTACTATACAACTGAAGTGACTCATTTTTCAAGTGATATTGTTGCTCGTCAATCGTGACAGTCCCTAACATCGCCGAGTGGTCTAAATAAATCCCGGTGCCAACTGGTACTAAAATCCGCGTTTTACCAAACCCTTTACGAATGACAATATGGTTATCATCCTTAGGCAAAATCGTACTGCCTAAATCAATAATCGTATCACCAGCTAAGACGGCAAAGTTAATATCGTCCCATTCAAAAATATTCGTCCCAATCGTCTGATGACCAAACCAATTATGCCGTGTAACAGTTGCTTGTTTTGGCTTGGGAGCAGTTGTATTAATCGGTATGAAATTCTTTTTGCGCCATGGTGCATTTTCAAATAAATTGTTTAAATTACGGTTATTAAAATGACTCGCATGACTATGGTTGATCGCCATGAAAACAACCGCGACAATCAACATCAGCCATAATGAAAAATTAATCAACAATGGCACTGCGACCGCCACACTACTCATCATCGTTAGAAACGTCGTCCAAAAGCCCCGCTTATTAGCCATTCGGCGTTTATTAGCCCAGACTAATCCGAGAATCCCGATAATAATATAGACTAAATAAGGCGGATAGGTAATAATCTGCCAAATAAAGGTCCCAAAGATGATTGCTTCTACGATTAAAAAAATCCGCCAGAAAAACGGCATAATTTGGTCTCCTCTCAACTCTTTAAAATCATTATACAAGCTTAATCATTAAACGCCAATCAGTCTAGGGGCTGATTAACTCAAAAAGAGTGCGTTTGAAACGGTTTGACTATAAAAGTTCAACTAAAAAAAGAGCCGGGACAAATTAACTTTGTCCCGACCCTTTTAGTTAGCAGGTTATTTTTGAAACGTGCTTCTCAAACTGTCTTTTCCGGTTAACTACAAACCGGGAACCATGGCCAAGTGTGCCATAATCCCCGGTTTTAGGTTAATCCTCAAAGCCAACCCGTTTGAGTCAGCACTCTATTTTTGAAACGTGCTTTCATTAAGCACAACCTTCCGGTTAGCTACATAGGTCAAATAATCGACTATCGTCGCTTATTCACCCTATTAGGCTAATCCTCAGGTTGCACCCGCTTAATGACGCACTCTATTTAACTTCCGTAATGGTTACGTGCATGTCGCCGCCTGGTGTTTGAACCACGACTTTGTCACCGACGTGTTTGCCAACTAATGCTTGGGCAATTGGTGAGTCATTTGAAATCTTACCGTTAAATGGATCAGATTCTGCAGCACCAACGATTTGATAAGTTTCTTCTTCGCCATCTTCATCATCTGTGAAGCTGACAGTTTTACCAACAGCGATTTCATCAACAGCAATATTGTCAACATCAATCACTTCAGCAAAACGAAGCATGTTTTCAACTTCAACGATCCGTGTTTCAAGTGAGCTTTGTTCATCTTTAGCAGATTCGTATTCAGAGTTTTCTGATAAATCACCGAAACTACGTGCAATCTTAATCCGATCGATTACTTCTGGTCGTTTAACCATTTTTAAGTTTTCAAGTTCTTTAGCTAGGTTTTCTTTACCTTCTGCAGTCATTGGGAATTTTTTTTGTGCCATTATAGTCACCTCGTTTAATTATTAGTCATTCATATTTAGAATAGATTGAATCTTCGTTACCAAGAGATCAATCGCCACTCGGTTGTTACCACCTTCGGGCACGATTAAATCTGCATACCGTTTTGTTGGTTCAATAAATTCGTGGAACATAGGTTTAACTGTCTTGAGATATTGCATCACAATATCATCAAATGAACGTCCCCGACTCTCCATATCACGACTCATCCGTCTTAATAAACGAATATCATCATCCGTATCAACGTAAACTTTGATGTCCATCAAATCACGTAACCGGGCATCCGCTAATACCAAAATTCCTTCCAAGATAATCACATCTTGTGGTTCCACATGGACAACTTCATCTGTCCGGTTGTGGATTTTATAATCATAAACAGGTTGTTCAATTGATTGATGATTTTTCAACATGGTTGCTTGTTCGATCAATAAATCAGTATCAAACGCATCTGGATGATCATAGTTGGTTTCTTGGCGTTCTTCAAACGAACCATCTTGATGTTTATAATACGCATCCTGTGGTAATAACATCACCGAATGGTTTGCAAATTTTTGTGCGATTGCCTGGCTAACAGTGGTTTTGCCACTACCTGAACCACCAGTTACGCCGATAATTATGGGTGCTTTTTTTTGACTCGTCATTAGACGCTCCTTTTTCTCAACTTCTTTTTGGACAGACAGAAGTCGACCCCGCTTGAGGTCGACTTCTATGATACATTACTAATCTTCAATCGAGCTCGTTGTGTCTGTATGTTGCTCGAAAGTCTTCGAGTAATAAACCTTACCCGTCTTCAAGTTAGCCACAAAGTAGAGATAACCTTGATCACGATCAGCTGGGTTTAAGACCGCCGTTATAGATTGTAAACTTGGCGAGTTAAATGGTCCTGGCCCGTAACCTGAATGAACATAGAGGTTATAAGGTGAGTCGACTTTAGTATCTTTATTATAGAGATGTGTCTTATGCGTATTCAATGCGTACATAACAGAAATATCTGATTGAATTGGCATATCAATATCTAAACGGTTAAAGAAGACACCAGCAATCTTTTGACGATCACTTGCGGTTACCCCTTCACGTTCAACTAATGAGGCCAATGTTAATGTTTGTTGAACAGACAATTTCTTATTCTTCATTGTTGCATAATATGGTTGTAAGTTTTGATCCGTTGTCTTCACCATTTCGGTAATCAATTCTTTCAACGTGCTGTCTTTATAGACTTCATACGTTGCTGGGAAGAGATAACCTTCTAAGTGATAACGAACGTTCTTCTTAGCCATCGTTGATGACAAGAGTTGTGGGTATTTCTTCTCAAGACTTGCCAAGAATTTCTTATCTTGAACCTGCTTCATGAAAGCAGCCTTCGAGAATTTGGTTTCCTTGCCGACTGCAGTTGCAATCTGTTCAAGGGTAACCCCTTCTTTGACTAAGACCTTACCCTTCGAATCGCGAGGACGGGTTGGCGTCCCTTCTTTTTGAAGGTTAGCAATAATCTTATCTAAGCTCATTGATTGTTTCAAAACGTGATAACCAGCTTGGAAATCGGTAAAGTTATGTGTCTTCACGTAATAGTTAAAGACAGATGCATTCCGAATGAGTCGCTTATCTTGTAAGATAGCGGCAATTTCCTTGTTGGTTGATCCGTTAGGAATCTGAACCGTAATTTCTTGTTTAGCATTTGTGTTATAAGGTTTCAACGATGATTGGACAAAGCGATACCCCATAAAACCAATAATGATGACTAAGGCTATCAGGATACTAATAATCCAATAGACAATTTTATTAGCTGCTTTTTTTTCAGCCCGTCGTTCAGCGTATTGCCGTTCTTCAGCCGTTTTTTGATCAACTGGCTCCTTTTGATCAGCATTCTTCAAAGGATGACCTCCTAATTGCTCTTTTAAATACAATCCTTAAAACATTATACCAAATTATTCAAAAATTGCATTAAAGATTCGTAGATTAACGGACTTTCGCTTGGAAAGTTGCCACTAAGTGCGCCACAACTTTTTCAAAGGCCGCGTTAACTTCTTCTTCTGTTAAAGTAGCGTCTTCATTGAGATATGTCAATGTATAAGCCATTGACTTCTCGCCAGCTTCGATATGGCTGCCCGCATAAACGTCGAATAATGATACTGAAACAAGATAACGGCCGCCTTTTTCCTTGATTGCGTTGACCAATTCAGCATTCGTAACTGCTTCAGGCACTTGTAAGGCAATATCCCGTGTCACTTCTGGGAACTTAGGTGCTGGTTTGGCAATAATTGTTTGACGTTGTAATTCTAAGATTTTAGCCAAGTCTAATTCAAAAATATAAGTTTCTTTTAAATGTGTGGCTTTCGCAATTTTAGGATGGATTTGACCAACAATTCCGATGAATGTTTCACCGACATAAATAGCGGCAGTCCGACCCGGATGCATCTCTGGATAAGCATCTGTTGCTTGGTAGGCAACTGCTGCTTGCAAGTTATAGCTAGCCATCAAGGTATCAACAACACCCTTGATTGTATAGAAATCCACTGGTGCTGCCGCTTCTTGCCATGATTTGACTTGGCGATTACCGCTCATTAAACCAGCAACATATTCGACTTCATTAGGACGCGCTTGATCAGCGTGTTGTAAAAAGACCCGGCCTTGTTCGTACAATGCTAAGTCTGTTTGTTTCCGTGCGACGTTGTAGGCCGCATCATCGAGTAACCCAGTAACCAGATTCATTCGTAAATAAGCATGATCTTGCGTCATTGGCCAATCAAGAACAGTCGCTGTTTGTTTAGCAGCTAATGCAAATTGCCCTGCTTTTTCTTCAGTCGTCAAGGCATAACTAATTGCTTGGGTTAAACCAGCGCCTTCAAGCGTATGACGTGTCCGGCGAAGCGCCTTTTGTTCGGTTGTCAAAGCACCAGTTGTCATATCGCCAGTTGGTAATGTACTTGGTAAATTATCGTAACCGTATAAACGAGCGATTTCTTCAATCACGTCTGCTTGGATTTCAATATCCCAACGACGGGCAGGAATTGTCACCGTCAATTGGTCAGCGTTGTTAGCCACTTCAAAACCAAAACGTTCAAGTAAATCAATCATCGTTTGAACACTCATGTCAGTGCCCAATACACGGTTGACCCGTGCTGAATCGATTTGAATTACTTTAGGTTGTGGTGCCAAGTTTGTTGGGCTCACGACCCCAGCAGTGACTTGACCAGCACCCAATTCAGCCATCATAGCGGCGGCGGCATCTAAAGCCACTTGAACATCAGCGACATTCACACCTTTTTCAAAACGTGATGAGGCATCTGAACGTAAGTTATGGCGTTGTGCCGTTTTCCGAACAGCCGTTGGGGCAAAAATAGCAGCTTCGATAATCACATTTTTAGTATTAGCCGTAATTTCTGAATTGAAACCACCCATGACCCCCGCTAATGCGATTGGTTGGTTACCATCTGTGATGACAATATCTTCATTGGTTAAATCATGTTCTGCTTCATCAAGGGTCGTTAATTTTTCACCTGTTTTAGCTAAACGAACTTCAATTTGCTTATGATCGCCAGTTAAAGTATCGGCATCAAAAGCGTGTAATGGTTGACCATACGTTAACATCATGTAGTTTGTCACATCAACAAGGTTATTGATGGGGCGAATACCAGCATTCCAAAGACGGGTTTGTAACCACAATGGACTTGGTTGGACCGTCACGTTTTGTAACATCCGGAGGTGATAACTAGGCGCTAACTGTTCATCAGCCACTTGTGCACTGAGTTGATTTTTTGTTTGAACATCACTTTCTGAAACAGCTACGTCTTCAAAATGAGGTGTCAATGATTCAATCGCTGCTACTTCATGAGCCACCCCGTGAATTCCAAGCGCATCGGCTCGGTTAGCCGTTAAATCAAGATCGATAATGTAATCAGTCATCCCAAGTGCTTCATAAACGTCAGTCCCCGGTGCAATTGCTTCTGGGAAAACAAAGATCCCGTCGACATATTCTTTAGGCACAACGCTATCGGCAAAACCAATTTCTTGTAGGCCACAGATCATGCCCATTGAAACAACGCCGCGCATCTTGCCTTTTTTAATCTTCACGTTATCTGCAATTCGTGAGTTAGGTAAGGCCACAATCACATATTGCCCAGCGGCCACATTAGGCGCACCACAGACAATTTGGAAGGGCTCTTCTTCACCAACATCAACTTCACAAACATGTAAATGATCTGAATCAGGATGTGGTTCGCAACTTAAAACGTGTCCCACAACAATTTTTTTCAAGCCCGCACTCATTTGCGCAACATCTGCGACTTCAATCCCTGTCCGGGTAATTTTTTCTGCGAGTGCTTCTGGCGCTGTTGTTAAATCTAAATAGTCTTTTAACCAGTTATAAGATACTTTCATTGCTTAAACCTCCTGTGTGAATTGATTTAAGAATCGGACATCGTTTAAATAGAAGTTCCGAATATCATCCACACCATATTTCAACATTGCAAACCGATCGATTCCAAGTCCAAAAGCAAAACCACCGTAAACTTCTGGATCAACACCGCCGGCTTTTAAAACGTTTGGATGCGTCATCCCTGCACCCAAGACTTCAATCCAACCAGTTTGTTTGCAGACACTGCAGCCTTCGCCATTACAACGGAAACATGAGATATCGACTTCGACAGAAGGTTCCGTGAATGGGAAGTAACTTGGCCGGAAACGTAAATCACGATCTTCACCAAAAATGTGGTGGATTGTGTATTCTAAGGTCCCTTTTAAGTCAGCCATCGTAATGTTCTTATCAATCACTTGGCCTTCCATTTGGTAGAATTGATGTGAATGCGTGGCGTCATCGGTATCACGACGGTAAACACGACCTGGGCTAATCATCTTGATGGGGCCATTAGCAAAGTCGTGGCTTTCAAGATCGCGTGCTTCGTTAGGTGACATATGGGTCCGCATCAACGTATCTTTTGTGATGTAGAAGGTATCTTGCATATCCCGTGCCGGATGATCAGCAGGCATGTTTAACATTTCAAAGTTATGTTTTTCATCTTCCACTTCAAACCCGGCAACGACTTGATAGCCCATCCCGATGAATAAATCTTCTAAATCATCAATCACTTGCGTTAAAACATGCGGTGTGCCCTTTTTAACAGGTTGTCCTGGTAAAGTAACGTCAATTGTTTCGTGCGCTAATTGAGCAGCTTCTTTTTTAGCTTCTAATTCTGCTTTGCGCGCTTCAATTGCTTGTGCTAAATCACTCTTAATTTCGTTTGCAAAAGCCCCTACTTTAGGCCGTTCTTCGTTACTTAAGTCCCGCATACCACGCAAGACCTCCGTAATTGGCCCTTTCTTGCCAAGTACTTCTACTCGAATCTGATTCAATGCATCTAAATCAACAACTTTTTGGATATCTTGCAAACTCTTTTGTTGCAAGTGTTCCAACTGTTCCTTCAATGACATTTGATTTCCTCCTTATTTTTGCCAACAAAAAAAGCCCCGTCCTCAAAAGGGACGAAGCTTCGCGGTACCACCCTAGTTTATGACCTAGTCATACACTCAAGTTTGCGTAACGGGCAATACCGGACTCAACGGTCAACTCTGAAAGTGAACTTCACCTAAACTCAACTGAATAACTTACAGTCTATGATTATTCTCCCTGAAAGTTGGTTGTTAGGTTACTCTTTTTCATCTTTGTCTATAAACTTTATTTTAGCGTAAATTCAATGATTAAGCAACTAGTCGTTCGTATTGCACCATTGGTCAGACCAATTATGGACCGCATCCATAACAGGTGCTAGCGATTCGCCTTTTTCAGTTAGTTGATATTCAATCAACGATGAATCAGCACTCGTTATGCGAGCAACGATGCCCGCTTGCTCTAATTCTTTCAAGCGTTCAACTAACACACGATCACTGCACTTGGGCACACTATGAACCAAATGCTTGAAGCGCTGTGCGCCCCCTTCTAATAATACATCAATGATCAGACCATTCCACTTCTTGCCTAAAATTGAGAATGTTTTTTCAAATTTAGGACAGAGTTGGAAGGTCTCTTGACAGTCAGAATTAGCATTTTCTTTTACAATACTCATCATTACTCACCTCACACTTATTATTAATAAGTGTACTCAAAAAGGTTGCAAAAAGCAACCTTGAGGATTGGGCATCTTTTATTTGTTGGTTTGTGTGGCCGCTGATTGATGGCGTACTTTTTGTTTGAATTTTGACCACAGTGGCGAACAAAATTCAGTAATCGCACAATAATCATCAACTAATGAAACGATATAACTCTCACGATATTTAGGATGGCTGACAGTTGCGCCCCACATATGTTTAACAATAATATCTTTTTCCATTGGTGACAATTCAGTTAACTTCTCAGCGTTCCGAAGAGCAATCCGTGGGTGCACATAAGCATGGGTCCCCAGATCAAACTTCGTATCGCGCCAATCGTAATAGAACAAATCATGTAATAAGCCTGCGCGGGCAACTGAGCGGACGTTAAGATGCCACTTCTTGGCAAGCTCGTAGCTTCGATAAGAAACACTGAGTGAATGTTCTAAACGATCCGAATGATGATGCTGTGTGTAATTTGCTAATTTTTGAACTTCTTCTTTTTCTAACAAATCGGCGATCAGTGCCATATAATCTGCATCTTGATACCACTTAGCTGTTGCGTTCATTCAAAGACTCCTGACTGATTTAAATTCAAATTCTGCCACAAGAATAACAGCTTTTTGATTAAAAAAGAAGTCATTTGCTTCAAAAAAAACGCTTCATTAAGAAAACTTAAGAATTAGCCTTCAATCAATTTAAACATTAAAATCCCGGCAGCAACTGCAACGTTTAATGATTCTGCATTCCCAGGAATTGGAATGTAAAGGTTTTGGGTCGTAGCTGCTAAGACATCTTTGGCAACACCGTTTCCTTCATTACCTAAAATCAAAGCCATATCGGCGGTCTTAGGCACATCTTGATAACTGATGGCTTCGGGGTTTAATTCTGTTCCATATACCGGTACGTCTTGTGAGTTGAATTTCTTCATCCAGTCGATTAAGTTACCTTGATAGATTGGTAAATGGAAGTGACTGCCTTGCATTGACCGCAATAATTTAGGATTGTATAGATCAACACTCCCATTCCCTAAAACCACACCGGCAAAGCCAGCAGCATCTGCTGTCCGAATCATCGTGCCGATATTACCAGGATCTTGAACGGCGTCTAATAATAAGTAACGACCCGTTAATTTTTCAGGCATTGGTGTTTCTGACATCTCAACAACGGCAAAAATCCCTTGTGGCGCTTTTGTTTCGCTAAGGTGTTGGGCTACTTCCGGTGCGATTTCAAAAGTATCATCATATAAACCACGTAAGGCGCGTTCATCAACGTATTTTTCGGTGGCAAAGACTTGGCGAATCACTGCTTTATTTTGGATGGCTTCTTGCACTAAATGCCAGCCTTCTAATAAATAAGTATTTTCTTTACGTTGGTTTTTCTTGACGGTTAATTTCTTAGCCGCTTTAATCTTAGTATTTTGGTTCGATTGAATGTATTCCATGTTGTGCTCCAGTCTATTTAGTACTTTCTATTATACGCGACTTGGCCTGTAAATTCTATGGGGCCAGCGCCTTGCTTTTTAATCGCCAAATCACCGCCAAGCGATTACAATGGACTAGAGGTGATTAATATGCAAAAAGCAGTCCAATTAGATGTATTTGGCCGAGTTCAAGGTGTCGGCTTCCGCTGGACAACTAAGCTGGTGGCCGATCGATTAGGGATTACTGGCACCGTCTCTAACCAACCCGATGGTTCTGTCAAAATTATCGCAATGGGCCCCGATGCCATTTTGGAACAGTTCATTGGCGCCATTAAAGCGTCTCCGACCCCTAGTGGGCGCGTTGATCGTGTTGTTCAAACACCCTTGGAAGATGTGTCAGCGTGTCATAAATTTTCAGTTGTCGGTTGAAAAACGTTGCCCCTTACAGTATAGTTACACTTATTGAAACTTATCTTGAAAGGGCTAAATTTATGAAAAATTCAAAACGCTTCGCAACACTTGCGATGCTAGCAATGACCGTTACATTATTTCTATCCGGCTGTATGCCACAAAAAATGAGTAGCCATCCTAAAGTCCCAACTGGCTTCATCTATGGTTCATCCTATAAATACATCGCCGTCCCATTACAACATATTATGGAACGCATCGCTGATTTCTTCGGCGGCATCAATGGTTACGGCTGGGCGATCATCATCATCACCTTCGTTGTGCGGATGATTTTACTCCCATTAATGCTTAACCAATCAAATAAAATGACTGCGCAACAAGAAAAAACGCGTCGTTTGAAACCACAATTAGATATCGTTCAAGCACAACAAAAGGTTGCCACAACACCTGAAGAAAAAGCCGAATTAAGCCAATTAATGATGAAGGTTTATAAGGAAAATGATTCAAGTATGATGCCTAGCCTTGGCTGTTTAACCTTATTAATTCAATTACCAATCTTCTCTGGTTTATACCAAGCGATTCAATACTCACCCGAAATTTCAAGTAGTCATTTCTTCGGGATTGGCTTAGGTCAACCCAATATCATTATCACCATTATTGCGACCCTCTTTTACGTTGGTCAAAGCGCCCTCTCACTAGTTGGGATGCCCGCTGAACAAAAAAAACAAATGCAAACAACCGTCCTTATGAGTCCTGCGATTACATTCTTCATTTCGTTATTTGCACCAGCTGGTTTAGCACTTTACTTCCTTGCCGGCGGGATGATTATGATTATTCAACAAATGATCACAACCTTCATCATCATGCCCCGTGTTAAAAAACGTATTGATCAAGAAATCAAAGAAAAACCAATCGTCACAGTCGTCACAAAAGACATGTTCACCAAAAAAGCAGCTGCTAAAGCAACTGAAACACCTGTGACACCAGAAACCACGCACACCAATAAGGCAACGATGCCTTCTGAAACAGGCAAACGTAACTCAGGCAAACAACGCCACAAACCACAAGCATAATTAGAGATACTAAAAGAGGCTCAGACAAAATAATTTTGTCTGAGCCTCTTTTTGATATCCGAATATTGATGGTTTAAACGTGCTTTTGTCAGTAACTTTCTGTGCTTTGCTAAACTTATCAAACCGGTGATTTTATCACCAATTCGCCAAGTTCTGCAAGTGCTCAAAAGCTAACCACTGACAACACACTCTTTTTTTAATCAGCATCTTCTTCTGGTGCGGCCTTTGTTTCTCTAACGAGTGGCAATTCAATCCGGAAGACCGACCCATGTCCGACACTACTTTCAAGTGAGACATTACCATCGTAGCCTTCAACTAATTGTTGGGCGATAGCTAACCCTAAACCATTACCGCCTTTTTCCCGACTCCGAGCCTTATCAACCCGGTAGAACCGGTGGAAAACCTTTTTCTTATCTTCTTCCGAAATCCCTTCACCAAAATCTTGGACAGCAACTTGCGCATAACGTTCATCGTTAGCCACCGCGATATGAATTTCCTTGCGCGTCGTTGAATATTTAATCGCGTTATCCAATAGAATAATCATGATTTGCTCAAGGTGGTTCCGGTTAATATTGACTAAAGCTTGACCATGCAAATCATCATCTAAAATAAACGTAAATTCAGGATAGAGCATCTCAAAATTATGATAATTTTGTAAAACAACTTTCCCAACATCCGTCACCTCAGTGGTGCCTTGTGTCACCGCCTGATCAGCCCGCGTTAAATCTAACATTTCTTGAATCAAGTTCTTCATCCGTAAAATTTCTTGCAAAGAAGCTGCTAAAGATTCCGACAAGACTTCCGGATCATCTTTGCCCCACCGATTCAATAATTGGAGGTGACCTTCAATGATCGCAACCGGGGTCCGTAATTCATGCGAGACATCGCTCACAAATTGATCTTGTTGTTCAAAGTAATGCTGAATCCGATTTAACATTTCATTAAACGCAATGACCAGGTCCGAAAGTTCATCTTGACTCCGCCTAGTTTCCGGAATCCGCACATTCGAATTTGGTTCAACATTAATAGCTTCAATCGTCTGCTTCATTGCCTCAATCGGCTGCAAGAAACGATTGGCTAATAAGTAACCAATTACAGCACTAAACAACATTGCAAATAACACAACAACCACCAGAACGATCCGTAATTCCAGCATCGCATGATTATAATCCCTTAGATTATTAGTCACTTCAACATAACCGATGGTGCGATTCGTGTTAGCAGTCTTAATGGGGCGAATCCCCATTAAATGAATCTTCCCAAAAATATGCTCCCGCTTTAAGACATCGGTGTCTTGCTTTGGAAAAGAGGTGGCTCGACCACGTGAGGCGAATAACCCTTGCCGATTTTGATCGTAAACTTTAACCGTCGTATCCTGCTGTGCCAAACGCATTAAAACCGAATCTTGATAAATTGCTTTAGAATCTCTAGGGGCTGGATCTAATTGTTCAGCAACAAATTCTGATGTTAGCGTCTTTTCCGGGCGCCCCAAACGTTGTTGGATGACAGTCACTGTATCGTGAACATTATCGACTTCCTTATGCAATAAAATGTTCGAAATACTACTGAAAATCACAATTGAAAAAATCGCAAAGGTGATAAAAATGGCCAACCCAACTGCAGCTGCCCATTTCACCTTTAACGATATTTTACGACCCTTATTATTATTTTCACTGGGTGTCTCTAAGTCATTTGTTATCACGAGCGCATCACATATCCAGTTCCCCGAACGGTTTGAATATAGCTTTGTTCGCCCGTTCGATCGATTTTATTCCGCAAATAACGAATATAAACATCGACCACGTTCGTTTCAACGTCGGAATCATAACCCCAGACCTTGCTTAACAAGACATCCCGCGCTAAGACCACGTTAACGTTTTCCATTAAGGTTAATAGTAATTCGTATTCACGTTTCGTTAATTCAATAATATCATCACCACGACGAACGATTCGGTTTTCCTTCTCGACTGTTAAATCGCGATAAGTCACCGTCGTTTGTTTGGCAGCGTTATGTTCGCCTTCAATATCGATCCGGCGTAACAAGGCGCGTAGCCGGGCTAAAAGTTCTTCAATCGCAAATGGTTTAACGATATAATCGTCAGCACCATGATCAAGCCCTGATACCCGATCAATAACGGAATCGCGCGCTGTCATCATGATAATCGGTGTATTTTTAACTTGTCGAACCCGTCGGCAAACTTCTAACCCATTTAATTCAGGTAACATTAGATCCAATAAAATTGAATCCCAGTCTTCGTTTAAAGCAGCTTCTAAACCAGTACGCCCATTGAAATGTACTTCGGTCCCATAGCCTTCGTGCTTTAATTCAAGCTCAACAAACCGGGCTAAATTTTTCTCATCTTCAATAATTAATATGCGACTCATTTAGTCACTCCCTAAAAAAGAAATTTAATGTCCACGCTGAACGTTCTTCGTAGATAAGAATTCTCTAAGAATCAACTCGTCAGTAGTAGCCACTTACTCATTCATTTTAGCATAGTTCCTCATAAATAACTAACAAATCTCGCTGCAAAGCACGTCCCCCTGATTATTTAAGCACCACAATAACGCAATTGGTAACGCCTCAAAAAAATCCAGACGAAAATGAGGCTTTCGTCTGGATTCTTTAGATTCGATTAAAAATTATTGTTCTTTGTACCATGTGTAATGGAAGATACCTTCGCGGTCTGTCCGTTCATAAGTATGGGCACCAAAGTAATCGCGTTGTGCTTGGATTAAGTTAGCAGGCAATACTTCTGAACGATATGAATCAAAGTATGTGATTGCAGCGGTTAAACCAGGAGCAGGCACACCTTGTTGGATTGCCAATGCCGCAATATCCCGAACAGCACCTTGATACTTCTTCGTAATATCTAAGAAGTAATCATCTAATAATAAGTTATTTAAATCAGCTTTCTTATCAAAGGCATCCGTAATCTTTTGTAAGAAACGGGCACGAATGATACAGCCGGCACGCCAGATTTTAGCGATTTCGCCGTAGTTTAATGACCAGTCATATTGATCTGAAGCCACCCGCATTTGTTCGAAACCTTGTGCGTAACTCATGATCTTACTGAAATAAAGTGCTTGACGAATTTTTTCAATCAATTCTTTCTTATCTTCAGTTAACTTAGCAACTGTTGGGGCAGGTAAAATCTTGCTTGCAGCTACCCGTTCGTCCTTCATTGCTGAGATATAACGGGCGTAAACTGATTCTGTAATCAATGATTGTGGCACACCTAATTCAAGGGCGCTTTGTGAACTCCACTTACCAGTCCCTTTGTTACCAGCAGCATCTAAAATAACGTCTACGATTGGCTTGTCTGTGCCTAAATCGTCTTTACGGGTCAAGATGTCAGCTGTGATTTCCATCAAGTAACTGTCTAATTCGCCGTGGTTCCATTCTTTGAAGACATCAGCGATTTCTTCAACAGATAAACCAACAACGTTTCTTAACAAGTTATAACTTTCTGAGATTAATTCCATGTCGCCATATTCAATCCCATTGTGGACCATTTTGACATAGTGACCAGCACCGTTAGGGCCGATGTATGTGACACATGGTTGGCCGTCTTCAGCTTTAGCTGACATTTGTTCCAAGATAGGGGCCACTAAATCATAAGCTTCTTTTTGGCCACCTGGCATCATTGAAGGACCTTCTAAGGCACCTAATTCGCCGCCGGAAACACCCATACCAATAAAGTTAATCCCTGATTTGTCTAGTTCGGCATTGCGACGAATTGTATCGCCGAAGAAGGTGTTCCCACCATCAATTAAAATGTCACCTTTATCTAATAAAGGTAATAATTCGTTGATGACGGCATCTGTACCAGCACCAGCTTTAACCATCAAGATAATCCGACGTGGTTTTTCTAATGATTTAACGAAGTCTTCGATTGTGTAACTTGCGACTAATTTCTTTTCACTATGATCTTGTATCACAGCTTCTGTCTTAGCACCAGTCCGGTTATAAATGGCAACTGTATAACCGCGGCTTTCAATATTCAATGCTAAGTTCTTGCCCATAACTGCCATCCCGATAACACCGATTTGTGGTTGACTCATGTAAAAGGCCTCCTAATAAGTTCTAATTTAATGGTGTATTATCTTCTCAAATTGCTTAATACACTTACCCTGATTATGTTAGCAGAATTGTTCACTAAAGAAAAGCATTTTAATCCATTTGGGCCGGTCCATTTTATAAATAAGTGCAAAAAAAAGACGCCCGTCTTAATCGGCGTCGTTTTCTTGTGCTTCTAACAATGCTTTGAGCTTAGCTAATTCTGGATTAGGTGCCTCGGCCTCTTCTGCTTGTTGCTTCGCGTATTCTTCTTCAGAGATTACTGACCAAGCTTGACCAGTTGGCATCACATCTTCATTTTCTTCTTCCGGTGTCAAAATATGACTGGGAATGTGCAATAGGATATGATCTTCAACCGCCACTTGCATATCTAACATTTCACCTTCTAATGGGAATAACATGTCCTCATCAGGGAAACGTGACAATTCTTCATCCGTTGGGTCAACATAAATTTCAGTGAACGTAAAATCAAGTGGGAGGGCCACTGGATTCAAGCTTCGGGTTGATGGCACCGTTAATTGCCCAACCACGTGTAAGTCAGCAATGATGGCCCGGCGATCAACGGTTAATTGACCACTGATGACAAACGGCGTGGCTGCCAAAACATCATTTTCTCTTTCGTGGAGTTGCTTTTCTAAATCAACTGTTTCTTCAAAAGCAAGCGGGTGTTCACGATGCTTTTGTAATGCTTGTACTGACCATTTTAACAATGCGCTTCATCCTTTCCATGATAAAAAATCGGTTGTCTGGCAAAGTTTTGCGACTGCCAGCCAAATTGTTCACACAAGCGATCGACACGGACTTCTAAGCCCAATAAACCAGTTTCGGCCCCCATTTTGGCGGAAACCTTACTGATAATGGGAAGATCAGTCGTCTTCTTCAACTGGTGTAAGTGTTGCTGCCCAATCTCGTTAAAGCCCAACAAACGAATATAGGTCCGTTGAAGTCCCTGTTGAATATCCGCTGGTTGAATGTTTAATAAAACATATAGGCAAACCCGTTGAAGTCGGGCATACGTGTATCGTTTTGTTTTTAGAGCTTGTAATAACTCGGTGTAACTATTGGCTTTATGAATCACCTTTTTGAAACGGTATTCCAAACCTTCTGACATCTGGTAGACCTGCCGTAATTGTGCCAGCGACAGACTCTCGATGCGGTATTTTAAGAGTGGCCATAGTTGGTCTTCTGTAAGAAGCGTACTATCCGCTAAGGCTGCTAGCGTTCCGGCTGGTACAACGTGTTGTAAGGCTGCTAAAGCGGTGCCTTGCGTCACAACCTGGCGAATCGCACTTGCACTTGCATATGGCGCCGTTGAAACGGTCTGGTCCCCATGTTGTGCTTGCTCCCGCTTGATAGCCAATAAGTTTAATGGTTGCGCTAGCCGTGCGTTAGCGACGGCGTAACTAATCCCTAATAGATGGTTTGGTTGATCAATCTGCAAGGATAACTGTTCCTGATAGAACTCGTTCAGCTGTGTTGCGTACGTTTTTTGATAGTCAACAAAAGCAGCAGATTGCTCAGGTAAGTCGATAATCTGCTGCCCCGCTTGTTGATAATCAAATGTCGGTTGTTCACTACCAAAGGCAATCGTCTGACAGCCAAGCGCTGCTAGCAGTTGCACCGCCCCCGTGGCAAAACGATCTGCTGGTTGCACCGCACTCACAAATGGTAATTCGACCACCATATCCGCCCCATTTTGCAACGCTAATTCAGCCCGCGTCCACTTGTCCAAAAGCGCTGCTTGCCCGCGCTGAACGTAATTCCCGCTCATGCAGACAATCACTAAATCCGCTTGGGATTGCTGACGTGCTTGTTGAAGTTGATAGATATGCCCATTATGTAGCGGATTGTACTCCGCAATAATTCCTGTAATTCTCATCCTAACCTCTATTTAACCGCGCTGAAGAACCAACGAACACTGTCATCTTGAACCGCTTCTTGGCCAAAATCAGCGCTGACTTTAATTTGTTTAAAGCCGACCGTTTCTAAAGCCGCTACAAAGTCGGCCATTGGATACGTCCGTTCATGATGTAATTCGTTTAATTCTTGGTAACCACCAAGTTGTTCGTCCCAAACGAAGAAGGTTAAATCATGTTCAACTGAATGCGGCACTTCGCCTTCATAACTCGTCCACATAAAGGCCGTCTCTTCGGTCCGGTCATTATACATGAAACCGGGGAATAAAACGTCCATTTGATAGAGTGAATGCGCATCAAATAGGAATTGACCGCCCTCTGCCAGTTGTTGATAAACCTGTTTAAAGACTTGTTGGACCTGATCCAAATCTTGCATGTAGCAGATTGAATCGTCAAAACAAGTGATCGCATCAAATGTGCCCACCTCGCTAAGGTCTAACATGTCGCCTTGAAGTAATGGAAAACTCACGCCGGCTTCAGTCGCTTTTTCAGACGCAATAGTCAACATTTCGGTTGAAAGGTCCAAGCCAACAACGTCCAACCCGGCTTGTTTTAAAAGGATGGCTAAATCCCCGGCCCCACAAGCGAGCTCTAAAACGCGGTGTTGATTTTGCAACGTTTGTAATGTGTAATCGCGCCATTGGCCATATAATTCATGATCCATTAAGCGGTCATAGACCGTTGCGAAACTTTGGTAAATCATTCTTCCGTTAACCATTCTGAAACATCAACCATTGGTGCTTCATCCCATAGTTTTTCAAGGTTGTATAATGCACGTTCTTCTGGCATGAAGACGTTGATGACAAGGTCGCCAAAATCCATTAAGATCCAACGTGAACCTTTTTTACCTTCAATTTTCTTAACCATCAAACCAGCTTCTTCTTCAGCATCTTCAATAGCGTCCACAATGGCGTCTAATTGACGTTCTGAAGAACCAGTCATCATCACGAAATAATCAGCTAATAAACTGATCCCTTCCATGTTTAATGCCACAATATCTTCTGCTCTTTTACCGTCTGCTGCTTTAACAGCAATTTTTAATAAGTCTAAACTTTTCACTAATGTTCTCCTTTAATGGGCTTGAGTTGGCACCCAAGCATTGTATGTGTCAATTGTTTTAGGATAAATCTTCTTTTGCCCTTCAATTAAAAAGGTCAACGTATTTAAAATTTCAAACCGCACGCCAGCCGCTAAATCAGCGAAGGCAGTTTCCCGCGCTTGTACCACACCTGGAAAATCACGACCCGGTTCGATGAAGTCAGCGACAAATAAAATTTGATCGATGACTGTCATCTCTGGGGCACCAATTGTGTGGCGACGCACCGCGTTTAAAATTGTTTCATCGTGAATGCCTAAGTCACGTTCAATAAAGTAAGCACCGACGACACCGTGCCAAATTGCATTACCGTATTGTAACAATTCCGGATCAAAGCCAGCTTCATGAATCGCTTCAATAAAGACTTCATCTGGTAATTGCTTAGCATAATCATGGACCAAACCAGCAATCGCTGCCCGTTCAACATCAGCATGATTAAGCTCAGCAAGCTTAATCGCAGTTTCTTCAACGCGTAAACAATGTTGAAACCGGCTCTCAGATAAATTGGCAGCCACTTTTTGCGCTAGTTCTGCGCGTGAATACGGCACAATATTTTCTTGGTAAGTAAAATCACTCACGGTATAACCCTTCTTCCTCAATATAATCCGCCACTTTAGTCGGTACCAAGTAGCGAATTGAACAACTCTGTTGCACCTTATTGCGAATCTGAGTTGAACTAATATCGACAAGTGGTGCATCAACCCACAACACGGGATAAGGCGTGTCGCGACTGTAGCCTGTCCGTTGAATGCCAACAAACTGCACGAGTTGCACTAAGTCATCAATCCGGTGCCAAGTCGGTAAATAATCGACCATATCGCCACCGATGATGAAATAAAAATCCGTATTGGGATATTGTTTCTTTAACGCCACAATCGTGTCATACGTATAACTGACACCACCGCGTTCAATTTCAGCCATTGATAATTCAAAAAGTGGATTATCGGCAATCGCCCGTTTGACCATTTCAACGCGATGTTTGGCGGGTAACGTTTTTTTGGTATCGACATGTGGCGGGGTCGCATCCGGCATGAATAAAACTTTATCCAAACCTAATTGCGTCCCCACTTGTTCAGCCATGATGAGATGGCCTAAATGTGGTGGGTTAAAAGTGCCACCCATGATACCGACCTGTTGTCGTTGTTTATCTTCGACAACTAAGACAGACGGTTTTGACTCTGATACACCGTGCACTTTTTTTAATGTTGCATTTTGCATCTCATCACCGCCTTATTAACGTCCGAGCTTAGTAACAATCGTTGAAATTTTTTGGTATTTTTCTTTACGTGATGCCTTATAAATGACCAATGTCCGGCCAATTTTTTGGGCAATTTCAATCCGATTATCATGTTGCTTCAAGAAGTTGGCTAATTCATCAACCGTTACCTCTGTTGTTTGCAATAAATTAATCTTGATTAATTCTCGTTTTTCGATAGCTTCTTCGATTTGTTCGAAATAAGCTTCTGACAAACCATTCTTACCTAATTGGAATAATGGTTTTGTTGTTTGCGCTAATCCTCTAAGATAGTGCTTTTGTTTACCTGTTAACACGCGCGTTACTCCCTTCGCTAACCTAAATAAGTGCTTTTCTGATCATCACTGAAACGCCTTTTGGTGCGTACCCTGCGACAACCACATTTTCTGGTAATGTAATCCAGCCTAAACCGGCGAAGACTAAATCACTTTTTTCTTTTGTTGAAAATTCATAACGTTGTAAGTCTGGAAAATCCGCTAAGTCTTCTGGATGAGGTGGCTGTAATAAATCACCTAACTGTCTAACATAGAAATTATCCGCATTTTCTAATTTTGTTCTGTGGATGTAAAGTTCATTATCAAAGTAACCAACAAAACCGTGACGAGGCCCTTGAAGATAATCAAAACGTGCCAAGCCGCCTAAAAATAGCGTTTGTTGTTCATTTAATTGATAAACTTTAGGCTTGATTTGCTTTTGTGGGGCAATCAAACGAAGATCCTTATCATGTAAGTAATGCGCCATTTGTTGCGCGTGAATAATCCCTGGTGTATCAATTAAAGCATGATCATCTTCATATAATGGAATATCGATCCGATCCAACGTTGTTCCTGGGAATTGTGACGTTGTAATCACGTCGCTGTCCAAAATCCCAGTTTGTTTGATGATGCGGTTAATTAGCGTTGATTTACCAACGTTAGTTACCCCAACCACGTATACGTCGCGACCTTTTCGTTCCCGTTCGATAACTGCTAGTAAGTCATCGACTGAGTTCCCTTTTTTAGCGCTGACCAACATGGTTTCAATTGGATGTAAGCCATGTTCCTTGGCTTCTTTTTGAATCCAGTTGATGACGCGGTTAGGATTAAGGGCTGTTGGTAAGATATCGACCTTATTGCCGACCAAGATTACTGGGTTATCACCGATGAAACGGTGTAATCCGGGAATCAAGCTCCCGTTAAAGTCAAAGATATCCACAACGTTGACGATTAAAGCATCACTATCACCGATTTGGTTGAGTAACGCTAAAAAATCATCATCGTTTAACTTGATATCACTGATTTCATTATAATGGCGCAATCTGAAACAGCGTTGGCAATAAAGCTGACCCGTTTCCAATCCTTTTTTAAGGGCAGAATTAGGGGTATAGCCTAGTGCTTCCTTATCAGTCGTTTGAATCTGAGCACCGCAACCAATACAAAATAGTGCTTCTTCAGTCTGTTGTTGTTCTTCAGTCATTTAAATCCTCCCGCCAAGTTAAATCTGCGTGTTTTTTTAGTAGTTGTTGCATAATATATTTTTCAAAAAAGCGATTAATAGAAGTATTCCAAGCGTCACTATCAATAATTGGTTTCACTAAGATTGTCCGGACACCGGCAATATTGCCTGCGTGCATATCGGTAATCAATTGATCCCCAACCATCACCACTTCGTGACGTGATAAACCGAGTTGCTTCTTAGCTTTCACAATCCCAGTCGCCAATGGCTTATTAGCTCTGGCGATAAAAGGTAATTGTAATTCGGCCAACGCGTGTTGGACCCGTTGTTGATTATTATTTGAAACCACCATGACCGTAATCCCAGCGGCTTGCATTTGTGCTAACCATTCTTTGAGTTGCGGCGTGCCGTTTGGGTTATTCCAAGCAATTAAGGTGTTATCAAGATCCGTCAAAACGGCTTTAATGCCTTGTGCTTTGAGTTGTTCTGGTGTTAAGTCATAGATTGCATTAACCATCCAAGTTGGCTTAAAATTCTTTAGCATGCATTTGTCTCCTTTAATCTAGTCACTGACTAATTATAGGTTATTTAGTAATAAATTGCACCTTTACGAGGTTAATTATTTGCCCATTCTAATTGCTTTTCAATTTTCTCAACACTTTCTTCACAATCTAAGTCAAACTAATCGACATTTAAGCGCTTTTCTGGTACGTTTAAAGAAATTGAGAGGATGTGTTGTTATGGAAAAATTTGGGTTTAATCATTTTGGCGGACCGGATGTTTTTGAAACATTGAATCAATCGCAACCAGTGCCAAAGGCAAATCAAGTCTTGATTAAAGTACTCGCATTTGGGCTTAACCCTTACGATGTTGCCCTTAGAACCGGTTCACAACAAACAGTGCGTCCTTTACCAATGCCAATCGTCCCTGGGACAGATGTGGTTGGTGAAATTGTAATGCTTGGCGCAGACGTTACCGATTATCGTATTGGTGAACTAGTTATTAATCATCGTCCACTCGGCGGTTATAGCGAATTCGTCACAGCTTCAACCAACAAAATCATTCGCAAACCTGTCAGCCTCAGCATCGCTGAAGCTGCTGGTCTCGCAAGTGCTGGTATTACCGCTTATAACACGTTAATGCACTTTACGAACTTTAAACATGGCGATACAATCGCTATCATGGGCGCTAGCGGGGCTGTTGGGAGTTTACTCACTCAACTCAGCCTAGCTGCTCATTTAAACGTCATTGCAATTGCACACAGTTCAAACCTTGATTATTTACGATCATTTGGCGTTCAAGAAACAATCGCCTATGACCAATCAGGCGATTTAAGTCACTTTAAACAAACGGCCAAGATTGCTGTCAACCTCAGCCGCGATCCAAAATCAACTGAATTATTGAATGAACTTGTCCAACCAGATGGTTTCTTTGCAAGTACAACAATCATGCCAAGTGAAGCAGAACAAATGGCTGGTGTCACTTACCAATCTGTCTACCCTCGCCGTGACTATCCTGATTTAACAGCCCTTCAAGATTTAAGTGAACTTATTGATCAAGGCCTATTACACGTCACAGTCCTTGAAGAATTACCTTTCACACTTGAAGGCGTCATCAAAGGCCATCAACTTTTAGAAAGTCACCATGCACCAGGTAAAATCATCGTTTCCCGTTAAAAATAATGCAATTTATAAAGAAAGAGTCTCGAACAAAACGAAGTTTTGTCCCAGACTCTTTTTTGGTCTTATTAATTATTTGTTTAATGCAGCTTTAGCAGCTTCAACAACTGATGTGAATGCAGCAGCATCGTTAACAGCTAAGTCAGCTAACATCTTACGGTTCATGTCGATTTCAGCGACTCTTAAACCGTGCATTAATTGGCTGTATGACATATCGTTCATACGAGCAGCAGCGTTGATACGAGCAATCCATAACTTACGGAAGTCACGTTTACGTTGACGACGATCACGGAATGCGTAACGGTATGAAACCATTACTTGAGTATTTGCTGATTTGAATAATAAATGTTTAGCGCCGCGATAACCCTTGGCTAATTTTAAAATCTTTTTACGACGTTTGCGCGTCACTGTTCCACCTTTAACACGTGGCATAAGAATTTCCTCCTTGAATAACAAACAACGTCAAAGCGTTGTTGTAGTGATCTAATTTTTACTTGAATCCGAAAATGCTATGGCTTATTTAAGGCCTGATAACATTTGACGGATACGTCTCATATCGCTATTTGAAACCATTCCAGATTTTCTTAATTGACGACGTTGTTTCTTAGTCTTACCGTGGAAACGGTGACTTGTGTAGGCGTGGCTGCGTTTTAGGCCGCCATTACCTGTACGTTTAAAACGTTTTGCTGAAGCACGGTGTGTCTTAAATTTTGGCATGATATTTCCTCCTAATAAATCAGAAACAGATTTTTATTTTTGGTCCTTAAGCGGTTCTAACATTAAGAACATGCTACGGCCATCCATTTTAGGACGTGCTGTAACTTTAGCGATGTCCTCTGTTTCTTTAGCAAGTCTTTCTAATACACGTTGACCAATTTCTTTATGCGTAATTGCTCGGCCCTTGAAACGAATAGAAGCTTTCACTTTATCGCCCTTGCCAAGGAACTTACGTGCATTGTTCAACTTAGTATTAAAGTCATTTTGTTCAATTGTGGGACTAAGACGAACCTCTTTGAGGCTAATGGTTTTCTGCTTCTTACGAGCATCACGTTGTTTCTTTTGAAGCTCGAAACGGTACTTACCATAGTCCATAATACGAGCAACGGGTGGTTTTGCGTTTGGTGAAACCAAGACAACATCCATATTAGCTTGTTCAGCTAATGCAATTGCATCCTGTGTACTCTTGATACCAAGTTGTTCGCCATCTTGAGCAATCAAACGTAATTCTCGTGCACGAATACCATCGTTAACCATCAAATCTTTTGCTATGACTCTTCACCTCCATAAAATTTAGAGAGAAAATGCAGCTAAGCACCAAAAAAACGGCCCCTTCAACAGAAAGGCCCGCTATTCGATAACTTAATTCGTCCGAATTAGAAACTATCAGCCCAGAGACATCAAGTGTCTACTAAGGCGAGAAGCGGGAACTTCTGCTTTATTTCTCAACGAAAATAAGTATACTCGGTTTAAGTTTTAAAGTCAAGGTAATCCCAACTGATTTTCAGAAATTAATTACCATAGTGATTATCGATTAACTGTGTCGCTTTCACTTCATCAATATTATGCGTACCAGCAAGTTGCATAACGAGTTCTAATTCCTTTTGTAAATATTCAAAGACGTTCTTAACACCGATACTGCCACCTAATGCTAAACCATAGATTACAGGACGGCCAATTGCAACGATATCTGCTCCTTCTGCTAAGGCCTTGAAGACGTGTTGGCCACGACGAACCCCACTATCAAAGACGATTGGCACCCGTTTGTTAACGGCTTTTGCGACCACGTGTAATGAGTCAAAGGCTGCAGGGCCACCATCTAATTGACGACCGCCGTGATTTGAAACCCAAATTCCTTTAGCGCCTGCTTGAAGGGCGATTTCAACATCTTCTGCTGTTTGAACACCCTTCACAAAGACTGGTAAGTGGGTGTATTCAGAAATGAATTCAACATCCTTTGGATTCAAACGTTGTTTAGCTGACTTATAAACGGCGTCCATTGTTTGTCCGACACCTGTTTGATAGGCTTCAACAATTGGTAAGCCAACTGGGAATGTAAAATGATTACGTTTGTCAGTTTCACGATTACCACCAACGGTTGCGTCAGCTGTTAAAACAATTGCTTTCACGTTGTGGGCCATCGCTTCATCTAAGATTTTACGGTTAATATCATTGTCTTTACTCATATAAAGTTGGAACCATTGTGGGCCACCATCAGCTGCCGTTGCCATATCATCAATGCTTGCTGAAGCAAATGAACTCATGGTTAAGATTGAGCCGTATTCCGCCACCCCTTTGGCAGTTGCTGCTTCACCTTGTGTATTGACTAATTTGTGCGCTGCAACGGGTGCCATAATAATTGGTGACGTTAAGTGATCCCCAAAAATTTCGGTTGATGTATCTGGATTTTCAATGTCTTGTAAGACACGTGGTGCGATATATTTATGATTAAATGCTGTGATATTTTCATTAATGGTATAGAGGTCACCTGCACCACTATAGATATACCCAAAACCGCCCTTAGGGACAACTTTACCAGCGGCTTCCTCTAATTCATAGAGATTGATAATATCCAATGCTTTTTCTGCAGAACCTGCCATATATTTTTCAGTTGCCATAATAAAACCCCCATTAATTATCAATTATGAAATCGTTTACAACTATTATTATACCGCTTTTTTAATTGTGCACAACTAAAAGACGTAAAAAAAGGCGTTAAATCAAAATAAATTGATTTAACGCCTTTTTAAGGATGCTAATCCTCAGAAGCTACCCGCTTTGAACGCACTCTTTTTTGAAACGTGCTTTTACAACTTGATTCCTGCGCTTTGCGTCACCTATCAAATAAGCGGTAAATACCGCTTATTCGCTAGGCTGTGCAAATGCTCAGAATCAATCAGTTGTAACGCACTCTTTATAGATTAATCTTCTTTGTGTGTTGTTTGCCGTCTCGGCTATAGTTACCAACTTCTGCTACGATTGCGTTGATAAACATGTCTGAGGCTTCTTCAACCGCATTTTCTTCACCGTATTTACGGACAGAAACTGTTGCTTGTGCAAGTTCTTGATCCCCAACAACTAATGTATATGGAATCTTGCTTGTTTGGGCTTCACGAATCTTATAACCCATTTTTTCATTACGATCATCGATCCGAACACGTAAACCGCGTTTGATCATTTCATCTTTGATGTTTTTAGCGTAATCATAGTGAAGATCGTTCTTAACTGGAATGATAACAGCTTGTGTTGGTGCTAACCATGTTGGGAAAGCGCCCTTGTAGATTTCTGTTAAGTAAGCTGTGAAACGTTCCATTGTTGACACTAAACCACGGTGAATCATAACTGGACGATGCATTTCGCCATCTTCACCAACATAGTGTAGGTCAAAACGTTCTGGCAACATGAAGTCTAATTGGATTGTTGAAAGTGTTTCTTCATTCCCCATAGCCGTCTTTGTTTGAACGTCTAATTTAGGACCGTAGAAGGCAGCTTCGCCTTCAGCTTCGACATAGTCTAAGCCAAGATCATCCATAGCGCCCTTCAACATTGCTTGTGCTTTGTTCCACATTTCATCATCGTCGAAATATTTTTCTGTGTTAGCAGGATCGCGATAACTTAGACGGAATGTGTAATCATTGATGTTAAAGTCAGCATAAACATCGATCATTAGCCCTAAGATTGATTTAAATTCATCTTGAATTTGATCAGGACGAACGAATGTGTGACCATCATTTAAAGTCATTTCACGGACACGTTGTAAGCCCGAAAGTGCACCTGATTTTTCATAACGGTGCATCATACCAAGTTCAGCAATCCGAATTGGTAATTCACGGTATGAGCGTGGGTGATGTTTGTAAACTTGGATATGTGATGGGCAGTTCATTGGCCGTAATTCAAGCATTTCGCCATCGCCCATGTCCATTGGTGGGAACATGTCTTCACGATAGTGATCCCAGTGACCTGATTGTTTGTACAAGTCTAAGTTAGCCAAGATTGGTGTGTAAACATGTTCGTAACCATTAGCAACTTCTTTGTCAATGATGTAACGTTCAATTGAACGACGAATTGTAGCACCATTTGGTAACCAGTAAGGAAGGCCTGCGCCAACCTTAGGATCAACGAAGAATAAGTCTAATTGATTACCGATAACACGGTGATCTCGTTCCTTAGCTTCTTGACGACGTTTCAAATCAGCATCAAGTTCTTCTTGTTTAGGATAAGCTGTCCCGTAAATCCGTTGTAACATTTGGTTACTTGATTTACCTTGCCAATAAGCACCAGCAACTGATAATAATTCGAAGAATTTAACATCACTGACTTTACCTAACATTGGTGCTAAGCTAAAGTCTGAGTAGTCACCTAATTGGTAAACTAAAACTTGGTCAGCTTCAACTTCGTCTAATAAAGCAAGTTTATAAGTTTGGCCGGCAAATAATTTCTTAGCGTCATCTTTTGAAACACTGACACGTGAAATTGCTTCACCTGATTGGATTAATTTAGCCATTTCTGTTTTGATTTCTGGTAAATCTGTTACAGCAACTTGGCCAGCTTCATTATCTGTATCGTAATAGAAACCATCTTCAGTTGCCATTACTTCGCCAAATTGCATTTCTGGATAGTGTTGACTTAAAGTAGCAGCTAATACGAAAGCTGCAGTATGCCAAGTGGCAGTTAGGTTAACCGCTTGATCATCTTTAGTGATGATTTCGATTGCCCCGTCTTCCAAAAGTGGTTGTTGTAAATCAACCACTTCACCGTTAAATTTTCCGGCGATTGCCTTTTTTGCCAAGCTCGTACTGATTGATTTTGCAACGTCTAGTAAACTTGTTGCTTGCTCAAATGTTTTTTGAGCACCATCTGGAAAAGTTAATTGAATTTCTGCCATGCTTGAACACTCCTTCTTATTTTTGTAATCAACAATAAAAAAAGTCCCTGAGACGCATACAAATATGCACCTCAGGGACGAATTGATTTCGCGGTTCCACCCAGATTGAGAATCAAATGGTGATTCTCCAACTTTAAGCGTCTTTAACGGAAACGACCCGACTGACTTAAGCCTCTAGAAAGTGGTCAATTAAATGTCCTTATGAAAAACTTTCAGTTATGTTTTTCTCCCTGATCAATATTGCCATTTAAAAGGTATCTTTCATCGTTGATTGACTCTATTAAAACACTTAATCTGACTTTACGCAAGTATTAATTTGATTGCAAACGTCTATTTTGACCACTGACTTCAACCTCACGGGCTAAATAACGCACGCGTTGCATAATTCGACCAGCCTTCACCGGTTCTTCATCACCGCGTTGGCTAGTTGTTAAATGTTTCTCCAATTCGTTCATCGTAAAATTAGAGCTGAAGAAAGTCGCTAGTTGTTCTTGCATCCGGTATTGCAAAATAATGCCTAATACTTCATCCCGAACCCAAGCACTCAAGGCATCCGCACCGATATCATCAATCATTAAAATTGGTGCTTTTTTGATTTGGTTGACCTTTTCGAGGACGTTATTTTGGCCAATCGCATTTTTCATCTCAACTGCAAAGGTTGGGAAATGGATCAACGTCGTTTCAAAGCCTTGTAGTGCTAATTCATTAGCGATTGCACCCAGTAGATAAGTCTTACCAACACCAAACTGCCCGCTTAAATATAAGCCTTGATGAAAATCAGTGGGTGCTTGCCGATAAGCTTCGACAAACTTCAACGCTTCGATTAACGGCACTTGGCGCTCACTGGCATCATATTGTGCGAGACTCGCTTCGACGATGTCCTTAGGCATGTTAATCGACTTCACACGGGCCTTCAGTTCGGCTTGTGCGCGTTTTTGAACTAGATCCGCCGTTGGTTCATAACTAACATCGATAAAGTGGTTACTCAACACCAACTTAGGCGCATAGCCTGGTGCCAACGTTGTTTCACCGTTTAAAATTTTCTTTTTTTCATTGACGTATTCATAGATTTTAGCCGCACTGCGCGCCACTGTTTCTTGTGATAGGGCGGCCTGATTAGCCTGAATAAAGGCCTGCACATCAGGATCTTGCAAGGCTTCTTCAACCAATTTATTAAAGCGTTGATTCAGGCGTTGCCGGTTCATATAGTCGGTTAAATCTTTGCCCATATTTTCCATTATGATTCCCGCCCTTCACGGATTTT
The DNA here is from genome assembly GCF_033176295.1 of Latilactobacillus sp. Lineage (NCBI taxonomy): Bacteria > Bacillati > Bacillota > Bacilli > Lactobacillales > Lactobacillaceae > Latilactobacillus > Latilactobacillus sp. The sequence goes on from NZ_JAMQEX010000007.1 coordinate 83,712, forward strand.
CTTGAGTAATTGATCAATTTCTTGCTGATCCGCCTTACTTGATGTGGTTTGTGGCGCTTGATAATCAGACTTGGCCCATTTAGGCACAGTTTCTTGCTTGGTCTTGGCTTGATAGCGCGGTTGTCGTTTAGTTTGTTTCGTTTCTTGTTTGGTTTGGAAATCACGGATTTGTAAAATGGCGTCAGCTGGCGTCTTAACCCCTTGTTGCGCCCATTGGTTGGCGATTCGATCTAACAAAGCTTGTGTTAGGCCCTCATACTGGCTAATAATATAAACCACTAAAATATTTAAAACATCGTTGTTAAAGATATAGCGATTTTGTAAGTCACGTAATGCGCGAATTTCATTTTTCGCCACAAAGCCATGATTTTTTTGCTTAAGATATTCCAAATAATCAACTGGTAAATACTGCTGACTTTCGGTTAACCACTGCATTTCTTTTTCATTAAAGCCGGCTTTTTGCCATTCTTTTTGTAGCGTCTCAAGCGGTTTTTTAGCCGGTTGTTCACTGTTATTTTGAACGCTATGTCGGCGCGTATAATTATTCAAAACGTTTTGTTCTAACGCATCCATATTGACCCGACTGTCGGCAACATCCATGGTGAGGCCGATTAAGCGTCCCAATTCCATTTCGTCTAATCCGTAAAAATAATGCAAATTAAATAATCGTTGCTCATTACGTAAAATTTCATCCGTATCGATTTGATTCTGTGCAACCACTTCTTGTAATAAAGCCCAATCAAAAGTGCGCAACTCAACTGACGTGAAACTTGGTTTTTGCGCCTTTTTTTGTTGATACGTACTTTGTGCCTCAGCAACTGCCGTAGGGGCCGTTGTTAAATGATCATTTTGAACGTGGAAGACCGTCAAGAAGTTCTTCGTGACCTCTTCGTATTCCTTAGAGCGCACTGGTTGTAGTTTAAAATGCTCTCTCAATTCAACAAACCGCTTCTCACCGACTGATTCGTATAAAATGACACTCAACAAATCATCATTGAAGAAAATATGTGGCTGCATTGGTGCGTATAATTCATACACCAGATTGCGGCCCGTATTGTTATTCTTCTGATAAGTCCGCATTAAACCTAACGCTTCTAACTTATTGCGCGCGTCATAAAAAGCCGGCAAATCAACCCCTAGTAAATTCAACAAGGTCGCATGCGTTTGGAAAGTCGTTTGACTCTTGGCCTGTGTTGATTGGCTCCATAACAAAAGATAGAGACTGTACGCGACAGCCCCCATCAGTGGTTGGTATAAATAGGTGACGACTGTTTGATCAAAATCGCTCAAATAGTTAGCTTTTGTCACCATAAACCCATCTTTAGGACTTAAATAATCAAATGCATCTGACATCCGCTAACTCCTTTCGACTAATCTTGGTCTTTAGCCTTTTCTTTTTTCATCATTTCTTGCAATTCCGCCATAAAAACATTCATGTCTTTAAATTGACGGTAGACACTAGCAAAACGAATGTAAGCAATCTCGTCGACACCTGGTAAAACGGCCATGACGTATTCGCCGACAGCTTGTGACGACACTTCGTTTTCGCCTAATGCCCTGATTTTATTTTCAACTTCATCAACAATTTCAGTCATTTGTTCCATCGTAACCGGTCGCTTTTCGGCAGCCCGGATTAAACCACGTAATAATTTATCGCGGTTAAACTCTTCACGGGTCCCATTTTTCTTAATGACTAATAACGGTGTTTGCTCCACCCTTTCAAAAGTTGTAAACCGGAATTGACAATTTTCGCATTCGCGACGACGCCGAATAACGCGTCCTTCATCTGTTGGTCGACTATCAATTACCCGTGAACTATTTTGATGGCAATGTGGACATAGCATAAAGACACCTTCTTATCTTTTAATTTAAGGAATATTAATTGTATTTTACTATTCTAAACAGACAGTATAATAATATTATAACATGACATGCAACAGAGTGCCTATCGCACCGGGTTACTTTTGAGCATTTACTGAGTGGTGTGAATAAGCGACACAGTCGATTGTTCGCACAACGTGGTAAAGCACAAAAAGTTGATGCGAGAGGCACGTTTTAACCAGCGTGCGTTACCAACCGGGTTGATTCTGAGGATTAGCAGCGTTAGGCGAATAACCGATGCAATCGGTTGTTTGACTGACATCGCTAACCACAGGAATCAGGTTGGTAGTCCACGTTTCAGAGTACTATCGCACCGGGTTACTTTTGCGCATATACGGAGTGGTGTGAATAGACCAAAAAAGGAGCTGGGGCAAAAGTAATTTTGTCTTCAGCTCCTTTTCGGTATCCGAACATTGGTGGTATAAACGTGTTCTATAAGTCATATCCTTCCGGTTAACCCTGAATGTCAAACGATTGCTTCCAGCAATCATTCACCATTCTGTGTTAATCCTCAGGACATACCCGACTTATGGCACACTCCTTCCAAAACTGTCTTTAATTGGGCTTTCAATTGATCCAGTGAACCTTGGTTATCAATCACAAAGTCTGCTCTGTCCCGTTTTTCAGCCAATGATGCTTGACTGTTAATCCGTTTCAAAGCATCTTCGCGACTTAACTGGTTCCGCGCCATTAATCGCGCTAATTGTTTTTCAACCGGCAAATAAACGACTAACACCCCGTCGCAAACCGTTTCGTAGTGCTGTTCATATAACAACGGTAAGTCCAAAACAACTAGCGGTACTTGGTGCGCTTTGGCCTGAGCCATCTCGGTCATAATCGTCTCCCGAATGACCGGTGCTGTAATCGCGTTGAGTTGCGCCAAGGCAGCTTGATTACCAAAGACCAATTTGCCCAAAGCTGCCCGATCGACCTGACCATCTTGTACAAGCTGCTTCCCAAAAGTGGCTTGAATTTGTGCTTGAACGCTTTGATTATTAGCCAACACTTGGTGTGCGACTTGATCCCCATCAATAATAGGAATACCTTGTTGCGCTAGCATTTGCGAAACTGTTGTTTTACCGGTAGCAATACCACCCGTTAAGCCTAGGAAATAAGTCATTATTTTGCATTCCTTTTAATCTGACACTTTGGACAAAAATGCGTCCCCCGCTGTGCCACTTTAATTTTCTCGATGGGTGTCCCACATCGTTCGCAAGGAACCCCTTTTTTGCCGTAAACACGCAGCATTTCTTGGAAGGCGCCAGCATGACCGGTCGCGTTCAAGAACGTGTTAACCGTTGTCCCACCATGATTAATCGCTAGTTCTAATTCAGCAATAATCTCATCGTGGAGGCGATCCGTTTCAGCACGCGTCAAGTCATTGGCTGGTGTTTCTGGATGAATATGGCTTAACCACAACGTTTCATCGACATAAATATTGCCTAGACCGGTCACAACCTTTTGATCCAATAATAATGGCTTGATAGCTTTGTGATGTTTTTGCAACCGTTGATAGAAGTCCGCCTTTAAAAAGGTCGTCGGTGTTGGTTCCGGCCCTAGGTCCTTCAAGCCAGCTACCGTATTTTCCTGACCGGTCTCAATCAACTGCATCCGCCCAAACTTCCGCGTATCTAGGTAACGCATCTGTTGCCCATCCGTGAATTCAAAAATCACGTGCGTATGTTTGGAAATCGGTGCCTCCTTGGCGACCACTTCATACTTACCTTCCATTCGCAGATGGCTGACAACAGTTAGCTGTTCTCCAAAACGAATCAGTAAATATTTCCCCCGCCGATCAACAGCTGTAATCTGTTGGCCCACTAATCCAGCAGTAAAGACTTCATCTGGATTAACAATGATTTTCGACCAGCGAATATCGATTGCTGAAACAGTTTTACCAACCGCTAAGGTTTCAAGTCCCCGGCGGACATTTTCGACTTCTGGTAATTCAGGCATTTTCCGTCACCTTATTTCTTAATATCGTACCAAGTTGGGCCAAAACCACTTTCGACCTTCAATGGCACCGCTAATTTAACGGCTGAATCCATCACACTTGGGACTAATTTTTGTAAGATTGGTATTTCTTCAGTTGGTGCTTCAAAAATCAATTCATCATGTACTTGTAATAACATTCTGGCTTGCAAGTTCGCCTTCTTCAATTCTTGTTGCATTAAAATCATCGCCACCTTGATAATATCCGCAGCACTACCTTGAATTGGCGTATTCATCGCTGTCCGTTCTGCAAAAGAACGGAGGTTAAAGTTCTTAGCGTGAATATCTGGTAAATAACGACGACGGTGGAAAAGCGTTTCGACATAGCCTTCTTCACGCGCTTTTTTAACAATATCAACCATGAATTGTTGGACACCTGGATATTGTTCGAAATAAGCGTCGATAAAACGTTTGGCTTCTTGCCGCGAAATGCCGATATTTTGAGATAAGCCATAATCGCTAATCCCGTAAACAATCCCGAAATTCGTAGCTTTAGCTTGGCGCCGCATATCTGGTGTCACTTCATCGGCACTATTTAAACCAAAGATCTTCATCGCTGTATTTGCATGAATATCCCGGTCTTCTTTAAAGGCTTCTTGCATGTTGGCATCCCCTGAGATGTGTGCTAATACTCGTAATTCGATTTGCGAGTAATCAGAAGCAAACATTTGCCAGTCTGGGTGACTTGGAACAAAGGCTTGGCGAATCTTGCGGCCTTCTGCCAAACGAACTGGAATGTTTTGTAGGTTAGGATCAACCGACGATAAACGGCCAGTTTGCGTCAAGGTTTGTAAGTAACGCGTATGGACCTTATTATCTTGATGGATTGATTTCAATAACCCTTCGACATACGTTGATTGAATCTTGGCAATTTGACGATAATCCAAAATTGTTTGGACAATTGGTGCATCCTTCCGTAATTGTTCAAGTACATCAACAGCGGTTGAATAGCCCGTCTTCGTCTTCTTAATCACTGGTAAGCCCATTTTTTCAAATAAAATAACGCCCAGTTGCTTAGGTGAGTTAATGTTGAAGGTTTCGCCAGCTTCAGCGTAAACTTTTCCTTCCAAGATCTTCAAGGTTTGGCTGAATTCTGACCCCATTTGTTGGAGACGACTGGCATCGACCCGAATCCCGGTTATTTCCATTTGCGCCAATACAAGGGCCAATGGTAATTCCATATCCGTAAAGAGATCGAATTGTTGATGTTCCTTCAATTGTTCTTCAAGTTGTGGTTGTAAATGATAAATGGCTGCCGCTTTTTGAACCAAATGTTGATACAACAAAGCTGGCTCAGTTGGAACAGCCCGTTTAGCACCTTTCCCATAAACGGCCTCGTCTGTTTGCACATTTTGATACTCGTGTAAATTAGCGACCGTCCCTAAATCGTTGCTGTTATTCGTCGTATTCAATAAATAAGATGCTAATAATAAATCAAAATTAACGCCCGCTAAATGAACACCTAATCGATTAGCTGCGACTTGCGTCCGTTTGACATCGAAGACTGCTTTAGGATGACTCGCATCTTCCAACCAATCCTTCAATACTGGTTCAGCTAGTAGTGCAACATCATCACTGACATACCAATGATCTGGTGCGCCGATATAAAAACCAATTAAATCGGCTGTGTGATAATTATCGGTTAACATTTCAACCCCGAAGGCAACCGGTGTTTTAATCGCTTGAACGGTTTCTAAATTATCCAACGTCAAAACAGTATATTGATAGTTTTCCGCCGGTTCAACCGCTTCTGGTGTCACGTTCAATTGCTTTAAAAAGTTTTGAAAGTTCATTTCTTGATAAAAAGCAATCAACGTATCGATGTTGGGACCTTCATACGTGATGTCCGCTAACGTCGTTTCGATCGGTGCATCCCGTAAAATTGTCGCCAATTTTTTGCTCATAAAGGCTTGATCACGATCTTCAATCAGATGTTCCTTCATCTTACTCTTTTTCATTGCATCGACATTTTCGTAGACCCCTTCGATGCTCCCAAATTCCGTTAAGAGTTTCAGCGCTGTCTTCTCGCCGACCTTTGTGACACCCGGATAATTATCAGAAGTGTCGCCCATCAAACCTTTTAAGTCTACGATTTGACTAGGTGCTAAGCCTAATTTTTCTTTGACGTGTGCTGGCGTGTAGGCTTCTGTATCGTTGACACCTTTGACCGTGATGTTGACAGTCGTTTTGTCCGTCGTTAACTGGGTTAAATCGCGATCTCCTGTTACAATATTGACGACAAAGCCGTCTTGTTCTGCTTGGCAGGCTAACGTCCCGATAATATCATCAGCTTCATAGTTCGCTAATTCAGCCGTCTGAATGCCATAAGCGTGCAATAGTTCCTTGATATATGGAAACTGTTCCGTCAATTCTGGTGGTGTCTTAGAACGCCCACCCTTATAATCGGCAAATTGTGCCGTTCTAAAAGTTGTTTTGCCCGCATCAAAGGCCACTAAAACATGTGTTGGTTCAAATCGTTTCAAGATAATATCGAGCATATTTTTAAACGCATAAATGGCGTTGGTATGTAACCCATCTTGATTGGTAAAACTATCTAACACTTGGTGCATCGCGTAAAAAGCCCGGAATGCCACACTATTACCATCAATTAATAATAAACTTTTTTGAGAACCCATCGTGTTCCTCCTAAATTCGTAAAGTCGCTTCCTCTATTCTAACAAAGAAAAGCAAGAGCGGATACTGATTTGACCGTACAAAAAAAGGAATCTGGTAAAAAAGTTACCAAGATTCCTTTACTTTATTTTGCTTCTGGCCGATTAAGGTTCATTGACACCATTCGTTCAAAGATTTCTTTACTTTGACCGATAGTAGCATCCACTTTATCCTTGCCCACTTCGTTTTTAAGATCGTTGTATAGATCTAAATAGTAGTAAAGCAAGTGATTGTAAACTTGTAATCCTTTTTCAGTTAAATGTACCCGACGAATCCGTTGATCTTTTTCATCTGATTGTTCAGCGATAAAAGCCATCTTTCGTAATGAACGACATTGGCGTGAAATCGCAGAACGACTAACTTGCATCTTATCTGCTAAAGCACTATTAGTTGTTTCGTTATTGTTATTCTTAATCTCGTGCATCACTAAGAATTGATCAAATGATAATCCATATTTTTGACTTTCTCGGTTCATCGATTCGCTCAAATTATTGATGAGCCAACGATATAATCCTGCGAATTCCATAAAATCGGACCATGAATCACCGATTAGGTCGGACTTATTAGTTGCATCCATGTTTTTCCTCCTATATGTCACTGCCTCGCCACTCATCCATAACTAAGACAACTTACCACAATCTGTTCACTTACTTTAAATAAATAAAAATAAAGTAATCAAAACATAATTTATTCATCTTATACTATGAATTCAGTTGATTAAGCAACATTCCTTTAATTAAACTTCAACTCACTATGACTTAAAGCGTTATAAACAGTTTATAGTATTAAAAACTATATTTCAACCAATTTCCCTCAACTTAATAAAAAGATTAGTGTCGTTGACTATTTTGAGCATTATCCACTTTAATATTTAGCAACAATATCAATATTTTTATAATTATTAATAATTGCGTCAAAAAATCATATCTGATTTGATATGATTTAAGCCAGTTCCTTGTTCAATAGCGGGTTAATAAACCATACTAGTTATCTTCTAACAACTAAATATAATATTAATATTTTTATTTTAACCATCAATAACTAACTAGACTTCATTAGGAAGCGTCACAGTAAAAGCAAGAACCTGATGGGTCAAATCCCACAAATTAACTGTAATCGATTGGGGGATAAGGCCATCAGTATCATAGTGACAGCTAGCTTCATATTTGAATTCGGTTTCAGCTTGCTTTTTGCTCAAAATAATTCGTGTGGCTAATTGTTCAAAATCGTCTAACGAATAATGCGTCCCTACTGGTTCCCCTGGCACTTGAACATTATTTAGGACCAAGCGATAATGGTTATTTTGATAAATGCTATACAATTGATTTACCCGTGCTTGATTACTCATCATCAAGTAATTCATTTGGGGGCGATCACCATGATTCAAATGTGCTGTACCAGTAAATAATAACCCATCAATATTATCGCCTTCTGAAAGCGTAAAACGAAAAGGCAACAAATGTGTGCGATGATACAAATTAATTTTTTGTCCAGCTACCTTTACATAGTCGTGGCTCACTAAATCATAACCTGGCGTGTAAGCCCGTTTACGCTGTTCATCACTGCGCTTAACGATACCGGTTTGAACCATTGCTTGCCGAGCCCTTAACATGCCGGTCGTCAGAAGCGCAATGGCCCCAATAGGTCGTCCTTGTGGCATTTCAGCGACCAATACATCACCAAGGACACCAGGTTTATCTAATTGATTCATGGTCTGTTCAAAATGAGCTGCTGTTATGTAGCGATACTTGACTTGCGCGCTATCCAAAAGTGCTTGGTTCTGGCTAGTATCATCCACTTCATCCTGGCCACTGTGATGGCGTACAAATTGGTATAGTGCATAACCTAACCAAATGACGGCCGCAGCCTCCATTAAGGGTTGCTGCCACCATTTCCCAAGGTTATACAAAAGCAGCATTCCTAAATATTTTTTCATCAACTATCCTTTTAAACGAGATTATAAGCCTTAAAATAAATCCCCAAATTGCAAGAACAAATTAGCCACACGATAAATCCTATTAAATCAGTATTTTCATTAATATTCATATTTTATGGACTTAACTTAACCGGCGGAAGC
>NZ_JAMQEX010000008.1:0-83268 GCF_033176295.1 Latilactobacillus sp.
TCCCTATATTGGTTGGAATTAGCTACTACCATTGTAAGTGATTGCTTTGGGCTTTTTAATTTCTGTTCGGATTAATTATAGAATTTGCCAAGTCGAATTGACTTCAAAAAAAACATATGGTATTGTTCATGAATGGAAATGTGATGCGCCGTATTACATTTTTAAATAATCAATGGGGAGGCATTATGACACTCTTAAATACAACTGAGATTATGGCGCTAATTCCAAATCGGTACCCGATTATTTATATCGATACTGTTGAGTCGTTAGTACCTGGTGAAGAAGTGGTGGCAATCAAGAACGTCACGATTAATGAACAGTTCATGCGTGGCTATCGTCCCGATTCACCACAGATGCCAAATACATTAATGATTGAAGCCTTGGCACAGACAGCTTCAATATTAATTCTAAAATCACCAGAATTCTTTGGGAAGACAGCTTACCTAGGCGCTGCTAAAAACGTTTTGTTCCACCAAACGGTTCGGCCCGGTGATCAAATCGTCTTCACGGTTAAATTAACTAAGAAAAAAGAAAATATGGGAGTTGTCCAAACCAATGCGACTGTTAATGGTCAAATGGTTTGTGAAGCGGAGCTAACCTTTGTTGTGGCCCCGCGTGATGATCTCCTCGGAAAAAAGTAGAGGTTAACAAATGGCCTTTAAAATAATTGAAACGGCAAGTGCTTTACCCGCCAACATTGTGACTAACGACGATTTAACGGCCATTATGGAAACTTCTAATGAATGGATTGAAAGTCGAACAGGTATTTTAGAAAGACGGATTTCGGAAACGGAAAATACGTCTGATTTATGCTTACGCGTAGCACAAACGTTATTGGACAAGAGCGGTATCGCAGTTTCACAAATTAAGGCGATTATCGTTGCGACGATGACGCCGGATTATTACACACCTTCAACAGCAGCTATTGTGCAGGGGCGATTAGGGGCTGACCAAGCATTTGCGTTTGATATTAGCGCAGCTTGTTCCGGCTTTACTTACGCATTATCTGCTGCGCGAGGATACGTGCAGACACCAGATGATTACGTTTTGGTCATCGGTGGCGAAGTTATTTCCAAAATGCTCGATTGGTCAGACCGCAGTACTGCCGTTTTATTCGGTGATGGCGCTGCGGGTGTCTTGTTACAAGGCACTACCTCTGACCAAGAGAGTTGGGTCAGTGAAAAGCTGATCACGATTGGTACGGAAAGTGACCAATTAGTTTCAGGTTACGCACCGGTTAAACGGCCTAATTTCGGGCAGGTTGGTCAAACGCAAGTCGGGATTGATTTTTTCAAAATGACCGGTAAAGCAATCTACCAATTTTCAACACGGCGCGTGCCTAAGGCGATCGAAGCGGCGGTCCTAGAAGCCGGTTTGACACTTGATCAAATCGATCACTTCTTAGTCCACCAAGCGAATTCACGCTTGATTACAAAAATGGCTAGCATGTTGGATCAACCGCTAACCAAGTTTCCAATGAATTTACAGCACTACGGTAATACTTCGGCTGCCAGTATTCCACTATTATTAGCGGAACAAGTCGAAACAAACCAAATTAAGCGCGGTGATTTATGCGTGCTCTGTGGTTTTGGCGGTGGGTTAACCATCGGCATTCAAATTATTCGTTATTAAAAATAAACTAAAAAAATTAATTAATTATAAGGGGTTTTAATCATGACACAAGCAGACATCTTAAAAAAAGTACAAGCAGTTATTGCAGAACAATTAGACGTTGAAGAAAGCCAAGTAACACCAACAACGAACATCCGTGAAGATTTAGATGCAGATAGCTTAGATATCTTTGAAGTAATGAACCAATTAGAAGATGACATGGAACTTAAATTAGATCCAGACGAATCAATCGTAACGGTTCAAAACGTTGTTGACTACATCGAAAAAACAATAAACAAATAAAGAGTGCGTTTGAAACGGTTTGACTCTGAGCATTAACCGCATTTGGCGAATTGGCGATGGAATCGCTGATTTGACAAATATCGTTAAGCGCAAGAGTCAGTTTCAAAATGGACATTTAGCAATCTAAAGGAGCACAGATGATGGTTAAAATTGGACTTTTAATGAGCGGTCAGGGTAGCGAAGCCGTTGGAATGGGGAATGATTTATATCAAGATTATCCCATTTACCGCGACACGATTGACCAAGCGAGTCAGCTGACACAACTTGATTTACAAAAAATCATGAATGATGCTGATTTATTAGGTCAAACGCGTTATGCACAGCCGGCGATTGTAGCCATGAGCGTTGGGATTAGCCGCATGTTAACAGACGCGGGGGTTTCAACAGCTGGTGCCTTAGGGCTTAGCTTAGGTGAATATTCAGCATTAATTGCCAGTGGCATGTTTGATTTGACGACCGGTTTGCCGCTAGTCGCCAAGCGTGGTGCTTTAATGCAAGCGACTGTTGAAGCACATCCTGGCGCGATGATTGCGATCTTAAAACCTGATATTAATCAAATTCAAGCAGCTTGCGAGACGATTCAAAAGACTGGTGAAACGGTGGCGATTGCGAATTATAATTCGGCCAAACAAATCGTCGTTGGTGGGACTCAAAAGGGGATTCAGGCATTAACAACGTTATTTGAAACGCTTGAAGTAGCGCCTAAAGTGATTCCGTTACCCGTTAAAGGGGCCTTTCACACCGCTTTATTTGAAGAAACGGCGCACCAATTTGAACAAGCACTAGCGCAAGTCACTTTTAAAGAGGGCGTTTATCCCGTGATCAGTAATACAACTGAACAACCTTTTGAAGTCGCTAGCTTACAAGCAACCTTAACCGCACAGATGTATCAACCTACTCATTTTGCGACTGGCCTGACACAATTGGCTAAGCAAGAGGTGACAACGGTTATTGAAGTGGGGCCGGGCAACGCACTTAGCAAGTTTGCACGTCAAACGGTCCCTCAATTAGACCGATTTAATATTAGCAGTAGCGCACAGTTTGAAACTGTCGTGGCTGCCTTGAAAGAAGGCGCACATTAATGACTTCAAATGAAAAAGTAGCCGTGATTACTGGTGGTAGCCGCGGTATTGGTCGGGCAATTACCCTCAAATTTGCAGCAGCAGGTTATCAACTCGTGCTTAATGCGCGTTCAGCATTGGATGCTGAACTCGTCCAAGCAATCGAAGATTTAGGCGTGACCTATTTATTCGTACAAGGCGATATTACCGCAGCAGACACCGCTGATCGTTTGGTGAAAGAAACCTTTGAACGCTATGGTCGATTGGACGTTTTGGTGAATAATGCCGGTATTACGCGCGATAAACTCGTGATGGCGATGTCCGTTGAAGATTTCCAAGCGGTCGTTGATGTCAACTTGGTCGGCACTTTTAGAGTGACCCAAGTGGCCTTCAAAAAAATGTTACGTCAACGCAGTGGTTGTATTATCAACCTTTCAAGCGTGATTGGCCAACACGGTAATATGGGCCAAGCCAATTACGCCGCTAGTAAAGCTGGCGTGATTGGATTCACCCAATCCGTCGCCAAAGAAGGCGCTATGCGCAACGTCCGGTGTAACGCGATTGCACCAGGAATGATTGAAACTGAAATGACGGCGGTCTTAAAACCGAGTGTTAAAGAAGCGATTATGACGCAGATTCCATTACAGCGTTTTGGTCAACCAGAAGAAGTGGCATCGGCCGCTTTATTTTTAGCAGAAAATGACTATTTGACGGGGCAAGTTTTGACTGTCGATGGCGGGATGACAATATAAGTGAGGGATTAAGATGACGAGAGTAGTAATTACAGGAATGGGCGTTGTGGCACCTTTAGGAAACGACGTTGAGACATTTACACGCCGGATTCTAGCGGGCGAATTAGGCATTGGCCCCATTACAAAGTTTGATGCAACCACAACGGGTGTGTCATTAGCTGCCGAAGTTCTTGATTTTGATCCGGCATTACGAATCGGCAAGAAAAAAGCAAAGCGAATGGATTTATTTTCACAATACGCGCTTGATAGTGCACTAGCAGCACTCGAACAAGCCGGTATTAACGACGAAAATACCGTACCAGCCGACATGGGCGTCATTTACGGTTCTGGGATTGGTGGTTTAACCACGATTCAAGAACAAGTGACGCGTATGGTTGAAAAGGGTGCTGATCATATCTCACCACTCTTCGTACCTAAATCAATTGGAAATATGGCTGCGGCCAACATCGCCATTGAAATCGGTGCGCAAAATATTTGTACAACAATCGTAACGGCTTGCTCAAGTGGGGCTAATGCGATAGGTGAAGCTTATCGCCAAATTAAAGAAAATCGGGCCACTGTGATGGTGACCGGTGGTTCTGAAGCCTCAATCAATGAAATTGGGATTGGTGGCTTCGCGGCGTTATCAACGTTATCAACCGCGACAGATCCAACGCGGGCTTCATTGCCTTTTGACGCAGACCGTAAAGGGTTTGTGATGGGTGAAGGTGGCGCCACTTTAATTTTAGAAAGTCTTGAACACGCACAAGCACGCCATGCGACCATTTTAGGTGAAGTCACAGGATACGGGACCAATTGTGATGCCTACCATATGACATCGCCTAATCCAAATGGTGAAGTTGCTGCTCGTGCAATGCAAATGGCAATTGATGAAGCTGGGATTACAGCGGCCGATGTTGATTACGTTAATGCACACGGCACTGGAACGGTTGCCAATGAGTTAGCAGAATCTGCTGCTTTGGCACGTGTTTTTGGTGATGAAGGAACAGTTCCTGTCAGCAGTACAAAGAGTATGACAGGTCATTTATTAGGGGCAGCCGGTGCGCTTGAAGCAATCGTTACAATTGGTGCTTTACAAGCCGGTACTTTGCCACCGAACGTTGGGTTACAAAATACTGATCCGGATTGTCACGTGAACTTAATTAAGACACCATTAGCTGCCCCAGACGCACAATATGGTATGAGTAACTCATTTGGCTTTGGTGGCCATAACGCTGTGTTGTTGTTGAAGAAATGGAGCGATTAGTTAAATGAACTACGATGAAGTCAAAGAAATGGTGGCCTTGTTTAATCAATCGGGCAACCAAGAAATGCAACTTGAAACAAGTGATATCAAACTTTATTTAAATAAACGAGGCGTTCAAGATGTGCAACACGCACCTGTAGCGCCGTCAGTGCCACCCACAACGTCAATGACAAGTATGCCAACTGAGAGCACTGAAGCACCAATGGTTGTTGCTGATGACACAATTGCGATTGAAGCACCGCTGGTTGGGAGTATTTATTTACAACCAGCACCTGCTGATCCAGCTTTCGTGAAGGTTGGTCAAACTGTAGCGGTTGGCGATGTCGTTTGTGTGATTGAAGCCATGAAGATGATGACGGAAGTCAAAAGTACGGTGGCTGGGACAATTACTGAAATCCTCGTTCAAAACGAAGAATTAGTTGAATACCAACAACCACTATTTAAAGTGAAAGAAGGCTAAACCATGTTAGATAGTCAAGAAATCCAAGCGATTCTACCCCATCGTTATCCGATGTTATTAATCGATCGCGTATTGAGTTTCGAACCAGGTGAATTCGCGATTGCACGGAAAAACGTGTCAATCAACGAAGCTGTTTTCCAAGGCCATTTTCCAGGTAATCCAGTATTGCCAGGTGTTTTCATTTTAGAAGCAATGGCCCAAACGGGGGCAGTCGCTTTATTAACGCTTGACCAATTTAAAGGGCGGACAGCCTTTTTTGGTGGCGTTAAGTCGGCTAAATTCAGACGGGTGGTTCGCCCTGGCGACACACTTGAAATTAAAGTCACACTTGAAAAATTAAAAGATCGGATTGGGGTCGGTAAAGCGATCGCAACGGTTGATGGTGAAAAAGCCTGTACCGCAGAATTAACATTTATTATCGAATAGGAGGCACCACGCGATGTTTAAGAAAGTATTAGTCGCTAATCGGGGCGAAATCGCGTTGCACATCATTCGGACGTTAAAAGAAATGGGCATTCCCTCTGTATCGGTTTATTCTAAAGCCGATAAAAGTAGTTTGCACGTTCAATTAGCGGACGAAGCGGTCTGCATCGGCGGTAATCGACCACAAGAATCCTATTTAAATATGCAAAACGTTTTATCCGCAGCGATTGGGACTGGTTGCGACGCGATTCATCCAGGTTACGGTTTTCTATCTGAAAACAGTCAATTTGCTGAAATGTGTGAAGCCTGTGGCGTGACGTTTATCGGCCCTTCTAGCCAAGTGATTGCGCAGATGGGGGATAAAAGTCAGGCCAAAACCAGTATGAAGGCGGCCGCCGTGCCGTTGATTCCTGGGAGTGATGGCCCATTAAAAAGTCTTGCAGACGCTAAAATCGTCGCCGCTAAAGTTGGTTATCCCGTAATGATTAAAGCCGTCGCTGGTGGCGGTGGCAAAGGCATTCGCTTTGTTGATGATGAAAGCCAACTCGCTGACAGTTATGCGCAAGCACAATTAGAAGCGGCTGGTGCTTTTGGCAATGATCAATTGTACCTAGAAAAAATCATGCTGGACGTTAAACATATCGAAGTCCAAATTTTTAGAGATCACTTTGGCAATGCTGTCTACTTCCCAGAACGGGATTGTTCAATGCAACGCTTTAAACAAAAGGTGATTGAAGAAACGCCGTCGGCTTTATTAACCCCGGATGAACGGGCTGAATTGGGCGCAATTGCACTCAAAGCGGCTGAACAAATTAATTATGAAAATACGGGAACCGTTGAATTTTTAATGGACCAAGATCATCAGTTCTATTTCCTAGAAATGAACACCCGAATTCAAGTTGAACATCCGGTAACCGAAATGGTGACGGGTGTCGATCTTGTCCGGGAACAAATTTTGGTGGCCGCGGGGGCACCATTATCATTTGATCAAGCTGCCGTTGAAACGCGTGGCTTTGCGCTTGAATGTCGTTTAAATGCTGAAGATCCGGACAATAACTTTGCCCCATCGGCTGGTACGGTGAACTATTTATACTTACCAACTGGTAACTTAGGTGTGCGCATCGATACGCATTTATTCAGTGGTTATGCAATTTCACCGTTTTACGATGCGATGATTGGCAAGTTAATTACTTGGGGCGCAACGCGAGAAATTGCGATTGCTAAAATGCATCGGGTGCTCAACGAGTTGATTGTCTCAGGGATTAAAACGAATGCACAGTTCCAACAAACGTTATTAGAAGATCCGGTCTTTTTAAGTAGCCAAGCGACGACGGATTATTTAACGTCATTAGCAACAGATTAAAAGGAGGGGCACCATGCAATTATTCAATGCCGTTCGTAATATCGGTAAAGCCCATCTTAAATATAATCAAGAAGCACGACAAAAGGTGCCAGACGGTTTATGGGTTGCCTGTCCTAAGTGTCAGCAATCGATTTATCATAAGGACCTTGGTTATTACCGGACTTGTCCGGTCTGTCAATATGGATTTCGGACGCGGGCTAAGGTTCGCCTAGATTGGTTGGTGGATAGTTTTGAACCAGCCGGCGATCTAGCGCAAACGCCTAATCCGCTCCATTTTCCCAAATATCCGCAGAAATTGCGAAAAGCACAGCAAATCACTGGACTAGAAGATAGTATTCTGACCGGTGTTGCGACTATTAAACAACAAAAATTCGCATTAGGTATCATGGACCCTTATTTTATTATGGGAAGCATGGGTAGTGCGACTGGTGAAAAAATTACACGGCTTTTTGAGCTAGCAACTGAAAAAGGCTTACCCGTGATTTTAATTGCGGCTTCTGGTGGTGCTCGGATGCAAGAAGGGATTTTTTCTTTGATGCAGATGGCTAAAACCTCAGCGGCTGTTAAACAGCATGCCGAACAAGGACTGTTGTATATTAGCTTATTAACCGATCCGACAACCGGTGGGGTAACAGCTAGTTTTGCAACGGAAGCCGATATTATTTTAGCCGAACCCAAAGCGGTGATTGGCTTTGCGGGCCGGCGCGTGATTGAACAGACGATGCACGAACAGATCGCACCGGATTTACAAGATGCTGAAACCGTCTTAAAAAATGGGTTTATTGATCAAATCGTAGCACGTCAGGATCAAAAAAAGGTACTTCATCAATTGTTGAAGTTACATGAAAGAGGGGCTCATTATTAATCGTCAAAAAAAGACAGCCGCTAAGATTGTCGCCGGCGCCCGTAGTAGTCAAAAAATAACGACACCGGCATTATTGGCCAACCTTTTTGATGATTTAATGATTCTCAAAGGCGACCGAGTCGGCGGCGAAGATCCAGCCATTATTGGTGGTATCGCGTTATTTAATAATCAACCGGTGACGGTGATTGCAACTAATAAAGGGACAACACTTGAAGAACGTATGGCGTGTCACTTTGGTTGTCCTGAACCCGCCGGTTATCGCAAAGCACTACGGTTAATGAAGGAAGCAGAAAAATTCAAACGTCCGATTATCACTTTGGTGAATACCGCGGGAGCTTATCCCGGGGCGCACGCTGAAGCGACTGGTCAGGGAATGGCGATTGCCAATAATTTATATGAAATCAGTACTCTGAAAACACCGATGATTAGCGTAATCTTCGGTGAAGGGGGCTCAGGTGGTGCCTTGGCACTTGCCTGTGGCGATCAAGTTTGGATGACCACTGAGAGTATGTATTCCATTTTATCGCCAGAAGGGTTTGCTTCAATTTTATGGAAAGATAGCCAGCGCGCTGATGAAGCGGCGGCAATCATGCAATTAACACCCCAATCTTTACAAGATGCCGGTGTGATTGAAGGGATTATTCAAGAAGAACCAGATGAACACCTTTTCTGTCAAAATATAACCACCGTCTTAACCGAACAATTAAATCAATTACAACAATTACCTGTCGAGACTTTATTGGCCAATCGACAAGCCAGATTTAGGCAATTTTAACGAAAAAAAGGAGTGTCAGAAACGTGTTAAATGGAAAGAAAATCCTAGTGATGGGCGTTGCTAATCAAAGAAGTATCGCGTGGGGATGTGCACAAGCAATTACACAAGCTGGTGGGGAGGTTATTTATACCTACCAAAACGACCGAATTAAACATAGTTTGTCAAAATTTGTCCCCGAAACAAGCTTATTGGTTGAATGTGATGTCAGCGATGATGCCGCAATTGAACAAACTTTTGCTGAAATTAAAGCTAAAGTGGGTCAAATTGATGGGATTGTTCATGCGATCGCCTATGCCAACCGTGAAGAGTTAGAGGGTAAGGTTTATGAAACATCTCGTTCAGGTTACTTATTAGCCCAAGAAATCAGTGCGTATTCATTAATCGCCGTCGCTAAATATGGTCGTGACCTCTTAAAACCAAATGGTAGCATTGTGACAATGACTTACTTTGGTTCAGAACGCGCTGTTCCTAACTACAACGTGATGGGTATCGCCAAAGCATCATTAGAAGCTAGTGTTCGCTATTTAGCACGAGATTTAGGCGCTGATCAAATTCGCGTTAATGCCATTTCTGCAGGGGCCATCAAGACACTCGCAGTGACCGGGGTTAAAGATTTCCGTTCATTATTAGAAGAATCAGAAAAACGAACTGTTGATGGTCAATCAGTCACGATTGAAGAAGTTGGGAATGTCGCTGGGTTCTTACTCAGTGATATGGCAACCGGTGTGACTGGTGACATTATCTACGTTGACAAAGGCGTTCATTTACAATAGACTTAATGACAATCGAGGCGGCGCAGATACAGCGGGTACTTTCCCCGGAACTACGCGATTTGCTCACCCTCTCAGTTCAGCAAGTCCTACCATCAACCAACGCTTATTTGTTGCAACAGCCAATGCGTGATCAGCAATGGTCAGTCGTGATAGCACAACAACAAACACAGGGCCGCGGGCAAAGAGACCACCAATTTGCATCACCGATTGGTGGTCTTTATTTAAGTCTTTTGATGCCAGTTAGAGATTCCGCGCAGTTTAATACCTTTCAACAGACGGCTGCAGCTGGTGTTGCACTTGCTGAGACAATTCAAGCCTTATTACATTATGAAGTTCAGCTTAAATGGGTCAATGATGTCTATGATCAGCAGCAAAAACTGGCGGGTATTTTAACAGAGGGCTACCTGGATGTCACCGGCCGCTTAAGTGGTGTTGTGGTGGGGGTCGGGCTTAATTTTGCCTCAACGATTGAAACTGAACACATTGGTAACTTGCGGGCGCTAGTAGTGGCACAGCAAGTCACGATTAACCAATTTAGTGCCCAGTATCTCAATCGATTGTATACACTCTTACAATTACCAGCCCTTGAACTAACACGACGTTATCAGCGCTGGACGCCTTTGGTTGGTCGTAAGCTTCAAACGATTGCCGGACAACCAGTTCAAGATATAAGTGTTAGTGCACTCAAACCAGATGGTACATTAATTTTAAGTAATCAACAAATCGTGCGAATTGGACAACGAGTCCGGTTTGCAGATTAATGAGCAGGAGGAATTGCGATGTCAGTATCAGTTGCGCGCCGGTTAAGCTATATCGGCGTATGTCTAGCCTTATTAATTGTTTGTGCCCAGATTAGTATTCCGATTTGGATTGTTCCGATTACACTTCAAACACTAGCTGTTGGACTGATTGCAACCGTCTTACCATTACAGTTGAGTAGTGCGGTCATTGCGGCTTATCTATTACTAGGATTAGTTGGATTACCAGTCTTTGCTAATTTTGCCGGTGGGGCGAGTGTTATCGTCGGGCCGACAGGTGGTTATTTATTTGGCTTTATCATCTATATTGGCATCGTGCATTATGGTTTGCATTATTTTGGCCGTTCACGGCGCGTGATGTTTAGTGTTAATTTACTCGCTAGCCTCTGTCAGTTATTAATTGGCACGTTGTGGTTGAGAATAGCACTTCATTTAGGCTGGCAAGCTAGTTTCTTAACTGGTTTTGCGCCCTATGTCCCAATTGAAATATTAAAAAGTGGGCTGATTGTGGCAGTGATTGCACGATTGCCACAACGCATTCAGCAGTTCCGTTAATCATGAAGAAAGTCGCCGAAGAAGGCGGCTTTTTTTGTGGTCAAAAAAAGCAAGATTTGCATAATATGCTATAATAAAACCGTTATCATATTCAAGTACAATGGGGGAGTTTATATGAAAAAGCAAGGGGTATTATTTGGTGCAGCGGCGCTCTTATTATTAGCAGGGTGCAGTCAAAAGGTTGAAGGACCTAAGTCAACAGCCAAAAGCAGCAGTACGAGTCAACAAGTTAAAACATCAAAAAAGGCGAAGAAAACAACGACTAGCTCGGCTAAAAAAGTGAGTCGTAAACAAGTAACACAAACATCGTCTTCAGATAAGGCAGTCTGGTCATCAGCCAAGTCACAAGCGTTGAAGACCTATATGGCCAGTTTTAGTCAAGCGATGAATCAACAATATGCGGATTATCAACCGGGTAATGAAACCCATTTCTTTGGGCTTAATTATCCAAGTTACTTTAAAGAAGACAAACTAGCTGTTGATGATCAACACGTGACAGCTGATTGGTCAGCAGACGGGACTGGCAGCAACGATTACAATGTCGTGGGGATTTATTCAGACAGTGCGGCTGCGCACGATATGTCGGCTCATCTATATCTATTTACGATTCATGACGGCCAACCGGTGGTCTTGATTACAGAACAAAATCAAGGCATGCCAGATGGTCTTGTGCATTTCAAAGAAACAGCCAATACTGACTTAAAACAAAACTTTGCGCAAATTGTCGGTGGTGGCTCGGCAACTTCAACTTCAGAAAGTACCAAAGCAGCGAGTGATGTAAAAGAAAATACGAAGCAAGCGGGTTATCAAGTTCCAGCTACGTTCGAGGGAACTTGGTATAGTAGTGATGCGACTGGTGAAATTACTAAATTACAAATAGCTGGCAATAAGATGATTGATCCTGATCATACAACGGAGTTACACAGTAGTTCGGAAATGAATACTGAAGAACGTGGGTTAGTAAACGGGACTATTGGAATTAATCAGACCACACCCAATTCCGCTAAAATGAATTGGGGACGAGTTGATCCGATTAATTTTGATGGTCGGGAATGGTTAACCGTTCACGGATGGTATCAAACTAATGGTGCAGGACTGCTCTACGGTGTTAAGGATAGGGATATTAATGGCAAGAGTATGCCAGTGTTATCAATACTTGAAACCGCTAGTCGAAGCTCGTATGGACACTATTATCCAACCGAAGAAGCGGCATTAGCAATGAAAGATACTAAATTTGCAGATGAACATAATAGATAAAATGTTAAAAAATTGCGCTTATACGCAATTTTGATTATAATAGCCTAAAAAGAAGGTTATGAGATGTTATTTAAATCAACTGAAGCTAAGCGTGGCGCTTACGAAATGCTACTCAAGCAACAAGCAGCATTATTAGAAGGCGAGACAAATTTAATTGCTAATTTGGCTAATTCTTCGGCCTTGTTGAACCAAACGTTACCAGAAACAGTTTTTGCCGGTTATTATTTGTATCAAGATAATGAGTTAGTTTTAGGGCCTTTTCAAGGCAATGTCTCATGTATGCATATTACAATGGGCAAGGGCGTCTGCGGTGAAGCTGCTGCTGAACAAGCGACTGTGATTGTAACGGATGTGACGAAACATCAAAATTACATCGCCTGCGACTCAACAGCTCGCTCTGAAATCGTCGTACCAATGATGAAAGACGCGCAATTGATCGGCGTTTTAGATCTCGATAGCCGCGAAGTCGGCGCTTATGATGCAGTTGATCAAGAATACTTAGAACGTTACGTGAAGTTATTAATGCAAGCATAAAAAAACAAGGTCCCTTTTAGGGGCCTTGTTTTTAGTTTCTAGAGTGTTGCAATTTGCTTTTTGAGGTGGTAACAAACTTGGGTCACAATCACAATTGCCAACAAACGGTCCAAGTAATCAGTTCCGGCTTGGACAAGCGTGATGCTCGCGAATTGATTGAGGCCGAGGCCACTGAGTAGTTGAACAATCATGCTGGAACCTGAAGACGTAATACCGTGGAATAGGAAATAAGTAATCAGTGAACTAACGACAGTGCCCGGCAAAGCAACGCCAATGGCAACTAACGGAATTTCGCGTTTACTACGTTGATGTTGGTATAAAAACCAACCTGCTAGTAAGCCGGTTAAAAGGCCATCTGGTAAATAGTATAGCGCGAATAAGTCAGTCGTAATACCACTAAGAACGCTACTGGCAGTCGCCGTTAATGCGCCAGCTAAGGGCCCTAGTAAGGCACCGGCAAGGATTGTCCCAATACTGTCGAGGTAAATTGGTAACCGTAAGACGAGCGCAATGTTACTGCCAACGTAATTTAAGGCGATTGCCAAGGCGATAATTGTTAGATGGCGCGTTTTAAATTTTTTCATTAAAGGTTGTTCCTATCTGAGTTTTTTTAAGTCCGTTTTAATGATTGAAGCCTGTGCATTTAAAACGACGGTCAAAAACTGTTCAAAGAAACGATTTGTATCTACCTCAGTTAAAATGAGGCTATTAATAGGACGGTGCCAAAAGTCGAAGCGGTCCACCAGTGTTTGGCCAATACTGATGCCGGTTGTTTCGACAGTGGTGTAGCTTTCAAAACCCTGACAAAGTGTCGGGTCGATGAAATAGGCGACTGCGAGCGGATCATTAATGACACAGCCGATGATATGTTCATATTGCCAGTGGAAATCAAAATAAAACTGCGTAATAGCGGCTAAATAGTCACCAACTTCAGGATTGATCCGCTGACAATAAGCTAACAAAGTGGGCGTGAAGACAATCTCACGAGTGATATCTAAGCCAATCATTTCGATTTTCTGATTGAGGTGTTCATAGACCGCCAAAGCAGCCTCCGGATCACTCCAATAATTAAATTCCGCCACTGGGGAGCAATTACCATGACTTTTATAGGTGCCACCCATCGAAACGAACCGCGCACAATTGGCCCCCAATTGGGGATTTAATGTTAGCGCGGTCGCAATGTTGGTCAGTGGCCCGAGTGCGATAATACTAATATCACAAGGTGCCTTAAAAGTCGTCGCTAAAAAATCGGCTGCCGATTGCTCAGCGGCCTTGGTAGTCGTTTGGCGGGGAATATGACTATCGCCCAAACCATCCATACCATGTGTATCTTGAGCACTAACAAAGGTCTTCTTGAGCGGCTGGGCCGCACCAGCGTAGACCGGGATATCTAGTCGACCGAGTCGTTCTAGACATTTAAAGGCATTGTCGACGCCAATTTCGACGGGGACGTTGCCGCAAACAATCGTTAAAGCAACGACTTCTACTTCAGGCGATTGAATGGCCAAATTCAACGCGAGAGTGTCATCGATGCCTGGATCGCAATCAATAATAATTTTGCGAGTTTGCATTTATTTCTAACCTCCTTGAGATCCTTAGTTTTTTATTCTGGGAAGTTTCCGAACCAGTCCAAGCGGGGCTTAGGCGCTTGATTTCAAATGCACCATTTCATAATAACGTGTTGATAGCCTCCTGTAAATAGGGGGATTTAAGCCGGATTGAAAAAAATTAAATAACTTAGTAAATTTGAGTTGACATTAATTGTCAGACTTGGTATTATAATAAACGTTGTAAGATATTGATATGGAGAATTACCCAAGTCTGGCTGAAGGGAACGGTCTTGAAAACCGTCAGGTGGGTTCTGCCCACGCGAGAGTTCGAATCTCTCATTCTCCTTAATAAATAACAGATAAACACCTCATCGGATAATCGATGAGGTGTTTTTTGTTTTGATTGCGCAAAAAAATAACCAGACGATTGAAAAATCAATGACTGGTTATTTTTTGAAATGCCTTAATTAAAAGCGCTTATTTATTGTATGTTGTGAAACGGTCTTCAACAGTTGCGTATTCCTTAGCATCTGCTGGATTTTCGATTGAGCCAAATGGCATTTGAGCGCGTAGTTTCCAGTTTGATGGGATATTCCATTTAGCAGCAACTGCTTCATCAATGACTGGATTGTAATGTTGCAAGTTAGCACCGATATTTTGTTCAGCGAGTGCCATCCATGTTGCGTATTGTGCCATACCATTTGATTGTTCTGCCCAAACTGGGAAGTTTTCAGCATATAATGGCACGTTTTCTTGGAAGCCTTTGATAATATCTTGATCTTCGAAGAACAGAATTGTGCCGACACCACCAGCAAATGATGCTAGTTTAGCTTGTGTATTAGGGAAGTATTCAGCGGGTGTTAATGGTTTTAAGGCACTTGCTGTAATATCATTCCACAAAGTATTGTTGGCTTCACCGAATAAAATAACTGCACGTGAACCTTGGCCGTTGAAAGCACTTGGTGTTTCTTTGATTGTCTTGAAGATTAATTCTGAAACTTCAGCTTCAGTTAAGTCGATGTTTTGACCTAAAGCGTAGATTGAACGGCGTTGTTGTTGTAAATCGAATAAGTTTGTCATATTTAAAATGCCCCTTTAGAAGTTAGTTTATTGATAACAGGTATTACTATATTACACTTACAAAAGATAAGTAAAGTGTTTTGTAAGCCTTTTTTTGTTAATTAATTTATAGATTGTTGACAATTTAATTGCTAAAAGCCGTTATGACGCTATTTATAGCATATCTAAATGTTGGGATTAATATTTAATTTAGTAATATTTTTTTGGCGATTAGGATTATTAGTTTCAGAAAGCGTTTTATTAATCTTAACGGTTTATGTCTGGGTTAGAATACTCTATAATAAGGAGCTATGAGCAGTTGTCTGTAGAAAGTAGGGTGACGATTAATTGAAACAAGTTCAAAATGTTATTCAGCAACTTACAGAAATTAGAACAGCACTAATGAATGGTGAAATTTATCAATCTGTACCAGAAAAAGTATTAGCCGTCATGGACGGTGTTCAATACAAAACACGGCGCACGCACATTGCAATTCCGGATGATGCGGATGCCGCTTTGGCACGAATTGCCGTAATTGACCAACAAATCAAAACCGATGGTAAAGCAGCGCAGATATCGGATGAAGCGTTGGATGATTTATTACGGCATATGGCTAGTCCAGATGCACGTGTGAGAGATAAGGGTGTCTTTTATCTCTTTAATCGGTTATTACGCCAAACCGTTTTAACGAAAGAACAATTATTATGGGTTAAAGATCGTTTGTTAAGCGATGACTATTTATTCGCCCATATTTTTGAACCTGAAAACGATGGTGTTTTCTTGCGCTCATTTAGCGCGATGTTTTTGGCCGGTGTTTTATACGCCAATCGGACGTTCTATCACGTTTTAACAGAGGCTGAGTTAGTGGCGATTGAAATGCGCGTTATGGCCTATACGGTCATTGAATTGGATTCAAGAGGGTATGTTGAAAATAAAGGCTGGGCGCACGCAATGACGCATATTATTAACGTCTGGTCTGAACTAAACGAAACGACCGAATTACAACGGGCGGATAAATTATTAATGCTAGTGGTTGTGATGCAAGCTTATCGCTTCTCTGATAATGCATTAGCGTATGGTGAAGACAGTCATTTAACCAACGTGATTATCAATTTAATGAAGAAGAATCGGTTATACATCGATTACTTTTTAATCGTGCTGCAAGAATGGCAACAAGCGATGTTAACCATTGCACCGGAAGAAAACGTGGCGTTTTGGAATCGTTGGTATAACCGGAATCGATTTTTACAATCATTGCTGGTACAGCCAGAATTACCAGAAAAAATTGCGGATTATTTACGTAAAATTTCTGATTTATTTTAAGACTATTAGTGAGGATTGAAACAAGGATGACAGTAAAAGGTGTAATTTTTGATGTTGATGGGATTTTAGTCAACAGTGAACCATATTATTTTGAACAACGCTTAACATTTTTAAATGCAATTGGGGCAAAGTTAACCGTTGAAGAAAGTCGACGCCAAATTGGCTCTAACATGAATGCCGTTTTAAAACAGGTTTATCCGGGTAGAACTATGAATGACTATGCGATGATTAAAGAGGGCTATCGCTCTTATAAGCGTAAACATCCGATTCGCTTTGATAAAATTTTAAATCAGGATGCGCAGACGCTGTTAGCCGAGATTGCACCGAAATATCAAATCGGGTTGGCCTCAGCTGGTGAACGTCAAATTATTAATCAAATGCTTGCTGAAACTAAACTAACGCCTTATTTTGAAACAATTGTCAGTGGTGCGGAGACGGCTCACAATAAACCGGCACCGGATGTTTATACAACTGCAATTGCACAATTGGGGTTAAAAAGTGATGAAGCAGTGGCCATCGAAGATTCTGAGTTTGGCATTAAGGCTGGTAAGGCGGCGGGATTAACCGTCATTGCTTTAAAACCGCTTGACAGTCAATTTAAAATTAACCAAGAAGAGGCTGACTACCGTGTTGAATCTTTAACCGAGGTACCGGCTATTCTGGCACAATTATCATAAAAGTATAATCTTGAACCTGAGATTATTTTTTAGTTAATTGGCTAAATAACGTATATTAATACCTGTTTATCGTATATAATGGTAGGCAGGTATTAAGTGTCAACGGGGTTAAATAAGAATGTCACTGGGAATTTGAAGATGATGAAGATATTAGGGGAAAACTTTAAACGAATCCGTAAGTCAAAAGGATTCACGCAAGCTGATTTAGCGCATGGTATTTGTACGCAAGCGACGGTTAGTCTCGTCGAACGTCGTAATCAGGTGCCGAGTACGAAAATCTTAATGCAGCTTTGTCAACGCTTGGAAGTCTCGGTCGATAAAATTATCGTCCAAGAAGAAGATCAATTACACGTTTTAATGCGTAAACTACAAGATTTAGCGAATGATGATGAGTTTGAACAGGCGCATCACATTATTCAACAGATTCATAGTAATGAGTTAGCCGAACCTGAAGATTTTAAACGTTACTACTATTATCAGGGGCAGATTAGCTTATTATTACAAGATAGTCCGGATGATGCACTCTTTTTCTTCCACCGGGCTTATGAACAATATGTGACGTCACGAACGGATACGTATGGTGTTTTATGTATTATTGGTATGAGTTTGGCCAATGTGAAGAAGGGTCAATTAGACCGCGCGCAAAAGCAAGTCGATAAAGCAATCCGGATTATGGATAGTGAACCGGGCTTAATGATGATTGATTTTCCGAATCATTTGCGCATTTACGGCACCATTGCTGAAATTTTCTGTGCATTAGGCGCTTATCCGACAGCACGACGTTATGTGAAAGAAGCAATCCAAGATGCACTCGATAAACATAGTTTGTATCTATTGGATTATCTCTACTTCGTTTTAGGCCAAATTGAAGTTCAACGCGAAAACGACCAAAAAGCATTGCAACATTTTCACGTTGCCCAAACACTTGCGCAAATTAGAAAGCATCCTTTAATTTTGACGCAAGCCAACGCACAAATTCAAAAATTAGCATAAAAAAAGCTGAGGATTTAAATCCTCAGCTTTTTTAGTGCCATTAAATATCTTGGCCAATACTACTTTTCTTCTTATTGAGTGCATGTTTATTGTCGAGATCTGTTCTAACCACTAAAACGTCGCAAACAGCTGTCCGAGTAACGTATTCCGTTACTGAACCGATTAATAATCGTTCAACCGCATTTAGACCTGTCGCACCAATCATGATGAGATCGATGTCTTTTTTCTCAGGGACTTCGCGAGCGATAAGGCTCTTAGGTGCCCCGTATTCGATACTATAATCGACGTCGGTTAAGCCGAGATCATTGGCAGTAACGATATATTCGTCCATTGTTTTCTTAGCTGTTTCAGTTACTTGTTCGACCATTGCTGAATCGAAACTTGAAATGTTTTGGAAAGCGCGTGTATCGATAACGTGAATCAAATGTAATTGACCGTTGTTTCTAAGGGCTACTTCAACTGCTTTTCTAAAAGCAAGTTCAGCTTCATAAGAACCATCAATTGCGACCAAAATATGTTTATATTGTTGTAACATAGTCATCACCTCATTTAGATTTACAAGCTTATTGTACGCTAATTCAAGAACAAAAGTAAAACTTAAAGACTACCAGCAAAAGATAATGCAACAAATCCAGTGACTAAACTAGCGGCAATTACGGTGATTAGATTCCATGTGAGGGGCAGTGTTATAAAAATAACGAGGCCCAACACAGCAATTAATAAGAGTAACCAACCGGCAACTAGCACGCGACGACCTAAGCGACGATTCTCAGCGAGGTTGAAAAGTAAAAATGATTTATTTTGGTAGTAACAAAGTACACCGCCTAATAGGGCGATGACTACCAAAAATAAAATAAGGACAAAAGAAATCAAAAGAAAACCTCCTAAAAATTGTCAACAAAAAAGGGCCAACGCAAATGTTAGCCCTGTCAAAGTCATTGGACTTTGGGAAATCTAGTGGTACCGTAGAAGCTTCCCGATAGTTGAGCCCGCTTTAATATGCAGGTGGGTCAGACTATTGTTAGACTTGGTTCCTTCATGAAAAAGTATACACTTGCTAACAACTCGTCCATCCCATTAACGAATTACTTGATCGGTCAACATAAGGTGGGAAGACGCGCATACCTTAGAAATCCTACTATTATAGTAGCACGCTTATGGGATTGGTGCAACTTTTTTGTAACCGTTCACTTGTGGCGGCTTGCTTGTCTCAGCCGTTCAAGTTGTTGTTTCAAAACTTGCTCGTATTTACCAGTTGCTTTGGCTTCGTAGTAATGACTCCCTAAAAGTTTTGTCGGGAGGTAATCTTGTGCGACCCAATCATTGGGATAGTTGTGTGGATACTTGTAGTCTACACCATGACCAAGCTTAGCAGCACCGGCGTAATGGGCGTCTTTTAAATGCGCGGGCACTTCACCGGCCTTACCGGCGCGAATGTCGCCTAACGCATTATCGATTGCTGTGATAGCGGAGTTTGATTTTGGTGAGAGACAGAGATCAATCACGGCAACTGCCAATGGAATCCGTGCTTCGGGGAAACCTAATTGCTTAGCGGCTGTTACTGCTTCAACGGTTCGAGCGCAGGCTTGCGGATTAGCTAAACCAACGTCTTCATAAGCCATCGTCATCAAACGGCGACTAATGGAAGGCAGATCACCGGCTTCAATTAAGCGGCCCATATAATGTAAAGCGGCGTCAACGTCGCTACCGCGAACAGATTTTTGAAAAGCCGAGATGACGTCATAGTGCGCATCGCCATCTTTATCATGGGTAATGGCCTTTCTTTGAACGCATTCCTCAATGACAGCAATATCAATGTCGATTAAACCAGTTTCTGGGTTTTTAGGTGTCGAGCGGACGGCTAATTCTAGCGCGTTTAAGGCGCTTCGAAGATCACCATTGGTGACTTGTGCGAGGTATTTTTCAGCCGTTTCATCGAGGTTAACGGGTTCATCACCCAAGCCTTTTTGAGGGTCGGTTAGGGCCCGCTGGATGGCGACGTGAATATCGGCTTCATTAAGTGGGTGAACTTCAAATATCTGGGTCCGACTCCGAATAGCGGGGTTAATCGTGATGTAGGGATTTTCGGTGGTAGCACCAATTAGAACAATCCGACCGCTTTCGAGATGGGGCAGTAAGAAATCCTGTTTTGTTTTATCGAGCCGATGAATTTCATCGAGTAATAAAATAACAGTACCGCTCATTTTAGCTTCTTCAGCGACGATTTGAAGATCCTTTTTACTATCTGTTGCGGCATTCAGCATCCGAAAGGCGTATTGCGTACTACCAGCAATGGCGCTGGCAATACTGGTTTTTCCGGTGCCAGGTGGGCCATAAAGAATCATTGACGAGAGTAATTTGGCATCAACCATTCGTCGAATGATTTTTTGCGGACCCACTAAGTGTGTTTGACCCACAATTTCATCGATATTTGTGGGGCGCATACGATATGCGAGTGGTTGTTGCATAGCTGTCATCCTTTAAAATAATGTTTACCATTAGTATAACACGTGTCAAAAATTTAACGACGAACAAGCGTTTTAAAAAACGGTGGGGATGTGTATAATGGGGATACAACTTTGAATAAAAGAGGCCTCGATATGTCCAATCAACTATTTGAACAAATTCAACAATTACATTTAGCCCCACTTTTAAATTGGGGGGCCTTCGGGATTGAAAAAGAAGGGCACCGGGTGACAGCCGTTGGACAATTAAGTCCGCTAAGTCATCCAGCGAGTTTGGGTTCTCGTGATTTTCATCCGTACATTAAAACTGATTTTGCCGAAATGCAGACGGAATTGGTTAGCGATACCTTCGATAATACCGACGAAATCATGCAACAGCTAGGTGCCTTATCAGAAGTACTTGAGATGAATCTAGCCGACGATGAATTGATTTGGCCCCTCAGTATGCCACCTGTATTACCAAGCGATGAAACGACGATTCCAATTGCAGACGTCGCACCAGATGCGCGTGCTTACCGTGATTACTTAGCCAAGCGGTATGGTCGTCGGCTACAGATGATTTCTGGCGTTCACTTTAATTTTAGCCTGGCCCCAGCCTTAATCGCGCGCTTATACGATGAGGTCTATCATGATCAATTTGCAACGGTGAAAGATTTTAGCGATATGTTGTACTTACAAATCGCACAGAATTATAGCCAATACCGGTATTTATTAACTTATTTATTTGGTGCTAGTCCGATTACTGAAGCACTTTTTCAAACAGATACGACGAACTTGCCAGATTATGCAGTCCGCAGTTTACGTTCAAGTCAACTCTTTGGTTATGCCAATCATGACTTGGTAGTCTCGTTTGAATCGGTTGCTGCGTATCACGATTCATTGGAACAGGCAATTAGTAAGAAACAATTGATTTCAGAACGTGAATATTACGGCAGTGTTCGGTTACGTAGTCACGGCCATCTCGCCCAAGACGGTGTTGATTATCTTGAATTCCGCGGTTTTGATTTGAATCCATTCGCTGCAAGTGGTGTGACACAAGAACAACTTGATTTCTTACATCTGTTCTTTATGTACTTATTATCGTTACCTAAGGCTGCTGAAAGTTTAACTGCTCGCATGGCAGAAGGGCAACAACTAAATGAGGCGATTGCGCTTGAAGATGCGACGAAAGCATCGGCACAACAAGCTAATATGCAAATGTTGATGACTAATATCCGTCAATTTATCACGACTTATCAATTGGATCAACGATTTATTGATGCGTGGACAGTTATGAATGAACGAGTTAATGATTTCAAACAGACATTGAGTTATCGACTAGCCCAAGAAGTCCAAGACGATTCTCTAACCGCTTTTGCCATGCAGCAAGCACGGCAATTTAAACGCGAATTAACCGAGAAACCATTCCAATTACAAGGCTATACGGATATGGAATTATCAACGCAAATGTTAATGCTAGATGCCTTTCAAAAAGGGCTCCACGTTGCCGTATTAGATCGTAGTGATCAATTTGTCGAATTGACCTACCAACAACATCATGAGTTGGTGAAAAATGGCAATATGACCAGTCTCGACCGTTTAATTAGTTGGCCGTTGGTGGATAACAAAGTTGTTACCAAGATTGTCTTGGCCAACCAAGGTATTCGCGTGCCAGCCGGTGCTGAATATGCGGATTTAGAAGTTGCTAAGCGCGACTACCAAGCGGCCTTTGGGCAACGGGCGTTGGTGATTAAGCCCAAGACTAGTAACATGGGGGCCGGTATTACGACCTTTTTAACGCGACCATCAGAAACTGATTTTGTTACAGCCTTTAAACTCGCACAACAATACGACCAACAGGTGTTAGTTGAAGAGTATATCGCCGGTTCAGAATACCGTTTCTTAGTCATGGATCATCAGGTGCAAGCCGTCTTGGAACGCGTGCCTGCCAATGTTGTTGGCGATGGCCGTTCAACAATTACGCAATTAGTCGCTAAGAAAAATCGAAATGAGTTACGTGGTGAGGATCACCGCACACCGCTCCAAAATATTCGCTTAGGAGCGCGTGAACAATTGATTTTGAAACAACAAGGTTACCAAGTCGATGATGTGCCAATGCGTGGGTCGCAGGTCTTCTTATTACAAAATTCCAATATTTCAAATGGTGGGGATTCCGTTGATGTGACGGATGATATCGATAAGAGCTATTTTGCAATTGCCGAAAAGGTTGCGGAAATTCTTAATCTGAACGTTACCGGTGTTGATATCATTATTCCTAATTTATATCAACCGTATGATCCTGAACATCCTGAAATGGCGGTTGTCTTAGAAGCTAACTACAATCCAGCGATGTTGATGCATCTTTTCCCAATGATGGGGCAACAGCGCCGTGTGACAACTAAAATGTTAACGATGTTGTTCCCTGAAATGGATTAATTTAAAAAGAATACCAAAAAAGCCGTTGGCATTGCCCACGGCTTTTTTGTGTGGTTAATCGAATAGACGACCGAAAAGCCCTTCTTTTTTAGGCTTTTCCGGAGTCGGTGCTGCTGATGGATATTTAGCGCTAATTGCGACAGTTTCGCAATTAATCGCGTCTTTGGCAACGACTAGTAAGCCGATTGCTTCTGGTGCAGTTTGCGCAGTTTCGTTATTGACCAAAGTAAATTCAACTTGGTGTTTGGTAATTGCCGCGAGATAATTAGTGGCCGCGTCATTTTTACCATTCAAGAGAATATGGTAAGCCTTGAAATCGGGTAGATGGCTTTCAAATGTCGCTTGAATTGCAGGTTGGCTTAATTCAGCATTGGTGATGCTGAGTAAGACGCGTTCGCGCAGAGAGCCTAAATACCGACGGCGTTCATCAGGATTGGTTTGGGGCGCGCCATGGATCGCACTATCTAGATGTTGTTGCAATTGATCGTTCTCTGACAAAATGGTCACCTCATTTCTAATTTGTGCTATATTAGAACTAAACCTAAGTATAACATGTTGGAGGAAAAAGATGTTTACACGTGCTGATTTTGAAATTTTTGATGACCCGACTCTAAAGGGGCGTTTAAATAAAATTTATACGGAACTTGATCCCAAATTTGAAGTATTTGGGGCCCAATTACAAAATGAACTAGCTGTAGCTACTAACCGCGAATTTACGCTGCATATTGCCAAACATTTACGCCGCTTCAAAAATCCACCAATGAATACTTGGATGGCGCTTAGCGAGAGTTCACGTGGTTACAAGATGATGCCGCACTTTGAAGTTGGCTTTTGGGATGATCGAATTTTCGTTTGGTTTGCCCTAATGGCCGAGATGCCAGACAAGACGGATTATGCACCACTATTGGCGAGCCAATCAGAAAAACTCTTAAGTGATTTTACTGATTATGATTTAAGTTATGATCACATGACGAAACAAAAATTCCCGATGTCACCGGATAACTTACAGTTGATCCAAGACAAGTTTGCTAAGACCAAAAAAGGGGAGTGGTTGCTCGGAAAGGTCTATCTGAAGGACAATCCTTTGTTTGACCACCCTGAAGAACTAATGGCCGATATCCAGACCACATTATTAAAGATGGTGCCACTTTACGAATTAATAAATGCTAAATAAACCAAAAGGTGCTGCTAAATTTTAGCAACGCCTTTTTTGATGACAAAAAAAGAGCCAGACCGAAGTCTGACTCTTTTTGTTTAACAGATAACAGCTTATCTGTTGTAGAATTCAACGATTAAGGCTTCGTCGATTTCTGGTTCTAATTCTGAACGTTCTGGTAAACGAACAAGTGAACCTTTTAAGTTGTCAGCGTCAAATTCAACGAATGAAGGACGACCAACAGTGCCTTCGATAGCGTCTTTGATGATAACAAGGTTCTTAGATTTTTCACGGATTGAAATTTCTTGACCAGGTTTTACTTCGTATGAAGGAATATCAACACGTTTGCCATCAACGGTAACGTGACCATGGTTAACTAATTGACGTGCTTGTGCACGAGTGCTTGCTAAACCTAAACGATAAACAATGTTGTCTAAACGTTGTTCTAGTAAGATCATCAAGTTAACACCATGTTTACCTTCGCGAATCTTACCAGCGCGAGCAAATAAGTTTCTGAATTGGCGTTCTGTTAAACCATACATTAAACGTAGTTTTTGCTTTTCGCTTAATTGCATACCATATTCTGAAATCTTACCGCGACGGTCGTTACCATGTTGACCAGGAGCGTAAGGGCGACGGGCAAGTTCTTTACCTGTACCTGATAATGAAATTCCTAAACGACGTGAAAGTTTCCACTTTGGACCTGTATAACGTGACATAAAAAAATCCTCCAATAATTGTTTTGGAGTAAAATAATCCGATGTAAACTTAGTAATCGTTCAGTTCACTTATTAACAATCTTCACCTTTGCAGCCGCAAGGTTACACAATTGAACCAAAACTCTGGGCAAATGAACTGTTGACGGCTTTACCGTTTACTGCTGCATTATTTTACACAATGGCTAGTATAGCTTATTCATTTGGACAACGCAAGCTATTTTAATAGTTGCTTGGTTTAATTTTTATACAATTTATCGGCAAATATTGCTGTATCAACGGCTTATTCATGCTATAATCAAGATTAGTTTGTAATAAAGAAATCGGTTAACTATTTAAAAATCTGAGTTAAATCGCAAAAGGGTGGGTCTTTGAATGCTTTACATTCTAATAGGAATCGTAGTCGTCGTTTTGATTGGCTACTTAGGAGTTGCTTTTTATCAGCGTTACTTCACCAAACAAATTAAGAGTTTAGAAGAACGTAAGGGCGCTTTAATGGCGTTGCCGATTCCCGAAAAGTTGACGAAGTTGCGCTCACTACGTTTAACGGGTGAAAGCCAACAAAACTTTGATCGTTGGGAAAAACAATATAATGACATTACCAATCATAATTTCGAAGCGATTGAAGCTTATTTATTTGATGCAGAAAAAGCCAACGGTAAGTATCAATTCCTATTAGTAGCGCGGATTTTAAAACAACTACGTGCCTACCTACAGGAAACGGATCAAGATTTGGTTGATGTCAAAGATGCGCTGGATCAACTATTAGCAAACGAAGCTGATACGCGCGAACAAATCGAAACGCTGCGGGTTAAGTATCAAGGTCTGCGCAAACGTCTGTTGACTAAGAGTTTTTCATTTGGCCCAGGACTAGAAGGACTAGAAGCCATTTTAGGCCAACTAGAAGAAGATTTTAACCAAGCTAATGAATTAACGGGTGCCGGTGATTACTTAGGTGCCAAGATGATGTTACAAAAATTAATTGAACAAACTGATGATTTAGAAGATAAAATGGCACGTATTCCGAAGCGTTATAGCGAGTTAGCCAATGAGTTCCCTGAACAAATTGACGAAATTAGTGAAACGTATCAAGCCATGTTGCGTGAACATTATAATTTTGGCGATAATCAATTGGAAGTGCAGCTCACACAAGTGACAGAACGCGTTGATAAGAGTTTAGATTTAATGGAAGCTCTTGATATTGAATCTGTTGAAGCCAATAATGTTGAAATTGCGCAAAATATTGATCAACTCTATGCGAGTTTAGAGGTTGAATTAAATGCACGCCAAACAGTTGAGGAACATATTGGTAAGACTGAGACAATTGTGTC
Organism: Latilactobacillus sp.; assembly: GCF_033176295.1. Classification (NCBI taxonomy): domain Bacteria; kingdom Bacillati; phylum Bacillota; class Bacilli; order Lactobacillales; family Lactobacillaceae; genus Latilactobacillus; species Latilactobacillus sp. Next base: position 26,422 of record NZ_JAMQEX010000008.1, read on the forward strand.
ACACGCGCAAACTCAAAATCGCGAACTACTATTAGAACTTGATCATTTGAACCAAAGTTATGCCTTAACGCATGATGAGTTGGTTACTGCTAAAAAATTAACGAAGCAAATTAATGAGCAAAAAGCGATGCTTGAAGGCCATCAAGGTAAGATTGCCAATCATGAAGCCGTTTATTCTGTTATTGCGGATGACTTAATGGCCATTGATGAGCGTCTTACTGAGATTGAAACGCAACAAAGAGATATTCATGAACAAGTTTCTGGATTACATCAAGGTGAAGCAGTTGCTAACGAGAATTTACAACAATTCGAATTAGAATTGCGAAATTTAAAACGAACCGTCGAAAAATTACACTTACCAGGTCTTGCGGATAGTTACCTTGATTTCTTCTTTGTGGTAACGGATGAAATTAAACGCTTAGATCATGATTTAAGTCAGATTAAGATTAATTTAGACGAGATTGCCAAACAAATGGTACTTATTCAAGATGATCTAGATAAGTTGAAAGTCAAAACAAATAATTTGATCGATAGCGCGTTGATTACAGAACAGCTATTGCAATATGCTAACCGCTACCGAATTGATTTCCCTGAAATTCAAACGGCTTGTGAAGAAGCACAAGCGGTCTTTAACCGTGAGTTTGATTATCCTAAGTCAGTTGATATTTTAGCAACAGCTTTAGAACGAATCGATCCAGGGGCTTATACGCAGGTTGAAAAGAACTATTATAGTCAAAAACAAACTGATGCATTATAATCTTTAAAAAAGTGGGCTAAAAGATAGCGCTGATATTAATCAGGTGTTGTCTTTTGGCCCACTCTTGTGTTTAATGTAAGATAGAACACTGGTCTTTATAAAAGAATTTGTTATAATTAAAAAAGTTTAAATACTAATTTTTAGTAAGAAGGATCGATAATGATTTATTTTGATAATAGTGCGACTACCAAGATAGCGCCCGGCGCGCTACAAACTTACCAGGCAGTCAGCGAACAGTTTTACGGTAATCCCTCAAGTTTACACGTTGTCGGCGAAAAAGCATTTCATCTTCTAGAACAATCACGGCAGCAAATCGCCGATTTATTGAACGTTCAATCCGATGAAATCTACTTCACCAGTGGCGGGACTGAAGGTGACAACTGGGTATTAAAGGGGACTGCGATTGAAAAGAGTGCTTTTGGCAAGCATCTGATCACAACGTCAGTCGAACATCCAGCCATCATTAAATCAATGCAGCAACTTGAAAAATTAGGCTTTGAAGTGACCTACTTACCAGTTGATAAGTTTGGCCGGATTAATCCGGCTGATCTAAAAGCGGCGATTCGTTCCGATACCATTTTGGTGTCAATCATGGCCGTTAATAATGAAATTGGGACGTGCCAACCGTTAATGGCAGCGGCAGAAACCTTAAAAGATTATCCCAATATCCATTTCCACGTTGATGCGGTTCAGGGGATCGGTAAAGGTATCCAAAAAGAAATCTTTAACGATCGCGTCGATTTTGTAACACTCTCTGGGCATAAGTTTCATGGCCCACGTGGCACGGGAATTTTATACAAAAAACGGGATCGTCATCTTGCACCGCTACTAACAGGTGGCGGTCAAGAACATGATTTGCGTTCTGGTACCGAAAACGTTCCGGCAATTGCCGCTATGGCTAAGGCCCTTCGTTTGTTATTGACTGATGAAGCACAAAAGGTTCAAAAACAAGCAGCTATTCGTGAACGCATCTACCAACATGTCAGCCAAGCTGAAAAAACGGTGATGTTTTCACAATTGACACCTGATTTTGCACCGCATATCTTATGTTTTGCAATCAAGGGTGTCCGGGGTGAAACGACGGTTCATGCTTTTGAAGAACACGAAATCTATATTTCAACGACGAGTGCTTGTTCTTCTAAGAAGGGCATGGAATCAAGTACGTTAAAAGCGATGCACGTTAACGAAAAGATTGCGACAAGTGCCATTCGGATTTCATTGGACGAATATAACACTTTAGCTGAAGCAGATGAATTCATCAAAGCCTTTGACCAAATTAACCACCGTTTCAAGAAAATTAATTCTTAAAATTAAACATTAAGGGAGATATTAATGCAATACACTGAAATTATGGTTCGCTACGGCGAGCTCTCAACAAAGGGTAAAAACCGTAACGATTTTATCGGTCGTTTGAACGGTAACGTGACAAAAGCACTTCACGAATACAAGCAATTAAGAATTCATCCAAAACGCGATCGGATGCACATTATTTTAAATGGCGACGATGCTGAAGGGGTTATCGAACGTTTGCGCCACGTTTTCGGGATTCAAAACTTTTCACCAAGTATTGAAGTTAATCGTGATTTAGATTCTGTTAAAGAAACAGCTTTGGCGATGATGAAAGAAATTGGTAAACCCGGTATGACTTTCAAGGTCAATACACGTCGTTCTGATCATAACTTCTTCTTGGATACCAATGATATGAACCGTGAATTGGGCGGTTACTTATCAGACGAATTACCAGAGTTAGAAGTTCAAATGAAAAAACCTGATATCACATTGCGCGTTGAAATTCGCCAAGATGCGATTTATTTAACAAATCAAGTGATCCAAGGTGCCGGTGGTTTACCAGTTGGTTCAGCCGGTAAAGGGATGTTAATGTTATCTGGTGGGATTGATTCACCAGTTGCTGGCTACTTAACACTTAAACGGGGCGTGGATATTGAAATGGTTCATTTCTTCAGCCCACCATACACAAGTGATAATGCTTTAAATAAGGCGAAAGAATTAACGGCTAAATTGGTACCATACGTTGGCGGAATTAAGTTTATCGAGGTCCCATTCACTGAAATTCAAGAAGAAGTGAAACATTCTGTACCAGAAGGCTACTTGATGACGATTCAACGACGGATGATGCTGCGTTTAACGGATCAAATTCGTGCCAAACTTCAAGGGTTAGCGATTTTTAATGGCGAATCAGTTGGTCAAGTGGCTTCACAAACGCTTGAAAGCATGATGGCAATCAATGACGTTACAACAACGCCAATTGTCCGCCCGGTAGCAACGATGGATAAGAATGAAATCATCGAAATCGCTAAAGATATCGATACGTATGATTTATCAATCATGCCATTTGAAGATTGTTGTACAATTTTTGCACCACCAGCACCAAAGACGCGTCCTAATTTGGATAAAACACGTTTTTACGAACAACGAATCGATGTCGACGCTTTAATCGAACGTTCACTTGCTGGCGTTAAGGTAACAGAAATCAAAGCAGGTGATCAATTCTTAAATCAAGACGAAGAGATCATTGCCGAACTTTTATAGCATCAAACGGTCCAACCAGAAATGGTTGGGCTTTTTTTGTTTTTAAAAGAATATGAAAAAATTCACAAAAATGAAAGCGCTTATGTTATGATAAATTTATCAGGATTAATAAAGTGAGGTTAGCAAAATGAGAACGCCAAAGCATGATTTACCAGAAGCAGTTGCTAAACGGATTCCAATTTATTATCGTTACTTTAAACTACTCGAAACAGATGGTATCGAGCGGATTAAATCGGAACAATTGGCAAAATTGGTTGCCATTCCTTCGGCGACGATTCGCCGCGACTTTTCTTATATTGGTGACTTAGGCCGGAGCGGTTACGGTTATGAAGTGAGTCACTTAATTCAAATTTTTTCAGCTGTTTTAAAAGCCGATATTCTAACTAAAATGGCCGTTATCGGGGTTGGTAACTTGGGCCGCGCCCTAATTGAAAACAACTTTAGAAGAAATGACAACTTACAGATTACATGTGCTTTTGATACGAACCCCGCATTAGTCGGTCAGACTTTAAATGGCGTACCAATCTACGCCATTGATCAACTGGCGACCGTTATTCCCGCTGCTGGGATCACAACGGCGATTTCGACCGTGCCTAGTGAAGCCTCGCAACGGTCAGCTGAACAACTAATTGATGCTGGGATCACATCAATTTTGAATTTTGCACCGACGCGTCTGCAAGTGCCACGGCATATCAATGTGCGTTATTTAGATTTAACGGCGGAACTTCAAACTTTATTATTATTTGAGGAATGAATGGCCTAGCCTATTGACCTTTGGCGTCGACTCAGCTAAACTATTAACAACGCGTTGAACAAGAGCGATTAATATTGGACTAGTTTAGAGAGAAGATGCATGGCTGAGACGTCTTCCAATGACCAATTAATCGGTAGCTTGTGAGCTGTTAACCTGAAATTTAGTAGGGCTAACCGGACCATTTCGTTCGTTAACAAATCATGAGTTGGGGACTAGTCTAGTCCTAATTTAGGTGGTACCGCGAAAAAGCATTCGTCCTATTGTGAGGAATGCTTTTTTGTTTGCCATTAAACGCAATATTCAAAAGGAGTGAAGCAGATGACTGATCACAAAGAAATGTCAACCAAATACGATCCTAATCAAGTCGAAGACGGTCGTTATCAAGATTGGTTAAAAGAAGATTTATTTAAACCAAATGCAAATCCAGATGCAAAACCATATTCAATTGTTATTCCACCGCCCAATGTTACAGGTAAGCTACATTTAGGCCATGCTTGGGATACCACTTTACAAGATATGTTAATTCGCCAAAAACGGATGCAAGGTTACGATGTGTTATGGCTACCAGGAATGGATCACGCCGGCATCGCAACGCAAGCCAAAGTTGAAGCAAAATTAGCAGAACAAGGGATTTCACGTTATGACCTTGGCCGCGAAAAATTCATCGATCAAGTTTGGGAATGGAAAGATGAATACGCCGCAACAATTCATGATCAATGGGCTAAGATGGGCTTATCACTTGATTATTCACGTGAACGTTTCACATTAGATGATGGTTTATCAGACGCTGTTCGTAAAGTCTTTGTTAACTTATACAACAAAGGACTAATCTATCGTGGCGAATACATCATCAACTGGGATCCAAAAGCGCGGACTGCTTTATCAGATATCGAAGTGCTTCATCAAGATGATGAAGGGGCCTTCTATCATGTTAGTTATCCGTTGACAGACGGTTCTGGCAGCATTGAAATCGCCACAACGCGTCCCGAAACATTACCTGGGGATACAGCAATTGCCGTTCACCCAGATGATGAACGTTACGCTGATCTTGTTGGCAAGACAGTCACATTGCCATTAATGAATCGTGAAATTCCAATTATCGCCGATCACTATGTTGATAAGGATTTTGGAACAGGGGCGCTTAAGATTACACCAGCGCATGACCCTAACGATTTTGAAGTTGGTAACCGTCATGACTTACCACGGATTAACGTAATGAATGAAGATGCAAGCATGAACGAAAGTGCCGGTAAGTATAACGGTATGGATCGTTTTGAAGCACGTAAAGCAATTGTTGCCGACTTAAAAGAACAAGGTTTCTTAATTAAAGTCGATCCAATGACGCATAGTGTTGGTCATTCAGAACGGACTGGTGTTCAAGTTGAAGCGCGTCTTTCAACCCAATGGTTTGTTAAGATGAAACCACTTGCTGAAATGGCTTTGAAGAATCAAGAAACAGATCAAAAGGTTAACTTTGTGCCAGAACGATTCGAAAATACCTTCACACAATGGATGGAAAACGTTCATGATTGGGTTATTTCACGTCAATTATGGTGGGGTCACCAAATCCCAGCTTGGTACCATAAACAAACTGGTGAAATGTACGTTGGTGAAGAAGCGCCAGAAGATATCGAAAACTGGACACAAGATAGTGATGTCTTAGATACATGGTTCAGTAGTGCATTATGGCCATTTTCAACAATGGGTTGGCCTAACACAGAAGCACCTGATTTCAAACGGTACTTCCCAACAAATACGTTGGTAACTGGTTATGACATCATCTTCTTCTGGGTATCACGAATGATCTTCCAAAGTTTGGAATTCACGGAACAACGCCCATTCGAACACGTCCTTATCCACGGTTTAATTCGTGACGAACAAGGCCGTAAGATGAGTAAATCACTTGGTAACGGGATTGACCCAATGGAAGTCATTGAAAAATACGGTGCTGATGCATTGCGTTGGTTCTTAACAAGTGGTTCAACACCTGGTCAAGATGTGCGTTTTAGTTACACGAAGATGGATGCTGCCTGGAACTTCATTAATAAGATTTGGAACGCGAGTCGTTTCGTTATCATGAATCTTGAAGATACACCGGCACCAACTAAGGTTCCAGAAGCTGCTAACCTCGATTTAACGGATAAATGGATCTTAAGTCAATTAAACCAAACCGTTGCTGACGTGACCCGTTTATACGAAGGCTTTGAATTTGGTGAAGCTGGTCGGACATTGTATAACTTTATCTGGAATGATTTCTGTGATTGGTATATTGAAATGGCTAAAGAAGTGCTTTATGGTGATGATCAAGAAGCGATTGCCAATAAACGCTATAACTTAGCTTACGTATTGGACCAAACATTGCGTCTATTACACCCAGTAATGCCATTTGTAACGGAAGAAATCTGGCAAAGTATGCCACATACCGGCGAATCAATCATGACCGCTAGCTATCCTGAAGTACATGCTGAATTAGATGATCAAGAAGCAACAACTCAAATGAACGCTTTGATCGACTTAATCAGAAGTGTTCGGAATATCCGTTCAGAAGCAAATGCCCCATTAAGTAAGCCAATCGATATCTTAATCAACATCCAAGATACACCGTTGATGGCCATCTTTAAGCAAAATCAAGACTTTATCGAACGTTTCGTTCATCCTAAGTCACTTGAAATTGCAGAAGGCCTAACAGCCCCTGCATTAGCTAAGACAGCCATTATCAGTGGCGCTGAAGTTTACGTGCCATTGGCAGAACTATTGGACTTAGACGAAGAAATTACGCGCCTAGAAGGCGAATTGAAACGTCTAAACGGCGAAATCAAACGCGCACAAGGTAAGTTAGCCAATAAAGGCTTCACTGACCGCGCCCCTGAAAAAGTCGTCCAAGAAGAACGCGATAAACAAGCTGATTATGAACAACAATATCAATCAGTTGAAAAACGGCTTGCAGAACTAAAAGCAGCTCGTTAAAGCACATCTCAAAACGCCACCTTATTTTAAGGTGGCGTTTTTGTATGCCATCAGTTTTTGGCAACCGATTAACGGTCAATCTATGCTAAAATGGAGGGAGCATGTTAAAGGGGATTGAGCAATGTTGGTGACAGATTACGAAACAGCTTTGGCGTATATTCATTCACGACCAAGATTACATAAAGAAGCAAATTTAAACCGAATGACCCAGTTATTAGCGGCACTGGGTAATCCACATCAGGGACAACAGTTTATTCATGTGACAGGCACCAATGGGAAAGGCTCAGTAGTCAATATGGTCAGTAGCTTGCTGGTCGAATTGGGTTTAAAAGTTGGTCGCTACACATCACCATTTATTACTCGTTTCAATGAACGCATTGCGATTGATCAACAACCAATTGCGGATGACGATCTGGTCGCAGTTACGCAACATGTGCAACAGACAATTGAAACAGTTCAACAAGCAGACACCACTTTTGAAGTGACGGAATTCGAACTGATTACTGCAATTATGTTCACCTATTTCAAGCAGCAAGCAGTTGATATTGCGGTCATTGAAGTTGGCATTGGCGGCTTATACGATTCTACTAATGTCCTAACACCATTGATTTCGGTAATTACTTCGGTTGGGCTAGATCATCAAGCCTTGCTGGGCGATACGTTGGCAGCGATTGCCACCCAAAAAGCCGGCATTATCAAAGCGCAACACCCTGTAGTGATTGGCAAATTACCAGCGGAAGCACAAACCGTGATTGTTGAAACAGCCAAACGATTAGCAAGTCCACTAGCAATTAGTGGGGTCGACTTTTCGACAACAGCGGTTAAAACCTTACCAACTTGGGGGCAACAGTTAAACTTTCAGAATCAAACGGTGACACTTAAGCAACTTCAAATACCATTGATGGGCGATTATCAGATTGAAAATGCTGCAGTAGCGTTAGAAACCTTTTGTCAGTATCTAGCGTTGACGCAGCAGCGGCTTGATATTAAGACGCTTAAGCGGGGCTTGGCTCACGTGAGTTGGCCGGGCCGCTTTGAAAAAGTAAATGATGAACCGCTGATCATCTTGGATGGGGCGCATAATCCAGCCGGCGTTGAGCAGTTGGTTAAAACAGCTAAGCATCAATTTAAACATCAAGATATTTACATTTTATTCGGTGCTTTGGGTGATAAATCACTGGCTGGGATGTTACCGGAACTTAATCAGTTAGCAACCCACTTAGTATTAACGACGGTGCCGGACAATCCGCGAGCTGCTACCCAGGCGCAGTACGCGGCAGTTGATAACACGATTCCATTTGAAGCGGATTGGCCCGTGGCGTTAACCACAATGGTCAGTGAATTATCGGCCGATGATGTTTTATTGGTGACCGGTTCGTTGTACCTAATTAGTACCATTCGTAGTTATTTTAAAGGAGTGTCATAGATGCAAACTAGAGGGATTATTTTTGACATGGACGGCTTATTAGTCGATTCAGAAAAAGTTTATTATCAAGCTAACCAATTAGCAGCGCAAAAAATGGGCTTTGAGGTGACGGCAGAAGATCATCAAGCCATTCTGGGGACGACAGATACTTATTTACGCCAATATTTCTTACAGAAATTAGGCTCACCGGAATTAGTGAAGCAGTTTATTGATTTGTCTTATAGAACAGTTGATGAAATTATTCAAGACCAAGGGGTAGCCATTAAACCGGGGTTAGTAGAATTATTGGACTACTGTGACAATCACGGGATTAATCGGGTGATTGCTTCTAGTAATTTTAGAACAATGGTCGAAGATTTCATGCAAAGCACAGGGTTAAAGCCCCGTTTCAACCAGATTGTCTCGGGCGATGAAGTGACACACGGTAAACCTCATCCAGAAATCTTTTTAAAGGCTTTAGATAAACTTGCCATTCCAGCCCCTAGCGCTTTAGTACTCGAAGATTCACCAAATGGGATTTTAGCGGCTAGCAAGGCTGACATTCCAGTGATTATGGTGCCAGATTTGATTGCCCCAACTGCCATTACTAACCAACAAACATTGGCAACGGTTGATAATTTAGCAGCCGTTATTCCGTTTTTAGAAAAATAAAGGACCAGTTAACACGTATAGTTAAATGAATCGAAAAGGCGATTAAAAATGCCTTTTGCAGGAGGCTATGACGATGTTAACGAGTCAATCAAAGTTACAACCCAGAGAGCAAGTCGCACTGTATGGTGCGGCCAGTCTAAGTGATGAACAATTAGCAACCGTAATTTTACGTTCAGGCACCCAACATTTACCCGTTGAAGTCGTTGCACAACGATTATTGCAACGGTACCCCGACTTTCAAGATCTTGAGCAAGCGGACTTAGTACAATTACGTCAAATCGAAGGTATTGGACCGGTTAAAGCGATTGAACTCCAAGCGATTTGTGAGTTAAGTCGGCGCATTCAAAATCAGCGGACATTACGTTTTGGTGTAGTGGCTTCTAGTCAGATGGTAGGCCAACGAATGATTGAATCCTTAGCGGGAGAGACACAAGAACAGCTATTAGCGGTCTATTTAGATGTTAAAAATCAGATTATTCAGATTAAGCAACTCTATCTGGGCACACTTAATAGTTCTGTTGCACATCCGCGGGAAGTCTTCAAATGGGCGGTTCAGTATTCAGCGGCTAAGTTTATCTTGGTCCATAATCACCCGAGCGGTCAATTGGCACCATCAACGCAAGATATTAACTTTACAAAAAGAATTGTTAATTGCGGACAGTTGATGGGGATTACTTGTTTGGATCATTTAATCATTGGTAGCTCACAGTACTTAAGCCTACGTGAAGAAGGGTATCTAGTCGATTAAAGGTGTTTTGAATCTTGTTAAGAATCTATTAATTTTAAGGTAGACTTGAAAATTCTCCTGAAAATCAGGTACCATGAAGCTACATTGCGTTTTTTATTATTAAAAATTATGATATAATGCCAATGACTATAAAAACGTTTGGTTATTGAAGGAGAGAAAAATAGTGTTCGGATTAGGGACTAGAAATATTGGTATCGACTTAGGTACCGCAAACACACTTGTATATATGGACGGGAAAGACATTGTCTTAAGAGAACCCTCTGTTGTCGCCAAAAATACACAAACAGGCGAAGTCATCGCTGTCGGTTCCGAAGCACGCGACATGATCGGCCGGACACCTGGTAATATTGTAGCGATTCGTCCTATGAAAGACGGCGTTATTGCAGATTATGATACAACTGCAGCAATGCTTAAATATTTTATCGAAAAAACAATCGGCCATTCATCAAGCAAGCCATTTGTAATGGTTTGTGTGCCTAGTGGTGTTACAGAAGTTGAAAAACGCGCCGTTATCGATGCCACTAAAGTTGCCGGTGCGCGTGATGCTTATGTAATTGAAGAACCTTTTGCAGCCGCAATTGGTGCAGGACTTCCTGTAATGGATCCAACTGGTAGCATGGTTGTTGATATCGGTGGTGGTACAACAGATGTTGCTACCATTTCATTAGGTGGGATTGTCTCAAGTCGTTCAATTCGAATGGCTGGCGATAAGTTTGACGACGCAATTATTTCTTACATCCGTCAAAACAGTAACCTATTAATTGGTGAACGGACAGCTGAACAAATCAAATTAGCGATTGCTTCAGCTTCACCAGAACGTGCTAAAGAAGTTGAATCAATGAGTGTTCGTGGCCGTGATTTAGTCACTGGTCTACCAAAGACTGTTGATATTAAAGCAAGTGATATTGCCGAAGCAATTAAGGAAATTGTGACAGCAATTATCGATGCTATCAAAGAAACGCTTGAAGAAACATCTCCTGAAATTGCAGCCGATGTGATTGATCACGGGATTGTTTTAACTGGTGGTGGTGCTTTATTGAAACATTTACCAGAAGTTATCTCTGATGCTACTAAAGTACCTGTCTTCATTGCCCAAGATCCATTGGACTGTGTTGCAGTCGGTACTGGTGAATCATTGAAGAATATCGAAGTCATGAAAAAAAATTAAGATTAGCGTAAAATAGTGGGACAAAGAGCGGTTAGCGTTTAAGTAGGCCTAAATTAGTGATTGATTCAGGTTTTTTTGAATCAATCGCACAAGGCCCTTAATAACCGGTTTTTGTCCCATATTTACGATATTAAAGATGGATGGTGGCGAATAAACCATGCAAAAATTCTTTTCAAATAAAAAGTTAATCATTTTATTGGTGACATTAATCGTCTGCATGGGCTTTATCGCAATGTCAGTTGGCTTGCGTAATAGTAAGAAGAGTCCAAGTTTTATCCGTCAATTCGGAAACGATGTGACAGGCATTACAAACCAAGTTGTTAGTGTGCCTGCTAATGGGATTGGTAAAGGTGTCGATGCACTGACAGACTTAATTAATACTTATCAAGAAAATAAAGCCTTAAAAGCGCAATTAGATGATTTAGCACAAACTAAGGTCCAAGCACAAACTTTAAAAGAAGAAAACAAGAACTTGAAAAAAGAATTAAACTTAGCAGGGACTTTAACAGACTATACGACGCTCAATGCTTCCGTGTTGTCACGAAATCCGGATAATTGGCAGAATTCACTGGTGATCAATAAGGGTGCTCTAGCAGGCCTTAAGAAGAATATGCCAGTGATGTCTGAATCAGGCATTATCGGGCGGATTTCAGAAGTTAATAAGACCAATGCTAAGGTGGAACTCGTTTCAAGCACTGGTCGTAACAGTAATGGTTTTGCCGCGGTGGTTAATACCAAAGATGGTAAACAAGTTAACGGTATTATGACGGGCTATAATTCAGATAAGAAACAATTGAAATTAGGTCAAATTAAAACCGATACAGCGATTGCTAAAGGCGATAAAGTTGTTACTTCTGGCTTGGGTGGTTTAACACCTAAGGGGCTTTATTTAGGTAAAGTAGCTTCAGTTAAAAAGGACGACTATGGTTTGGCATTAACTGTGTATGTTACGCCAGCCGCTGATCTGAATAACTTAACAGTTGTGACGGTTATCAAACGTTCGATTGAAGGTGAGTAATATGGGGACATTTCGCTTGAAACATCGCTATTTAATCCCAATTTACTTACTAGTCGCTTTTTACCTGGATGGTGCGATTAGTTCATTAGGGGAACAATGGCTATATACGCCAGATCATACCCTAATTAGTCGGTTACCCATGTTAATGTTTATCATGGTTGCGTTTGTTCTACCTGAAGAGACGAATTTATCATGGTATGCAGTGGGGATTGGTCTTTTGTATGATTTATATTATACGGGGATGATTGGCATGTATCTTTTTGTATTGCCACTGATTATTTATATCGTGCGTTACTTAAAACAATACATTCCAGATTCACCATTCTTTATTGGGTTAGTCGACGTTATTTGTTTAACGTTGTTGGAGGCCTCAATTTATATTATGAATCGGCTCGTTAATTTAACGAGTATGACACCAGTTGATTTCATTAGTAACGTTTTAGCACCGACAATTGCATTAAACTTAGTCTTTTTTATCTTTTTGTATTTGCCTTTAAAGAAATTATTGCTAAAATTAAAATCAGAACGATGAGGGGTTTGATTTTTTTATGGATGCAGTCACGTTAAGAGGACGCAAAGAAGGATTCGAATTAAACATTGATGCTGGTGCCGATTTTGATCAAGCATTAGATTCAATTGTCGCATTATTGAGTAAAATTCGCTCAGAACAACCTAATTTGGGTAATGATAAGATTGAACTTGAGTTAACAACTGGGATGCGCTTATTAAGTGAACAACAAAAAAAGGCGCTATATCAAACACTAGAATCATTCCCTGAGTTTGATATTATGAGTATTCAGTCTTCGGTAATGACGATTGAGCAAGCCCAAATTGAACGGCAAGAAAATAGTATTCATGTTGAACCGAATGTTATTCGGAGTGGACAAGAAGTTAACTATGTCGGTGATGTTTTATTTGTTGGTAATTTACACCAAGGGGCTGTCATCAAAGCGACGGGGAGTATTTTCATTCTAGGGTCTGTTGCAGGGATTGTGCATGCTGGTTTTCCAGATAATGCAGATGCAATCGTTGCTGGGAACCTGACGGAAGCTGTCCAACTTAGAATTGCAGATGCGGTTGAAATTATCGATCCAAAGAAAACGCCCTTTAATTCACAAAGTATCAGTTATATTAACGATTTACACGTCATCGATTACGGTGAGATAACGGATTTAAAACAAATTAATCCTAAACTATATCGTAAAATGGAGGAGCAATAAAATGGGAACAGCTTTGGTCATCACATCCGGTAAAGGCGGTGTTGGTAAAACAACTTCGAGCGCTAATATTGGAACGGCGCTTGCGCTTTTGGATAAAAAAGTTTGTTTGCTTGATTTAGATATCGGTTTAAGAAATTTAGACGTCGTCTTGGGATTAAGCAATCGAATCATCTATGATATCGTGGATGTTGCCAAAGGCCGTGCCAAATTACATCAAGCGTTGATTAAAGATAAACGCTTTGATGAAAAACTCTATTTATTACCAGCCGCACAAAACACGGATAAAGAAGCACTCGTACCAGAAGATGTCACAGCGATTGTGACGGCTTTAAAAGAAGAATTTGATTTTGTCATCATTGATTGCCCAGCCGGAATTGAATCAGGCTTTAAGAACGCGATTGCCGGCGCAGATGGTGCGATTGTAGTCGCAACGCCTGAGATTTCATCAGTAAGCGATGCTGATCGTGTTGTTGGTTTGCTTGAAGAAACTGAAATGCAAATCGCACCACGTTTGGTCATCAATCGCATTCGTCGTCATATGATGAACGATGGTGAAACAATGGACGTCGATGAGATTACAAAACATCTTTCAGTATCATTGTTGGGGATTGTTTTTGATGACGACGCCGTTATCAAGACATCCAATGCTGGTGAACCGATTGTCTTAGATCCTAAGAACTCGGCCAGCCAAGGTTATCGCAATATTGCCCGGCGCCTATTAGGTGAAACAGTGCCATTAATGACGTTGAAAGAAAAGAAAATCGGTTTTTGGGGTCGACTCTTTGGTAAAAAATAGTTGACTTTTCAAGTGAGAATCACTAGAATAATGTCAATACTTAAAACGTTGAACGGACCAAATTAGTTTTTAAGGCACAGAGAGCTGAGGTATGGTGTAAATCAGCCCTTCGAAACTAGTGGCACATCCGTGAGTTGATTATCTGAACGAAGTAAGATAATCCGTTAGCCCGTTATCGCTGTAGTTTTAGAAACTACATAAGTTTAAGCAATGTGAGTTGTTTATTAAACTGAGGTGGAACCGCGATAATATTCGTCCTCTTGGAGTAATCCGAGGGGACTTTTTTTATTGGTCTAAAACTAGTAGAGTTGTTTGCTGTGAAGTAAACAAAAAACTGAGGTGGAACCGCGATTGATCGCCCTCTTGACGTGTAAACGTGAAGAGGGCTTTTTTTGTGCAATGTTTAGCTAACACGCTTTGAAGGATATGTTTATATAAGGGAGATTTTATCATGCAATATAGTTTATCGATTTTACCAGCGCTTTTGAGTGGCGCTAAAATGACGTTAGCCATTTTTAGTTTAACCGTGATTGGTGCCATTCCCCTGGGGTTATTATTGAGCCTTGGGTTATTATCTAAATTCAAGCCACTTCATTATTTGCTTAACCTGTATGTTTGGCTAATGCGGGGAACGCCATTGCTATTACAATTGATCTTTGTCTTTTACGGCTTACCGGTGATTGGGATTGTCTTTAATCGTTTCGACGCCGCATTGATTGCATTCATCTTGAATTACGCCGCTTACTTCGCTGAAATCTTCAGAGGCGGCTTTCAAGCGGTTGATGATGGTCAAATCGAAGCAGCATCAGTTTTAGGATTAACCTATCCCCAAACCATTTTAAAAATTATCGTGCCCCAAACGGTTAAAATCGTTTTACCGTCTGTCGGTAATGAAGTCATTAATTTGATCAAGGATTCATCATTAGTTTATGTGATTGGGATTGGCGATTTATTACGGGCAGGAAACGTTGCCAGCGCGCGTGATGTTAATTTAGTGCCATTGCTGTTAGTGGGTGTGATTTATCTCGCATTAACCGCCATTTGTACATGGTTGTTAGGCCGATTAGAACAATATTATCGTTATTACCGTTAGGAGGACTTATCGATGTTTAAATTAGAAAATATTAATCAGTCATTCAAAGGTCGCCAAATTTTGAATGATTTAAATTTAGAAGTTGAAACGGGCAGTATTTTAGCAATCGTGGGTCCTAGTGGCGCCGGTAAATCGACCTTGCTCCGCTTAATCAGTGGGTTGGATCAACCAGACAGTGGCCGGTTCGTGATCGACGGTGAAACCTATGTCCCAAGTGCCGCTGAAAAAGGGGGCCGGATAGGTGTTGTCTTCCAAGATTTCCGCTTATTCCCGCATTTATCAGTGTTAGAAAACGTCACGTTAGCGCCTAAGATGGTGAAGCAATTGGCTAAGGACAAAGCGAATGCATTAGGTCAGCAATTATTACGCCAATTAGGATTAAGTGCACAAGAGGCTGCTTATCCATTTCAATTATCAGGTGGTCAACGACAACGGGTCGCGATTGCGCGCGCGTTGGCGATGCAGCCGGATATTTTGTGCTATGACGAACCAACTAGTGCCTTAGATCCCTCGTTAGTCGCTAGTGTGGCAGAATTGATTTTAAGCCTTAGGGAAGACGGCATGACCCAAATTGTTGTCACTCATGATATTCAATTTGCGAACAAAATTGCCGATCAAGTTTTTGAATTACAACCAAATGAGGCCAACCAATGATGAGATTAAAGAGATTAGCAACAGCTGGTTTATTATTAGGCCTATTAGTCAGTCTAGCGGGGTGCCATAGCCGCCAAAAGACCGATAGTTGGGCAACGATTGAACGCCGGCAAAAAGTAGTGATTGGCATCGATGATAGCTTTGTACCGATGACTTATCGTGAAAAAAACGGGCAACTAACCGGCTTTGACGTCGAGTTAGCCAAGGCGATTTTTAAAGGCAGTGGCATCCAGGTTGATTTTCAATCGATCGATTGGGATATGAAAGAAACTGAATTGAACAATCAAACGATTGATTTAATTTGGAGTGGTTATTCTAAGACCGAAGAACGGGCCAAACGAGTGGCCTTCAGTCAACCCTATCTCACGAATCATCAGATGATTGTTTCGATGAAACAAAACCCAGTGAATCGCTTAGCGGATTTGAAGGGCCAAAATTTAGGCGTTCAAACCGGTTCTTCGGGGATGGCACAACTGGATCGTCGACCAACTGTTTTAAAACAAAAAATTGCCAATCAAACGCCAATCCTATATGATACCTATAACAATGCTTTTATCGATTTACAGGCTAAGCGGATTAAAGGGATCTTAATTGATCAAGTTTATGCTAACTTTGAGATTAAAGCGCGGGCAAATGGGCAAGATTTTCAAGCGATTGAAAGTCCTTTTGCGGCTGAGAAGTTTGCGGTTGGCATGCGCCCAGAAGATCAAAAATTACGACGCTTTATTAATCGCCGGTATCAAGTCCTCAAACAAAATGGACAATTAGCGAAGATTCAAGCCAAGTGGTTTAAAGAATAGGACGCGACAGAGATGACGACGATTATTATCATAATTCTTAGTCTCATATTAGTAATTAATACAATCGGTGCGATCATTACCGTTTTTCGACAATCAAGAGATATTGCGGCGACTTGGGCCTGGCTACTCGTTTTAATTTTATTGCCAGTGATCGGGTTTGGTTTTTATCTCTTTTTTGGTAAGAAATTATCAGCAGAGCACCTTTATGATTTACGGACACAGGCCAAATTAGGCATTGATGAACGCGTGACGCAACAAAAAGCGGAATTACGGCAACGACGGAAGCAAAATCACCATTCTACAACGCCGGAGATTCAAAGCTTAATTAATCTCTTCCTAGTGTCTAATACAGCCGTTTTGACGCAAGAAAATAAGGTATCGGTCTTAACGGACACAACCACTGCCCAAGAGCGACTACTGGCCGATATGAGCCGTGCTCGCGATCACATCCATTTAGAATACTATGCTTTTTTCGATGATCCTTTCGGGCACATCTTAATTAAGACGCTCGCCTATAAGGCATATCAAGGGGTTAAAGTCCGCGTCATTTATGACGGCTTTGGTTCGCAAAAGATTCCACGCTCTTTTTTTAAACCATTAGAAGAAGCGGGTGGGCAAGTAACGCCCTTTTTCAGTTCGCGGTTTCGTTTGATTAATTTTCGGTTGAATTTTAGAAACCACCGCCAATTAGTCGTGATCGATGGTAACACGGCCTATCTTGGGAACTTTAACCAACATAGTGTTGATACGCATTTGCCAGTTCGAGACACGCGCTTACGAATTAGTGGCGACGGTGTTTTATCGTTTCAATCACGTTTTTTTATGGATTGGAACGCGGCAACACAACGCCAGAAGGTTTATTACAGTCAGCATTATTTCCCGACTTCTGTCGAACATGGACAAACTAGCATGCAACTTGTTTCGGGTGGCCCTGATCGCGATTTACCTGAAATTAAGCTTGGTTTTTTAAAGTTAATTGCGGCCGCTAAAAAACGGTTATGGATTCAAACCCCATTTTTTATTCCGGACGATTCCGTTTTGGCAGCATTAATACTTGCCATTAATTCAGGGGTAACGGTTAAAATTATGATTCCTGAAAAAGCGAAACATAGTTTAGTCCAACATGCTAATCTCTACTATGCTAGGCAGATTGTTAAAGCGGGCGGACAGATTTATCTATATAAAGCGAGTGCTTTTAGAGCACGGACGATGATGGTCGATGGTCAGTTATCAGCTGTGGGAACAGCTAATTTAGATATTCGCAGCTTCAAACTTAATTTTGAAACGACCAGCTTTTTATATGATCCTGCATTGACCAATACGTTGGAATTGACCTTTCAAAGGGATTTAAAAGCAAGTGTACCGCTGACTAAACAACAGTTAAATGCACAAACAACAAATCAGCGACTCTCGCAAGATTTAGCGCGACTGTTGGCGCCCATTTTATAAAAGTAGTCACAAAAAGGCCCTCGAAATTTTTCGAGGGCCTTTTTGTGATAGTGATTATTTGAAATAGTTTTGTAAACCAGCGTAAACGGCATCCGCCACTTTTTCTTGATAACTACTACTACTGATGTAATTAAAGTCTTGATCAGAATTGATATAACCCATTTCCAATAGAACAGAAGGGCGTTCGTTATCACGAAGTACTTGATAATTACCGTATTCAACACCACGATTAGTTAGTGGTAATGATTTAATCTGATTATTAAGCGCGTTGGCTAAGCTAGTGTCCTTACTATTTGAGTAATAATAAGTAGTTGTGCCACTCGCTTGGTTAGATTGCGCACTGGAATCAAAATGAATACTGATAAAGGCATCTGCACGTAATTTATTAGAAAGTGCAGGCCGAGGTGCTAAATCAACGAATTTATCAGACGAACGGGTTAAGACAACGTTGGCGCCGGCGGCTTTTAACTTCTTAGCAATCGCATCGACGGTCTTAAGCGTATAAGTCTTTTCGTATTTATTACTATTTGATAGCGCCCCAACATCGTTACCACCATGACCGGCATCTAAAACAATGGTTGCTTCAGAAAGGGAGGTAGCACTTGTTTTAACGACTTCGTTCTTAGCAGAAGGGGTGACGACCCAACTGGCGACATAACCCGTATTGCCGTCCGCGTCTTTAACTTTGTACCAAGTGTCGCTCTTATCGAGATACGTTAGCTTCGTGTTGGCGGAATAGACTTGAGAATAGGTGTAGTTGACACCAGGACCGCTTCGCAACTTAGTATTATCCAGTTGCGTTGTGACGGATTTAATATCAGAAGTGGATTGACTGCTACTATCATCTGTTTTCGTATCCGTTTGAACAGCTGTTGGTGCTTCGTTAGAAATACTAATCAGGTCACTTTGGACCCAGCCCACAGCTGAATTATATTTAACTTGGCTCCAACCGTTTTGTTGGTAGAGAACTGTTAACTTGTCGCCTTTATTGACTTTTCCTAACAGGGGGCTGCTGGCATTGCTGCTTTGGCGGACATTTGCAAAATCATTGGTGACAGTTGCGACCCGGTTAGAGGTTGCGCTGACTTCCGTATTATTGACCAACCAACTGGCAACCCAGCCAATTTTATCGCCACTTAAGCGGACTTGATACCAGTTATTCTTTTGTGAGATAACGTTCATTACTTCGCCTTTGCTTGCCTGGCCCATTGTGTCGTAGGAAAGGCCGGGTCCTTGGCGCACATTAACGACGTTTGCTTTAATGGTAATTTGTTGGTACGTTGCAAGGACGTGTGTCGCGAAGAGACCGACACCAACTAGAATGAATAATATGAGAACGGCAGGATACCGTTTTATCCAGTTCAAAGGTTTTTGCATATCTTCAACACCTTTGTCATTTATTTATAAGAGCTTCACATGGTTCATTATAGCAAAGATAGTGGATATCTAAAGGGGTTGACCCTTAAAAATTAGAAAAAATTCAGGAATTATTGACTTTTTTTTCAAATAACGTTAATCTAATAGCAACGAGAATATGAGATGACCAGTGATAAAGTATGGTAAACGCACCACTTAACAGAGACGATTTCAGAGCTGAAAGAAATTGGCGGTGTCCACCTGACTGCTTTTGAGGTCTGCGTGTCTAACACGCCGTTGGCTAACAACGTTATGCTTAAGCAAAAATTAAGGTGGTACCGTGCATTCAAGCACCCTTGTTCAACGACAGGGGTGTTTTTTTATTGGGTATCTATTGGAGGAATGGAACATGGGTTATCAAAAGCCAAAAGGCACAGCCGATATTTTGCCAGGAGAATCAGATCAATGGCAACTTGTTGAAAAAACAGCGCGCGACGTTTTTGCGCGTTATCAATTTAAGGAAATCAGAACACCATTATTCGAAAGCTACGATGTCTTTTCACGAAGCTCAGGCGATACATCTGATATTGTCAGCAAAGAAATGTATGATTTCATGGATAAAGGGGATCGGCACATTGCGTTGCGTCCAGAAGGCACAGCCGGTGTTGTCCGCGCCTTTGTTGAAAACAAATTATATGGTCCTGAACATCAAAAACCTTACAAAGTGTATTACATGGGGCCTATGTTCCGTTATGAACGGCCACAATCAGGTCGGCAACGTCAATTCCACCAAATCGGCGTGGAATCATTTGGTTCTGAAAGCCCAGCAGTTGATGTTGAAGTCATCAGCATGGCAATGCGTCTATTACGTGAATTTAAAATCACTGATTTGAAGTTAGCGATTAATACACTGGGCGATGCTGCTAGCCGGGCTGCTTATCATGAAGCCTTAGTTAACTACTTAGAACCACATTTTGATGAACTGAGTGATGACTCTAAAGTTCGTCTACACAAGAATCCATTGCGGGTTCTTGATAGTAAAGATGCGAAAGATCAAGAAATTGTCAAAGATGCACCAGTCATTCTTGATTATTTAACGGATGAAGCTAAAGTGCATTTCAATACAGTGAAGACTTTATTAGAATCATTAAATATTCCATACGAAGTTGATACTGAAATGGTTCGTGGTTTGGATTATTATAACCACACCATCTTTGAAATCATGACGAACAATAAAGTCTTGGGTCGCGGCTATACAACGGTCTTAGCCGGTGGTCGTTACAATGGCTTAGTTGAACAATTAGGTGGTCCTGACATGCCAGGGGTTGGTTTTGGCCTGGGTGTTGAGCGCTTATTATTATTGATGAACGCTCAAAATAGTGACTTAGTAGCGGCGCCTGTGTTAGATGCCTACGTGGTTGGCATCGGTGCTGAAACGAGTGCAACAACGCTCCACTTGGTTGAAAGCTTGCGGGAAGCTGGGTTGACAGCTGATCGTGATTATTTAGATCGGAAACCAAAAGCCCAATTTAAGACAGCCAATAAGTTAAACGCCCAATTTGTGGTGACAATTGGTGAATCAGAATTAGCTGATAAGACGGCCCACGTGAAGGATATGACCAGTGGTGTTGAAATCACAGTGCCATTGACGATGCTAGAAGCCGATTTTGCAGCAGTTAAAAATGAACTAAAAGCACAAGAGGAGAATGCATAATGAAAACAAGAACAACTTACAGTGGTTTAGTTGATGAAACATTTGTTGGTCAAACAGTCACATTACATGGCTGGGTTCAAAAACGCCGGAGTTTAGGTAATTTAATCTTCGTTGATTTACGTGATCGTGAAGGTTTAGTTCAATTAGTCTTTAACCAAGACAATGCTGATATCTTAACGCTTGCTAACACTTTACGTAACGAATACGTTATTGAAGTGACTGGGACGGTGCAAGCCCGTGATGAAGCTGCTATTAACCCAGATATGAAGACTGGTAAAGTAGAAGTCACCGTGAGTGAATTAACGATTTTAAACGAAGCTAAAAACTTACCTTTTGAAATTAAAGATGGCATCACAACTTCTGAAGAAACAAAATTAAAGTATCGCTACCTTGATTTACGTCGGCCAGAAATGCAAAAAGCAATTATTCGCCGTTCACAAATTACACAAGCAGCACACAGATATTTAGACAATAATGGTTTCTTAAACATCGAAACACCTGATTTAACACGTTCAACACCAGAAGGTGCTCGTGATTACTTAGTGCCATCTCGTGTTTATCCTGGTAGTTTCTATGCCTTGCCACAATCACCACAAGTCTTCAAACAACTTTTGATGGATGCTGGTTTTGATCGTTACTACCAAATGGCCCGTTGTTTCCGTGATGAAGATTTACGTGGCGATCGTCAACCAGAATTTACACAAATCGATGTTGAAACATCATTTATGAGTGCCGAAGAAATTCAAGAACAAGCAGAAGGTATTATCAAACAAGTGATGCAAGATGTCATGCATATTGATGTCCCAACACCATTCAAACGAATGAAATGGCAAGAAGCAATGGACCGTTACGGTTCAGATAAACCTGATATCCGTTTTGATCTTGAAATCCAAGACTTAACTGAAATGATGAAAACAAGCTCATTTAAGGTCTTCAGTGACACTGCCAATAGTGGCAATCTGGTTCGTGCAATTGTGGTCCCAGAAGGTGCTGCTAAGTACTCACGGAAGATGTTGGACGAGCAAACAGAATATATCAAACGTTACGGTGCTAAAGGGATGGCCTGGGTCAAAGTTGTTGATGGCGAATTAACAGGACCAGCTGCCAAATTCTTAAAAGAACAAGAAGCTGAATTGCTTAGTGCCCTATCAGCAAATGATGGCGATTTAGTGCTCTTTGTAGCTGATAAGTTCCAAGTAGTCTGCGATAGCTTAGGCTACTTACGGAAACACTTTGCACATGACATGGGCTTAGTGGATGAATCACAATTTGCCTACCTTTGGGTTGTTGATTGGCCATTATTTGAATATGATGAAGGCTTTGGTCGTTGGATTGCAGCACATCATCCATTCACACGTCCAAACGATAGCGATGTTGATTTATTGGAAACAGATCCTCATAAAGCGCATGCGCAATCATATGACATTATCTTAAATGGTTACGAATTAGGTGGCGGTTCACTCCGTATCTACCAACGTGATATCCAAGAAAGAATGTTCAAAGCACTTGGTATCAGTCCAGAAACTTATGAAGAACAATTTGGTCACTTATTAAGTGCCATGGATTATGGTTTCCCACCACATGGTGGCTTTGCCATTGGCCTTGATCGTTTTGCAATGTTACTCGCAGGCCGCGATAACATTCGTGACGTAATTGCCTTCCCTAAAAACTCACATGCTTCAGAACCAATGACGAATGCACCTAGTCGTGTTGCACCAGCACAATTAGATGAACTCGGCTTAGAAGTTGAACCAGAGGTTGAAAAGGATTAATTAAATACTCAATAAAAAGGGCTCTCCAAATGGGGAGTCCTTTTTTGTGAGCATATTAATCGCTAATTGCGGGCATCTGACTATAATAATAACCACGAAGGAGTGATGGATAATGAGCGATGATTTACGACAACAGTTAACACCAGAGCAGTATGCGGTGACACAGGAGAATGCAACTGAGATGCCATTTAGTGGGGAGTACGATGAATTTGATCAACTAGGTATCTACGTTGATGTCGTCAGTCATGAGCCGCTATTTAGTTCCTTAGATAAATATGACGCTGGATGTGGTTGGCCCTCATTTACGCGACCAATTACTAAGTTAAATGAAAAACGAGATCAAACACACGGGATGGAACGTGTTGAAGTTCGTAGTCAAAACGCCGATTCGCATTTAGGTCACGTTTTTACGGACGGTCCGCAAGAACAAGGTGGTTTGCGCTATTGTATTAATTCAGCAGCCTTAAAGTTTATTTCCAAAGACGAATTAAAAGCTGCAGGGTATGGCGAATATCTCGCGTTATTTGAAAAGGAGGGTCAATAATGGCAACTGAAACAGCAATTTTTGCAGGTGGGTGTTTCTGGTGTATGGTCCATCCGTTCGATCAACAACCAGGGATTATTAAAGTGGTCTCTGGCTACACCGGCGGGCACGTCGCTAATCCAACCTACGAACAAGTTTGTTCCCATACAACCGGGCATACAGAAGCGGTTGAGATTACGTTTGATCCCGCAGTGATTTCGTATGCTGAACTAGTCGAAATCTATTGGCGCCAAACAGATCCAACAGATGCGATGGGGCAATTCCAAGACCGAGGCGATAGTTATCGGCCAGTGATTTTTGTTAATTCAGCGCAACAACGGGTAATTGCTGAAGCGTCTAAAGAAAAATTGATTGCTAGCGGTCGATTTAATGAACCAATCGTGACGCAAATCGAAGCAGCTAAACCATTTTATCCTGCTGAAGAGTACCATCAAGATTTCTATAAAAAGGAACCCTGGCGAGCAGAATTAGGAGAAGTCAAGCGAAAAACCTTCATTAAAGAGAAATGGTCGGACTAATTCTAAAATAGCCTTTAGTATTAAGGGTTTGTGTGCTAGAATGAAAGACATTAAAACGAATGATAGGTGATTATTAAGTGGACGATCTAGCGCGAAAGCATCAGAATATGGCCAAAGTTTCGGCGGCTATCTTATATGGGATTTGTGTGTCAATTGCATTGAACTTTTTCTGGGAAGAAGGCGGCGTATACGCCTCGGGCATTACCGGGTTCGCGCAATTTATTCACACCGTGACGGCGAAGTTTATGCCGTTTCTACCGTTTCCATTATCAACTTCCTTGATGTTATTCTTGCTAAACGTACCGCTTTTTGTTTTAGCTTGGTTTAAAATTGGGCATCACTTTACAATTTATACGTTTATTGCTGTTATTTTTTCAAGTTTAATGGTTCAAATTATGCCATTAACCCAATTGACGGACAATCCAATTATCTGTGCGATTTTTGGGGCCGTTATTAACGGTTTCGGGACCGGGATGGCCTTGAAAAATGATATTTCAACCGGTGGGTTAGATATTATCGGAATTGTCCTTCGGAAGAAGACCGGGCGTTCTGTTGGGACCATCAATATTATCTTTAACGTTGCGTTAGTCTTTGCGGCTGGCTTTATCTTTGGCTGGGAACACGCTTTGTATAGTATCTTGAGTATCTTCGTTAATGGTAAGGTCATCGATATGGTCTATACGCGTCAACAAAAGATGCAAGTGATGATCATTACGGACAATCCTAAAGTCGTGATTCAAATGATTCAAGACGAGATGCGTCGCGGGATTACGATTGTGCACGACGTTGAAGGGGCTTATAACCGCGAAGAAAAAACGATGTTATTCACCGTTATCTCACGCTTTGAAATGCATGACCTTGAGATGGTCATGAAAGAAGCCGATGATCACGCTTTTGTCAGCATTACAGAAGCGGTCAAGATTCTGGGGCATTTCTACGAACCGAAAATTAAATAACTATCAACGGAGCCATCAATATTAAATTGACGGCTCTTTTATTTTCTGAACAGGCGTTTATCAGCTAATAACCGCGCTCTTTTTCGCTTGCTTTTTATTCTGGTATCTGTGACAATCGAAGTAATTATGATAGTTGGAGGTCACGCGATGTTATTAGGTAGTCACGTTAGTATGAAGGGTAAAGAAATGCTGTTAGGTTCAGCGCAACAGGCGGCTGAGTTTGGGGCAAACACATTCATGATTTATACCGGGGCACCTCAAAATACCCGGCGTAAACCAATTGAAGAGTTGAATATTCAAGCAGCACAAGAATTAATTGCAGCCAAAAACTTAGGCCCGATTGTAGTGCATGCGCCTTATATTGTTAACTTAGGCAATACAGTGAAACCAGAAAACTTTAAATTCGCAATTGAATTTTTACAACAAGAAGTCATTCGAGCTGAAGCGCTAGGCGCAAGCCAAATCGTTTTACATCCGGGTGCACATGTTGGTGCAGGCGCAGACGCTGGTATTCAACAAATTATTAAAGGGTTAAATGAAGTTTTACGACCAGATCAAACGGCTCAAATTGCCTTGGAAACAATGGCTGGCAAAGGAACAGAAGTTGGCCGTCGTTTTGAAGAAATCGCTCAGATGATTGACGGCGTAACGTTGAATGATAAGTTGTCCGTGACGTTTGATACTTGTCATACCAGTGATGCGGGTTACAATATTCGCGAGGATTTTGACGGCGTTTTAAACGAATTTGATCATATTATCGGTTTGGACCGACTTAAGGTGATCCATTTGAACGACTCTAAGAATCCACAAGGGGCGCATAAAGATCGACACGCCAATATCGGATTTGGCGAAATTGGTTTTGATGCCTTACACGGTGTTGTGACCCATCCACAGCTTGTTGATGTCCCTAAAATTATGGAAACACCATACGTTGGTGAGGATAAGAAACATAATTTTGCACCATATGCATACGAAATTGCGATGCTCAAAAAGGGCGAATTTGACCCAGAATTATTAACGAAGATTGAGCAGAATGAAGGTCGATTATGAGATTGAAACGTTCTCGCTATCTTTGGCTAGCGCTAATGGTTTTACCGGTATTGTTATTGCTGGTCAAACCGGTGCAAGCAGCCGATACGTATGATATTAGTCGCTATCATGTTCAGGTTAACGTCCAAAAAGACGGTAGCGCACTAGTAGAACAAAAAATGAATTTTGATATTCAAGATAATATCAACGGTATTTACCTCAATCAAAATTTACAAACAACCGTTGGTGAGTCTAAAAAGTTGGTGCAGCCACAAGTGGCCGTTAATGGCCGGACTTTCCAAGCGAGTCAATCCGAGACGGCGGGGACGTATTCGCTAACAGATGATGATCAAAAATATCGTTTCAAGCTCTACCAACCAGCGACAGAAGATGATCGGTTAGCGGTCACTTTGAAATATCAGTTACAAAATCTGATTGTTAATTATCAAGATACTGCTGAATTGAACTGGAAAGTGATAGGGGACGCCTGGGACAGCAGTCTGGGCGATGTTCAAGTTACGATTCAATTACCGACAACTCTGAAACAGTCTGAATTAAAGTCGTGGACACATGGCGATTTAGATGGCCAACAGATTGTTGATCCGGCAAAAGGGCGGGTTACCATCAAGATGACAAATAACCCGGCCAATCAATTTGTTGAATCCCATCTTATTTTTCCAACTTCAGTTACCCCAACTAACCCCAATCGGGTGGCTAAAAAGCAACGGGCAACCATTATCGTGCAAGAAGCGAAACGGGCTGAAGAAGCCAATCAAGCACGTCAGGCGCAACAACGGCGGTATTGGGTACTTTCGGTGATTGCAGTGGTCTTAGCGCCAGTCTTATTGTTAGTGGTTTGGTATCGGGTTAAACGGGCATTGCCCCGGATTCATTATCAGGGTCATGCGCCAGAACACGTCTACGACCTACCAGATAATAATGGTCCAGCCGTTATTCGTTATCTATTAGCACTACCAATGACGGAAAAAGCAAAGGAAGAAAGCTTATCGGCTACCATTTTAGATTTGGTAGCCCGTAAAAAACTGACAATCGAGGTCCAAACACCTGAGAAACAAGTTTTTAGAAAAGTAAAACCACAATTTACGTTAACTTTATTAAATCGCAATCGATTATCACGTTCTGAACAAAAATTAGTGACCTGGTTATTCGATATCATTGGAAATGGACAACAGGTTAGCCTTTTTGAAATTGAAAAATATCCTAAACGCCATAGCGAAAAAGTCTTTAATCAACATTATCGCGGTTGGCAAATGGCGGTTGAAGATGAAGCGAACCAAAGTGGTTGGCTACGGGACCGTGTTTTTGCCGTTGCAACTAGTTTAAATTATTGGTTGATAGGACTTGGTACACTAACCGTGATTTTAATGTTAGCAGCGTTAATCGAAGTCGCCGCTTGGTGGACGATTTTACCAATGTTGATAGCCTTTCTCCTAACGGGCTGGCAGAGGCTACGATTGCAATTATGGACGCAACACGGTTATGAAAAACGGGGCGAGTGGTTAGGCTTTAAACAGATGTTGAAAGACATTTCGACGCTTGATATGGTCAATGTGCCGGATGTCATGTTGTGGGATCGTTATCTGAGTTTTGCAACGGCATTCGGAGTAGCCGATAAAGTGGTCAAAGCGTTGAAGATTAAATTGACTCCTGAGCAACTACAAACAATGCCATTAGGTTATTATTATTACTACGGCTATACAGGCGGCCTCAATATTGGCCAATCCTTTACAAGTGCCCTTAGTAGTAGTGTGAATAGTGCGGTGAGTGCGGCTAATCCAACTAGTGTTAGTGGTGGCTCTGGCGGATTCTCCGGGGGTTCATCAGG
Source organism: Latilactobacillus sp. (assembly GCF_033176295.1). NCBI lineage: Bacteria > Bacillati > Bacillota > Bacilli > Lactobacillales > Lactobacillaceae > Latilactobacillus > Latilactobacillus sp. Next base: position 54,208 of record NZ_JAMQEX010000008.1, read on the forward strand.
TGGTTTTGGTGGCGGTTCCGGCGGCGGTACATTCTAGCAAACAAATGATTATGATATTCCCGTTAAACGTGGTATGACTATATGGAATAAATACAAAGTATAAGTGATACCGGTTTAAAATAAGGAAGGCACCAATATGGAATTCAACGATGTTATTAATAACAGAAAGTCAATCCGCTCGTTTGATCCTCACAAAACAGTATCAGATGAATTAATTAAAAAAATTATTACCTCAGCACAACGCACACCGTCATGGACGAATTCACAACCTTGGCGAGTTTACGTGGCAACTGGTGGAACACTTGCTAGTATCAAAGCAGATCACCTTGAACGGACGCAAAATAAGGTTAAGGGCAATTCTGATTTAGCAGTGATTCATCGTGTTGATTGGGGTCAGGCGATGGCTGAAAATAGTCGGGTGTGGAATGCTGAAATCAGTGATTATTTGGGCGAAGAAGGTTTAGCAGCATTTAGCGATTTACAAATGCATCTTTTTAACGCACCAGCCGTTATCTATTTGACGGTTGAACGCAAAGTCTCACCGTGGATGATTTATGACATGGGTGCTTTTAGCCAGTCGATTTTACTGGCGGCGGCTAATGAACAGGTAGACACAATTCCGGCTTACGAAACAGCTAAATATCCGGATGCAATTCGCAAAATTGTGGGTACTCCAGACAATGAAGTAATTATTGGCGGTATTGCGATGGGTTATCGCAGCGAAGGAAAGATTAATCAATTCCACGCTAAACGAAGCCCACTGGATCATTTCTTGACGATTAAACATTAAAAAAGGCCTCGGACAAATTAAATATTGTCCGAGGCCTTTTTTAATTGGGATTAATTAACGTGATCTGTTGAGCTGCTTGCAAAGTCTAAACCGGTTTGTTCGAGAATAATAGCCGCTGTTTCTTCGATTGAGCGGTTGGCGACATTGATGACTTGGCAACCAATTTTGTCATATAAATCTTGTGCGAAGTCTAATTCGGCTTTAATTTCATCCATATCGGAATAGGTTGTGTCGGGATTTAAGCCATAGGCAATCATCCGTTCACGACGAATATTATTCAAAACTTCGGGTGTATTCATCAAACCGATAATCTTCTTAGGATCAACATGCCATATTTCGTCTGGAATGTGCGCCTGTGGCACGATTGGCAAATTGGCAACCTTGATGTTCCGGTTTGCTAAAAACAGCGACAGTGGCGTTTTAGAGGTCCGAGAGACCCCTAATAAGACGATGTCTGCCTCTAAGAAGCCGTGGGGATCTTTACCATCATCGTACATTACAGCAAATTCCATTGCTGAAATCCGGTCAAAGTAGCGCTCGTTTAAATGATGGAGTGCGCCGGCTTCACCTGATGGGGCCAAACCTGTTTGAGCCGTAATTAATTTAGAAAGTGGGCTCATCATATCAAATGACGCAATTTTTTTAGCGTCACAATAATTTTGAGCAATTTCTGAAAGGCCTGTTGTGGCTAATGTATGCACAACAATTGTTTCTCCCGGAACAGCCTTGCTTAAAACGTCAGTTAATTTATCAACAGAATGCACAAATGGAAAACGAATAATATCGGGTTTAATGTTTGGATATTGCGCTAAGGCTGCTTGCGCAAGTTGTAAAGCGGTTTGACCAACTGAATCTGAGAGGACAAAAACCGTTAAGGGGGTAGACTGTGACATAATAAAACTCCTTTTTGCACTTTTATAGCGCTATCATATCATATTTGGGCAAAAAGCGGCGATATTTAAAAAAAGTTTTAATTAATTGCCCGTGGGTTATTGACCGTATTTTCAACATTCGCTATAATAGCAAAGAACAGTTTATGTGAAACCAATTTTTGGGCGCGCATAAACGGTTATACTTAGCACGCGAGGGGAGGGATATCATATGGGCAAGACAGTCGTTCGCAGTAACGAATCTCTAGATGATGCTCTTCGTCGCTTCAAGCGTTCCGTATCAAAAGCTGGTACAATACAAGAATATCGTAAACGTGAATTTTACGAGAAACCAAGTGTAAAACGTAAGTTGAAATCAGAAGCAGCAAGAAAACGTAAGAAATTCTAATTTCTTCATAAAGGAAATGATTGAATGAGTTTACTTGAACAATTAAGTTCTGATTTGAAAACGGCGATGAAGGCCAAGGATAAGTTGCGACTAACAGTTATTCGGAGTTTAAAGACCGCTTTAACTAACGCAAAAATTAGTGCAGGGCAAGACTTATCTTCTGACGAAGAACTAAGTGTATTATCATCACAAGTTAAGCAACGTAAGGATTCTTTAGCTGAGTTTGAAAAGGGCGATCGTGCAGATCTCGCTGAACAAACAAAAGCAGAAATTGAAATCGTACAAGCTTATTTACCAGAACAGCTGGATGAAGCCGCTGTGATTGTAATTGTTGATGAAGCAATGCAGGCAACAGGAGCGACAGGCAAGGCTGACTTTGGTAAGGTGATGCAATATGTAATGCCTAAGGTCAAAGGACGAGCTGATGGCGCAATGGTCAATCAAGTCGTTAAATCAAAATTGAGTTAATTTTTGGTAGGACTTCCCGCGGGAGGTCCTACTTTTTTTGTGGCAAAGACGGGCTTAAACAAGGAAATCAGTTAATTTTTTCCCTTTGTGATTATAAAGTCGCTATAATTGAAGAAATAGCGCGGTTGTCTGCTTTTAAAACCAGTCTTGATTGTGATAGAATGAATGTAGTTTTCATCTTGAAAGGATGAATCGTGCTATTGAAAGTTGCTTTTCACACTTTCAAGGTAGTTTGATTTTGAAATGTGTTTAGGTGAATAAGCTCATCTAAACATTCTGAGAGGGGTTTACTTTTTGGTTGAGGTAGAAGAGCGTTTATTTCAATTAGCAACGCCTAATTTGGCGGCTGCTTTAATGGGTGCACACGATCACTTTTTAAAAATCATTGAAGAAAGTCTAACCGTTGAATTGATTGCGTTTGATGATCATATTACGATTCGGGGGACTCAGCCGGGGTTAAGACAAGCAAACGCGGTTTTAGAGAGTCTAGTCGCGTTATTACAACACGGTGTGATCCTCAAGGAGACAGACGTGGTCAGTGCGACGAAAATGGCGCTCAAAGGGACGTTAAATCAATTTGAGGCCCTTTATACTGAACCACTCATCAATGACCGCAAAGGCCAACCAATTCGTGTTAAGACGTTTGGACAACGGCAATATATCGATGCAATTCGCCACAATGATGTGACGTTTGGGATTGGGCCTGCCGGAACCGGTAAAACGTTCTTAGCAGTCGTCATGGCGATTGCTACTTTGAAAAAAGGAACGGTTGAACGCATTATTCTAACGCGGCCAGCTGTTGAAGCTGGTGAAAGTCTCGGCTTTTTACCAGGTGATCTAAAAGAAAAGGTCGATCCTTATTTACGGCCCATTTACGACGCGCTTTATGCGGTGTTGGGTAAGGAACATACGGAACGACTAATGGACCGTGGGGTCATTGAAATTGCGCCACTTGCGTATATGCGGGGCCGGACGCTGGAAGAAGCTTTCGTTATTTTAGATGAGGCCCAAAATACGACACCTGCTCAGATGAAGATGTTTTTAACGCGATTAGGTTTTAATTCTAAAATGATTCTTAATGGCGATATCAGCCAAATTGATTTACCTAATAAAACCCAGAGTGGGTTAGTACAAGCGGAACAAATTTTGCGCGACATTCCTAAAATTAGCTTTGTGCAATTTAGTGCGGAAGATGTTGTTCGGCACCCAGTTGTCGCGAGAATTATTAATGCCTATGCGGCAATGGATAAGACGAGAAAGTAGGACGAATGAATGGATATTCAAATCATCGATGAAACAAAAATTGTATCAGAAGCACAAATTAAATTGGTGGAAGATGTATTAGAGTTTGCTGGTCAAAAGCTTGAATTAGCTGAAGATACAGAAATGTCAGTAACATTTGTGACCAACGAACGCATTCGCCAAATTAATCAAGAATACCGTGATACGGATCGTGCGACTGATGTTATCAGTTTTGCAATTGAAGAGGATCCTGAAGAAGAAGGCTTACCTGCCAACTTTGAAGAATTGTTTGATATTCCTAAGAATATTGGCGACCTATTTGTTTCATTAGAAAAAGCCGCTGAACAAGCAGAAACTTACGGACATTCATTTGAACGTGAATTAGGGTATACGATGGTTCATGGTTTCCTTCATTTGAATGGCTATGACCACATCCACACCAAAGATGAAGTTAAAATGATTCCTTTACAGGAGACTATCTTAGATGAATTCGGACTCAAACGCTAAAAAGACGCAGACGGATAAAAATCGTAATTTTAATCAATCGACACATCACGCTTTAGATGGGATTATCACCGCTTTTAAGGAAGAAGCTAACCTGAGACGTGATTTTGTGATTGCGATGGTCGTGCTAGTAGCCGGTTATTTTGCCCGATTACACTATCTAGATTGGCTATTTTTGATTTTAGCGATTTTTATGGTGTTGCTGGCTGAATTTTGGAATACCGTGATGGAACACTTTGTCGACTTATTGGTTGATCGGCAGTTTCATCCACTAGCGAAGAAGATTAAGGATATCAGCGCTGGTAGTGTTTTAATTGGCGCGTGTTTAGCTGTGATTATTGGTTGTGTCGTTTTTGGACACGCGGTGCTTTATTATTTTTAAAAGAGATTAATTAAGATTTAAAAAAGGGGACTATTATGTCAGATACTTATCGCTCAGGCTTTGTGGCCATTGTTGGCCGACCAAACGTTGGGAAATCAACATTTATGAATCGAATGATCGGTGAAAAAATCGCCATCATGTCATCAAAGGCACAAACAACTCGGAACAAGATTCAAGGGATTTATACAGATGACAACGCACAAATCGTGTTCGTTGATACACCTGGGATTCATAAACCACATAACGAATTAGACGAATACATGGATCAAGCAGCACTTTCAACATTTAATGAAGTCGATGCGATTTTATTCATGATTAGTGGCGTTGATAAGAAGGGCCCTGGGGATCAATACATCATGGACCAACTTAAGAATGTTAAAAAGCCTGTTTATTTGGTTGTTAACAAAATTGATGCCATTCACCCAGACGATTTATTACCAATGATCGAACAATATCGTCATGAATTAGACTTCAAGGCTGTTTATCCAATTTCAGCATTAGAAGGCAATAACGTGCCCGAAATGTTAAAAGAACTTGAATTAACATTGCCAGAAGGCCCACAATACTATCCTGAAGATCAATTAACAGATCACCCAGAATATTTCGTTGTTGGTGAATTAATCCGCGAAAAAATTCTAGAATTAACCCACGAAGAAGTCCCACATTCAGTAGCCGTTGTGGTCGAACGAATGAAAGACCGCGTCAATGGTAAACTTCAAATTGAAGCCAACATCATTGTTGAACGTGATGGTCAAAAACGGATTATTATCGGTCAAAAAGGCTCAATTATCAAAGAAATCGGGATTCGTTCACGTCGCGAAATCGAAGCTCTTTTAGGCGAAAAGGTTAACTTGAAGCTTTGGGTCAAGATTCAAAAGAACTGGCGTGATAATAACCAATATCTCCGTGAATTTGGTTACAATAAAAAGAGATTGTAGGCTTTAAAGATGGCGGAACATCGATTTGAAGACTTTAACGGTCTAGTGATGTATCGAAAGAATTATAAAGAAAAAGATATGTTGGTTAAGATTTTAACCGATCGTTTTGGTAAAAAGATGTTTTACTTGCGTGGGGCCAATAAGCCTAAATTTCGTCTAAGTGCGGCTATTTTGCCGTTTACGCAGGCCGAATATGGCGGCGATATTCGCGATGATGGCTTATCATTTTTGAATAATGTGAAGTCAGCCACGCAATTTCAAACGATCAGTCAGGATTTATTTTTAAATGCTTATGCGACTTATATCCTGAACTTAATTGATGTCGGCTTTCCGGACAGTGAACCATTAGGCATCTGGTATGATAAGGTTGAACAGGCGTTAAATCTGATTGATGAAGGTTTTGATGCGGCGATGATTACCCATATTATTGAAATTCAATTACTACAGGTGTTTGGCGTCCAACCGCAATTACAAGGATGTGCCGTTTGTGGCCGAACCGATTTAGCGTTTGATTACTCTGAGAGTTATGGGGGGCTTTTGTGCCAACGTCATTGGCATTTAGATCCCAATCGTTTCCACAGTAGTCAGCGGGCAATCTATTATCTCCGATTGTTTTCCGTGATTGATCTGTTTAAGATTCAATCGGTGAACGTGAAGGAAGCCACTCAGGTCGAACTCAAAATGATTATTGACCGACTCTATCAAGATACTGTGGGCCTGTCATTGAAGAGTAAGCAATTCATCGACAAGATGTACAGTTTCGATAGTCAATTACCACAATTAAAAAAAGTGCCGTCAGAAATTGACAGCACACCAAAAGACGACTAAAATAGTAATCAACTTAATAGACGTTGAAGAAAAGGGTCCCTTGAAACGGTCAGACAGTGATTCTAGGTGAGTGAGAACTAGAACAAGTTTTAAGTGGATTGGCATTTCGGAGTCATACCAATGAAGCAGCAGCTCGCTTTGAGCTGAAGTAGGGTGGAACCGCGAGAAATCGTCCCTATGTGACTAACTGTCGCATAGGCTTTTTTTATGCGCAAATAACGGAAAAGAGGAATTGAAATGGTTAAAAAGTTGAATGTTCAAGAAATGATTTTAACCTTACAGCGTTTTTGGTCTGAAAAAGGCTGTATGTTGATGCAATCTTATGATACAGAAAAAGGGGCCGGCACAATGAGCCCTTATACGTTCTTACGGGCGATTGGACCAGAACCTTGGAACACCGCTTACGTGGAACCTTCACGGCGTCCAGCAGATGGCCGTTATGGTGAAAACCCTAACCGTTTATTCCAACATCACCAATTCCAAGTGATTATGAAACCAGCACCTTTAAATATTCAAGAATTTTATTTGGATAGTTTACGGGCCTTAGGAATCGATCCTTTAGAACATGATATCCGTTTTGTTGAAGATAACTGGGAAAACCCATCAATGGGCTGTGCCGGTGTTGGTTGGGAAGTTTGGTTAGACGGAATGGAAGTCACACAATTCACATACTTCCAACAAGTTGGTGGTTTGCAATGTGACCCTGTCACGAGCGAAATCACATACGGTGTTGAACGTCTCGCTTCTTACATTCAAGATGTTGATAATGTTTTTGATCTTGAATGGGGTAACGGCGTTTTATATGGCGATATTTTCAAAGAACCAGAATATGAACACTCAAAATACGCCTTTGAAGATAGTAATCAAGAAATGCTTTTGAAATTCTTTGATGAATACGAAACAGAGGCCAAACGTTTAATCGATTTAGGTCTTGTTCACCCAGCTTACGATTACGTCTTGAAATGTAGCCATACCTTTAACTTATTGGATGCACACGGTGCTGTTTCCGTTACAGAACGGGCCGGCTACTTGTCACGCATTCGTCGGATGGCACATTCAATCGCGCAAGCATTCGTCGCTGAACGTGAAAAACGCGGATTCCCACTATTAAAACATGCACAAGAAGCAAAAACGGAGGTCGTAGATCATGACTAAACCATTCTTATTAGAAATTGGCTTGGAAGAAATGCCAGCCCACGTTGTGATGCCAAGTATCCAACAATTAGAAAAACGGGTGCGTGACTTCTTAGAAGAACAACATCTTGAATTTGGTCAATTAAAAACTTATGCTACACCACGGCGCCTTGCAATCTTGATTGAAGACTTAGCTGACAAACAAGCTGACATTCACGAAGAAGCAAAGGGCCCTGCTAAAAAGATTGCCCTCGATGCTGAAGGTAACTGGAGTAAAGCAGCCCAAGGTTTCGTTCGGGGTCAAGGCTTAACAACAGATGACATTACTTTTAAAGAATTAAAAGGCGTTGAATACGTCTATGTTGAAAAATCAATTATCGGCAAACCCGTTGAAGCCATTTTACCGGAGTTAAAAGCCGTCATTATGGCGATGACCTTCCCAACACGGATGCACTGGGCTGATTACGATTTCGAATATATTCGCCCAATTCACTGGATTATTGCGCTATTAGATGATGAAGTTATCGACTTTAGTATTCTAAACGTCACAACTGGCCGCACAACGCAAGGGCACCGTTTCTTAGGCCAAGAAGTGACTTTGGCTAAAGCAACTGACTATGAAGCAGCCCTTGAAGCCCAATTCGTGATTGCTGATGAAGCTAAACGCCAAAACTTAATTCAAACGCAAATTGAAAAAATGGCGCAAGAAAACGACTGGCAAGTTGATTTAGATGCTAACTTATTAGAAGAAGTGACGAACTTAGTTGAATGGCCAACCGCTTTTTACGGTCAATTTGATGCTAAATACCTTGAAATTCCAGAAGAAGTGCTCATCACTTCAATGAAGGACAACCAACGTTACTTCTATGCACGGAGCCAAGCTGGTGATTTATTACCAGTCTTTATCGGCGTTCGTAATGGGAACGACGCTTTCATGGAAAACGTGATCGCAGGGAACGAAAAAGTCCTTACAGCGCGTTTAGAAGATGCTGATTTCTTCTACCATGAAGATCAAAAAGTAACCATCGCTGAAAACGTCGCTAAGTTACAAAACGTTTCTTTCCACGATAAAATTGGGAGTCTTGCTGAAAAGATGACCCGTGTTGGTTTAATCGCTCAATTCTTAGGTCAAAAATTCGGTTTATCTGAAGCTGAATTAGTTGATTTACAACGTGCTAGCGACATCTATAAATTCGATTTAGTAACCGGCATGGTCGGCGAATTTGCTGAATTACAAGGTGTGATGGGTGAAAAATACGCGCTATTACAAGGCGAAACACCTGCTGTTGCGACTGCTGTTCGTGAACATTACATGCCAATCAGTGCAGAAGGCGCCTTACCTGCAACGAAAGTCGGTGCTGTTTTAGCAATTGCTGATAAGTTCGATAGTATGGCTGATTTCTTCGCTGTTGGGATGATTCCAAGTGGTTCAAACGATCCATACGCATTGCGTCGTCAAGCTTACGGGATTGTCCGGATCTTAGAAAACCAAGACTGGCACTTCCCAATGGCTGATTTCCAAGCGGCTATGAGCCACATTGTTAAGCAACAAGCCGATTTCGATCTAGATTGGTCAGCCAATGCAGCTGCCATCAGCGATTTCTTAACGGATCGTGTTCGTCAACGCTTTAACGGGATGCGTCCTAAGGTTCGTCGAGACATCGTCGACGCTGTCTTGAAAAACCAAGGGCAAGACCCAGTTGTGATGTTTGAAGCCGCTAAAGTGCTCTCAGCACATCAAGATGATGCTGATTTCAAGGCAACAATTGAAGCTATCACGCGTGTCTTACGTTTAGCTGAAAAAGTTGACTTTGAAACAACTGATTTAACGGTTGATCCAGCGTTATTTGAAAACGATGCTGAAAAAGCACTTTATACAGCAGTCGAAGACTTACATGGCGCAACAGCGACAAATACGTTAGCTGAAAATTATGCCGCGTTACAAACACTACGTCCATTAATTGAAGCTTACTTCGATGCCACAATGGTAATGGCTGAAGATGAAGCCGTTCGTCGTAATCGTTTGACACAACTCATGATTATCGCTCAAATCGCGCTTAGCTTAGGCGATTTAAACGAATTGATTGTTAAATAAGCAATTCAAAAGGGGATAATAAACATGTTACAAATGAAACGGGTTTATGAAGCAGCCGCCGATTCTGACGGTTATCGGATCTTGGTTGATCGAATTTGGCCACGGGGGATTTCAAAAGAACGCGCCGAAATTGAGACGTGGGCTAAAGAAATTACACCCACCACTGACTTACGGAAGTGGTTTGGTCATGAACCAGCTAAGTTTCCCGTTTTTAAAGAAAAGTATCTTGCTGAAATTGCTACCAACCCGGATTGGCCAGAATTCTGTCACTTAGTGCAGCATCAATTAGCGCTTGGTGATGTGACGCTCGTCTACGCGGCTAAAGATCCGCAATATAACCATGTTGTGATTTTAATGGCACTTTTAAAAAAAGACGCTTGACAAGTAATAAAAATGTTTGTTATATTTACTTGCAACTACACCTAAATGGTGCTATGATATATAGTGTATTTTTGTGCTGATAATCCTAAGAGTCGCATTTCATTGTGAGGTGCGGCTTTTACAGTCTTAGTACAAATTGAAGTGAATTGTGAGGTGAGACCAATGGCGGGTAAGATTCCGAACGAAGTCATCGATGAGATTCGGAGCCAGACTAATATTGTTGATGTTGTTGGTCAATACGTTCAACTCAAGAAAGCCGGCAAGAACTTATTTGGTGTTTGTCCTTTTCATGATGAGAAGACACCATCATTTTCTGTGAGTGAAGAGAAACAGATTTTCCATTGTTTTTCTTGCGGTCGCGGGGGGAACGTCTTCAAGTTCTTGATGGAATTGGAACAAATTAGTTTTCCAGAAGCACTGACGAAGGTCGCAGATTTTGCTGGAGTGACATTGGCGGATAGTTATAAGCCAACTGCTGTTCATCGCGAATCAAGCGAAGTTACGCAGTTTAAGCAACTCTATCAACAAGCCAACGAACTGTTTAAGCATATTTTAACTAGTACGGTGGCTGGGCAACCAGCGCTTGATTATTTACACGAACGACAGATGACCGATGCGTTAATTGAGACCTTTAGTATTGGTTATTTACCGGATCAATCAGATCTATTGTTGACGTTTTTCCAGAATAAGGATATTCCTTATCAGGTATTGCGCCAATCCGGATTGTTTATTGAAACACAAACGGGTAAGTTACACGATCGTTTTTCTGGGCGGGTAATGTTCCCAATTCGAAATGCTCAGGGTGAGGTCATCGCCTTTTCCGGGCGGGTCTTAACCAAACAGCCGGATCAACCAAAATATTTAAATAGTCCTGAAACTGTGATTTTTAATAAGCGGAAAGTACTGTTTAACTATGATTTGGCTAAACAAATTATTCATCAATCCAAAAAAGTTTATCTTTTTGAAGGCTTTATGGATGTGATTGCGGCCTATTCGGCGGATGTCGTCAACGGTGTCGCGTCAATGGGGACGAGTTTGACCACCGAGCAGTTGAATCTGCTAGCGCAACAAGCGCAGGAATTAGTGGTGTGTTATGATGGGGATCAACCCGGGATTGAAGCGATGAAACGGGCGATTAACCTATTGCAACAGCATACGACACTTGAATTGAGCGTCGTGGTCTTACCAGGCGGCGTCGATCCGGATGAGTACGTCCGTCAATATGGTAGTCCGCAATTTAAGGAAACCTTGCAAAATGGGACGGAAACGCCCATTGCGTTTGAACTACGTTACTTGAAACAAGGTTTAAACCTCGATAACGAGAAGGATCAGCTTGATTACGTACAACAAGCATTAGAAGTTGTGGCGCGTGTTGAGTCGCCTTTAGCAATCGAAGTTTACTTGAAACAGGTCGAAGCCGATAGCGGGATTACACTGGATACATTGAAGCGGCAGTTACAAACGGTGCGGGTTAAACATGCCACGCAAGTCCCCATCAATCAAGTGGGACAACCGGAAGCACCGCCATACTTTGATGATTTTCAGGCACCACCGCTACCACCAGAAGAAATGGCCGGGGCTTTTGGCGATCCACGGACGATTGCACCCAAGCGGCAGCCTAAACGGTTAACGCGGATTGAGCATGCTGAGCAAGAAATTTTGCACATGCTGATTCATAACGAAGATGTGCGTTTACAACTCGAAAATAATGCAGACTTTAGCTTTGTGCATACCCCATACCAACTCTTATATGAGTTATGGCGGTCCTTCATCGCAGAAGGGCAATCGGCTGATATAGCGGGTTTCACGAGTTATATTCCAGATGACTTGCAAGAACTAGTCGTTCAGATTGATCTGCTTGATTTACCTGAAGAGGCTAATCAAGAAGCGTTGAACGATTGTTTGGCGGTTATCGGGCAAAATTCGATTCAGGAACGTTTAAAAGAAGCAAAAATCGCCTTAAAAGAGGCAACTAAATTGGGCAATCATAGTGAGGAGCTACGGTTAACTAATGAAGTGATACAACTTGTTTCGCAAATGAAATGAGATATTAACTAGGAGGTTTCTGAATGGCTGACAATAAAAAAGCTGATACGAAGAAATTAGACACTGCGGTTAAGGCCTTAATTAAGGAATACAAACCCAAAAAAGAAATCACCAATGATGAATTAGTGGCAAAAATCGTTAAACCATTTGCACTTGAAGCAGATGAAATCAACGAATTAATGCAACAAGTGGAAGATCACGGGATTGGGATCGTTGATGAAGACGGGAATCCAAGTGCTGCCACATTAAAAAAAGAAAAAGTTTCTGCTAAAGAATTAAAAGATATGTCTGCACCAACTGGGATCAAAATCAATGATCCTGTTCGGATGTATCTTAAGGAAATCGGCCGTGTTTCTCTTTTAAATGCGCAACAAGAAGTTGACTTGGCCTTGAGAATCGAACAAGGTGATCAAGAAGCTAAACAACGTCTTGCCGAAGCTAACTTACGTTTGGTGGTCTCAATCGCTAAACGGTACGTCGGCCGTGGCATGCAATTCTTGGATTTAATCCAAGAAGGGAACATGGGCTTAATGAAGGCTGTTGAAAAATTTGATCATCGTAAAGGGTTCAAGTTCTCAACTTACGCCACATGGTGGATTCGTCAAGCGATTACGCGTGCGATTGCCGATCAAGCTCGGACAATTCGGATTCCAGTTCACATGGTTGAAACGATTAACAAGTTAATCCGGATTCAACGTCAATTACTCCAAGATTTAGGGCGCGAACCAACGCCTGAAGAAATTGGGGCTGAAATGGATATGAACACGGATAAAGTTCGTGAAATCTTGAAGATTGCTCAAGAACCAGTTTCCCTTGAAACCCCAATCGGTGAAGAGGACGACTCACACTTAGGCGATTTTATCGAAGATCAAGATGCAACTAGTCCTGAAGAACATGCTTCTTATGAATTGTTGAAAGAACAATTAGAAAGTGTCCTAGACACCTTAACAGATCGTGAAGAAAACGTCTTACGTTTACGTTTCGGTCTTGACGATGGTCGGACACGGACATTAGAAGAAGTGGGTAAGGTCTTCGGTGTTACGCGTGAACGGATTCGTCAAATCGAAGCCAAAGCATTGCGGAAACTACGCCACCCATCACGTTCAAAACAATTAAAAGATTTCTTAGAATAAATTCAAAAAAACGGTCATCTAAAAAGATGACCGTTTTTAATTTGGACAATACTTCAAATAATAAATCTTATGTCAACTAGATGTATCTTTCAACATTAAAGACACTGATAGAGCGTTTGCTAAAGATTGAAAATGCCCCATAACCCAAAGCCAATCATCATGAGTGCCATTAAGCCTCCTGAGTACAGGGCAATCGGCATGAAGTACGAAACGTTGCGATTGGCCTCTGTTTTTAAATACTTGAAAGTATTTAGAGTTGCGTAAACCTGATAGAGACCGAGCATTAAAAGGACAACACTTAAGAAGAGAGACATAGGACAACCTCCAAATTATTATTTAAAGCGCTTTCTTTCATTTAACTAGAGTATAGAACGGCTGGGATGATTATGCAACCTTTAACGACAATCAATATTCATAATGAGACGATTGTCTGATGCGAGCTTAGTCTGCTTTGACGCTCAAAATTTGGTATACTAACTGTAACAATCAAAGTTTCTAGAATGGAGTTTTATTTTTGTCACCAATTAATTTATCGAAACGTTTAGCTGCAGTTGCGCAGTTCGTCCCACAAGATAGCATCGTTGCTGATATCGGCTCAGATCATGCTTATTTACCAATCTGGCTCACAGAGCAAAAACGATTAAAGGGGGCCATTGCGGGTGAAGTGGTTGCTGGACCTTTTGAATCAACCCAAACACATGTGATCCAATGGCACTTAGAGGACCAAATTCAAGTCCGGTTAGGTGATGGTGTCGAAGTGCTTAACCCCGAAGAAGACCAAGTCACCTGTATTGTGATTGCGGGGATGGGTGGTCTATTGATTACTGAAATATTGGAACGTGGCTTAGCGCATCTAAACGGGCACGAACGGTTAGTCCTACAACCTAATATTATGGAACCCACCGTCCGGGAATGGTTAATGAAGCACCACTACGCCATTGTAGAAGAAGCAATCGTTGCTGAAGACGGTCATATTTACGAAGTCATCGTTGGTGAACCAAGAACTGAGGCTGTTGAACTCGACGAAGCTGACTTAGTATTCGGCCCAGTTTTACGACGCCGTCAACCGGCAGATTTCCAATTGAAATGGTCAACTTTATTAAATAAGAAACGCCATTTATTGGTGCAACTTCAAGGTGCTCAGGTCACGCCAACTGAAAAAATTGCTACAGTGCAACATGAAATTCAATTAATTGAGGAGGTTCAAACATGGGACAATTAATCGCGAGTGACTTGATTGCGGCGATTGAAGAGTATGCGCCATTAGTGCTTAAAGAGGGTAATGATCCAACTGGTTTTCAAATTGGTCGCCGTGATAAGGTGGTTAAGAAGGTACTCGTCACATTAGATGTTCGGCCGGAAGTGGTCCAAGAAGCGATTGATAACGAGATTGATTTTATTTTTGCCCACCACCCAGTGATGTTCCGACCTGCACGCAATCTTGATCTAAGTGATCCGCAAAATAAGATGTACGCTGATATACTGACGCATGATATGACGGTCTATGCAGCCCATACCAACCTTGATAAAGCGCAAGGTGGGATGAATGATTGGTTGGCAGCAGCGTTAGCACTTAAAAATGTGCAACCGTTCAACGTGACTGATTATGAAGCGCTAATGAAATTGGCCGTTTTCGTACCTGAAACACATGCGGATGTGGTACGCCAAGCGTTAGGGCAAGCTGGTGCCGGTGAATTAGGAAACTATCAAAACTGCAGCTTTAGCGCTGAAGGCACCGGTCGTTTTGAACCGCAATCTGCAGCTGATCCGTTTATTGGCCAAGCTGGTCAGGCAGAAGTGGTTGCTGAAGTTAAGATCGAGGTTATTTTACCAGCAGCTAAAAAGAACCGCGTGTTAAAAGCGATGCTTGCGGTGCATCCTTACGAAGAACCAGCGTATGATTTAATCCCATTGGCTAATCAACAACAACCTATCGGAATCGGGCGTATTGGTCAAGTTGACCAACCAATGACAGTCCGAGACTACGCCCAATTTGTTTGCGAAACGTTTGATTTAACCGGTCTCCGCTTGATTTCAAATGAACCTGATAAATTAGTTGAAACAGTTGCAGTAGTTGGCGGTGATGGTGGTAAGTTCTTCCCCGCTGCTCTGCAAGCTAAGGCTGATTTGTATATTACTGGTGACGTTTATTATCATACGGGCCATGACATGTTAGCAGCCGGATTATCCGTTATCGATCCTGGTCATCATATTGAAAGCATTGTAAAGACTAAGATGACTGCGTTATTTGAAGAATGGCGTCAAATAAACGATTGGGAAGTTACTTTTATTAAATCTCAGCAAAAAACTGATCCGTTTACATTTATTTTTAATGCGAAGTAGGTTAGAATAGAATTAGTATTAAATAATATCTAGGAGGCTTCACCATGGCTAAATATGAAAAATTAATTCCGCGTTTTCTAGAATATATCACAACAGAAACTCGTTCAGACGAAAATGCGACGACGATTCCATCAACACAAACACAAGTGGTTTTCTTACACAAATTGATGGATGACTTGAAAGAAATCGGCTTAAGCGACGTTAAGTATAACGAAAAAAACGGCTATGTTACAGCGTTATTACCAAGTAATATCGATAAAAAAGTGCCAACAATGGGCTTTTTATCTCACGTTGATACAGCAGATTTCAATGCCAAGGGTGTTAATCCCCAAACAATTGAAAATTATGATGGTGAATCAATTATCAAATTAGACGAAGCTGGTCAATTTGTTTTAGATCCTAAAGAATTCCCTAACATGAAAAACTACAAGGGCCAAACATTAATTACAACAGACGGCTCAACATTATTAGGTTCAGATGATAAATCTGGGGTTGCTGAAATTATCACAGCGATGGATTACTTCATCCAACATCCTGAAATCAAACATGGCGACATCAAGATTGGTTTAGGACCAGATGAAGAAATCGGTACAGGTGCTGATCACTTCGATGCTGAAGATTTTGCAACAGACTTCGCTTATACAATGGATGGCGGCCCAATTGGTCAACTTGAATATGAAACATTTAATGCAGCTGCAATGAAAGTTGATATTCAAGGTAAAAACGTGCATCCTAGTGAAGCTAAAGACATCATGATCAACGCTTTACAAGTTGCTGTTGATTTCCAAGATGCTTTCCCACGCGATGAAGTGCCTGAAAAAACAGATGGCCGTCAAGGTTTCTATCACTTATTGAGCTTAGACGGTACTGTTGATGAAGCACACATGGCATATATCATCCGTGATTTTGATCGCGATGGTTTAGAAACACGTAAGGCATTTGCTGCTAAAGTGGCTGAAGACATGAATGCTAAATACGGTGAAGGTCGCGTTAAAGCAACCATTAAAGATCAATATTACAACATGGCAGAAGTCTTAAAAGATCATATGGATGTTGTTGATTTGGCTAAGGACGCTATGGAAGCAATCGATATCAAACCATTAATCGAACCCGTTCGTGGTGGGACAGATGGTTCTAAGATTTCATTCATGGGAATTCCAACACCAAATATCTTTGCCGGTGCTGAAAATATGCATGGTCGCTACGAATTCGTTTCAGTTCAAACGATGGAAAAAGCGGTTGATACAATGATTAAGATGAACGAATTAAACGTTGAAAGAAACTAAAGATATAAAAAAGAGTCCAACAATTCAATTTGTTGGGCTCTTTTTATGCTTAATTTAAGCTTGATTAGTTGTCAGTAAACCTTTTAGTTGCTCAATTGGTAGTTGGCCGGGCGCGCTAGGTGTTTCGAGATAGCCAAAACTGATAGCTGAGCCAAATTGACCGCCAAAGATTCGCGAGGCGACACCAAATTCAGACATTGCCATTGTCGTTAACGGTTTATCGGATTGATGCGTAAAACTTTGAGTGGCTGCTAACAAGCGGGTTGTATCTGCTGGTGATTGGGCCGTCGTCGCTAATTTCAAGAGGTCCGCATCAGGATCGGCTTGCATGGCTAATAATTGCGTGCGCAAGGTATCATTATCCGGTGTTTGAACGGTATCATGATGACTCAAAAGCACTTGGTAATGCTGTTGATGGGCTAATTCAGCCAATTGATGACGTTGCTCGGCTGCTAATGACCACTCTAAATCGATTGCTTGACCAATATGGGCTTTGATCAAGGGAGCGTAGTAGGTGAGGTAGTCTTGAGCTGATGCTAAGCCACCATCGTTAGTGGTTCTAACCGTTAAAATTAAGGGCAAATCAAGCGCGGCTATTTTTTCAGCAGCGGTCAATAGTTGTGCAGAAGCTTGCCAATAATCAAGGCGCCATTCGAGAATATCGATGGCGTCTTTTTTTTGATTGATGAGGATTAGTTCGCGCAGACAGTCGTCCAAATGGCGTGGCATTAGGGAAACGGCCGTTTGGGTTTGACCGGTAGTAAACTCGAGGTGCATTTCAAAAACTCACTTTCTTAAAGAGATTGATCGATATGGTTGACGAGATATTGTCCGTCAACCTGTTTGAATTCCCAGATTTCGCTGAAACGTTCGATATAAGTTGCTTCACGGCGTTTTTCATTATCTTCATCTGATAAGCGATCATTAGTGAAATAATCGCGCATTTGGGCCGTTACAAGGACTTTACGGACGTTTGGATTGTCCGATAGGATCAGTTCCTCTGAGATGATGGTGAGACTTTCCAGCTGATTGTGTTTATGTTGGCGTTGATAACGATTTAAAATACGTTGTTGTTGCCGTTGGAAATGAGGGGTTATGAGCGGTGCGACCAAACTAAGATCATTGGTGGTCCAAGCGGCTTCAATTTGGTAAAAGCATTCTTCAAAACGTTCGCGGGTTGCATCGTCAATCGTGACGGTTCGTGATAGTGCCCGTTCGTGACGCCGCGCCAGCCAGTCGCGTTTCTTGCGGATGATCATTAGGAAGGCTGATATGATAAAAAAGATTGCAAAAACGAGGTTGTTGAGAAAACTACGGGGCCCGTAGTAACCCCGGCGACCGTAATAATTGTTCGTTGTTCTGTCGGTGGTCGTACTTGTGCTGCCACCAAACGAACCACTAGAGGTTGAACCACCGCCACCACCTGAAGCTCCACCGGCTCTTGCATAGGTAGCAGTTGGCGCTAGACAGATGAGACTTAATAATAAAATGAAACTGATGATTAATTTTTTCATATTCGACCTCGCTATTAAATAACATTAGTCACTATTTTAGAGGAATTAATGGGCTTAGGCAATTTAAAGATTAGTAAAGTTTAATCTTAACATTAAAAAAAGAGCCGGGATTTTATCCCAACTCCTTTTTGTGATTGTTTAAACTTTTAACGATGAGCAATATCGATTTCTGCGAGCCAAGTTAGCGCAAGCGGGAGCCACTGGGCAACCGGTTCATTAACGTCTTGTGGTTTACCGGGACGCTGGGTTACTTTATTGGCCAATGCCAAACCGTGAACACCATCGCTGAATAAGTGATACTCAGTTGTGATGTTTAGCCGATTTAATTCAGTGACGTACAGTAATGAATTGATGGCTGGTACGAGTTCATCAGTTGCCGTTTGCCATACGAAACACGGTTTGGCCCATTTTGTTAATGTGTCCTGTGCGTGCCAGAGACGTTGATCGGTTGTAATCCGCTCTTTTTCACTTTCTTCTTTAGGAAAACCAGCGTCTAAATCAATGACAGGATAGCTTAAAATAACTGCGGCATGGTGGCCACGATAACTGTCGAGTTGATATTGTGTGTTCAGTTCAGGGTTAGTAGCGATACCGTTAAAAGTAGCCACTAGATGCCCACCAGCTGAGAAACCAACGAGTACGATTCGTTCGGAATCAACTTTTTGAGTATCTGATTGATCTGTAATCCACTCGATCGTTTTAGCGAGCTGTTGGAGCGCTGTAGGATAAACCATTTGGTCTGGTTCGATGAGTTGATAAGGTAAGACAACTGCGTGACAGCCTTCAGCTAATGCCTTTAAGGCAATTGGTTCTGTTTCACGCTGTGAATGGTAGCGGAAACCACCTCCTGGGCAGATAATCACGACCGGTTGATGGCGAGTGTTGTTAAAATCTTGATTGGAATCTAGCCAGTAGGCTGTAACTTGAAAGTCCTGGTGATTCGTTGTGAGCGTTTGATTCATAATTTGCATAGATAGACAGCCTTTCCGTCTGAATAAGCGAAGCGCTTTCAGTTGATGCTTTTATTTTACTTTAAATAAATAACACCTGTCAATACAATCGGGGAAATATATTTCAGGCTATGAACAATACGAGTGCTTTTAAAAACGACTTTAAAAAGCCGATTATTTAAAGTATGATAGTTGCTAGAGGAAAAATGCAATGATATCAGGTTATACAGCACTTTATGGCTTGATTGCGCATCCAGCGCAACATAGCTTATCACCCTTTATTCACAATACTGGTTTTCACCAAATTCAAATGGATGCGCGCTATGCCGTCTTCGATAGTCAGGCAACACCGGCAGCAATCGCCAGCGCAATTAAGACGCTAGGTATTCGGGGCGTTAATCTATCGATGCCTTATAAGCAATCGCTGGTTCCGCTAGTAGATAACTTAACGTCAACGGCTAAATTAGTGGGGGCCATCAATACTATTAAAAACGAAGCTGGTCGTTTAACAGCAACCAATACGGATGGTGATGGTTTTTGGTGTGCCTTGCAAAAGGCACATCCCCAGCGCCGATATCGTTCTGTCACGATTCTAGGGGCTGGTGGGGCGGCACTAGCGGTAATTGAGGCAGCCGTGCGGTATGGTGTACAGCAGGTGACCGTTTTTAAACGTGCTAATGCGACTTATGATTCAGTCATTCAACGATTGGCTCAAATTAGCCTAGCCAGTGGCCTACAGATCATCGTTGAACCGTACGATGACCAGTTAGCATTGGCAACTGCCTTGCAAAATGCTGATTGTTTAATTAATGCAACTAATATTGGCATGACCGCAACACCGGGTAATCCCTTACCAATTAACTTACTGCAATATTTGCCCGAAGATAGCCTCGTCGCAGATCTAATTTACGCACCGCGAGAGACAGCTTTTTTAAAAACGGCCCAAAAAGCGCATTACCAAATACAAAATGGCCTGGGCATGCTGATTGAACAAGCGGCCTTGAGTTTTGAATTCTGGACCAACGAATCAATGGCGACAATGCCAATTTACCAACATCTAACTGGAGGCAACGATGCATCATGATTATTCAATTTAAAGCAGCAACGAGCAAATCACTCATCCAAGATTTTTGTGAACGACAACGCCAAGCTGGTGTCGTGGTTTACCAATCAGCACAACACGTCGCATTAATTGGACTTAAGGAAGTGACATTAACTGCTGCAGAACAAACAGGCGTCGATTCAATGACAACTGATGAACCAAGTTATGTTTTAAGTAGTCGATTATTCCAACCTGAAAATACAATCATTCAATTACCACACAGTACAATTGGTGGCGAGCAGTTTACGATGATGGCCGGGCCATGTTCGGTAGAATCAGCTGAGCATATTTTAGCGATGGCTAAAGTGGCCAAGGAAGGTGGCGCAACTTTACTGCGGGGTGGCGCCTATAAGCCACGGACTTCACCTTACTCATTCCAAGGAATGGGTGAAGCAGGGCTCAAAGCACTCCGCCAAGCAGCCGATGCAACGGGCATGGATGTCATTACGGAAGTCATGGATGAAACGCATGTGGCCCTAATTGCACAATACACAGATGTCTTTCAAATTGGGGCTCGGAATATGCAAAACTTTTCATTGTTAAAGGCCGTTGGGCAGACGAACATTCCAGTTGCTTTAAAACGCGGTCTAGCCGCTACAGTTGATGATCTATTAAACGCTGCTGAATATATCGCAGCCAATGGTAATCACCAAATCATGCTCTTAGAACGCGGAATTCGGACTTTTGATAATCAATATACCCGCAATACGTTTGATTTAAACGCGGTTCCTGTCCTTCAAAAATTATCACACTACCCAGTGGTCGTTGATCCAAGTCATGCGACGGGGGAATGGGACTTGGTGACACCGATGGCTAGAGCCGGCGTAGCAACTGGTGCCAGCGGGATGATGGTGGAGATTCATGACCATCCTGAAGCCGCCTTTTCCGATGGGCCACAAGCGTTGAAACCCGCGACTTATTTAGAAATGTGTCGTCAGATCTGGGCGATTGATCAATTGATGCGGTCGTGGTAAAAATGCCAACTATTTCGGTTAATTTAACGACGCAGAAATATCAAATTAAAATTGAAAATGGCTTAGCGACTTCAATCGGACGTGAGGTTCAACGGGTGTGGTCTGTACGTAAAATTGCATTGGTCACAGATACGATTGTCGGCCCTTTGTATCAAGCACAAATTACTGAGCAATTGACGCAGGCGGGTTTTCAAGTGACCGTCCTAACCATCCCAGCCGGCGAATCCGCTAAATCTCTCGAACAAGCGATGAGTCTCTATGAGGCATTGTTAACGGCCAACTTTAATCGCAGTGATGGCCTGATTGCTCTCGGTGGCGGCGTTGTTGGGGATTTAACGGGGTTTGTTGCCTCAACCTATATGCGGGGCTTACCGTTTATTCAAATTCCCACTTCCTTATTAGCGCAGGTGGATAGTAGTGTTGGCGGCAAAACCGCTGTTGATTTACCAGCGGGGAAAAATTTAGTCGGGACTTTTTATCAACCTGAGCTAGTCTTAATTGATCCGCAAATGCTTGAGACACTACCGCAACGGCAATTAGTCACTGGGTATGCTGAAGTGGTCAAGATAGCGGCCTTAGTCGGTGCCGATTTTTGGAACCTCGTTCAACAAATCGAATCGCCGACTGCAATTTTGGATAAAGCCCCAGAGCTGATCGCGCGCAGCATTGCCTATAAGGCGCAGATTGTGATGGCGGATGTTCAAGAAAGTGGGCAACGGCGATTGTTGAATTTCGGTCATACAATTGGTCATGCTGTTGAGTCTTTGGCAGATGGTGAGCTAACGCATGGCGAAGCAGTTAGTATCGGGTTAATTGCGATTAGTCGCCTTTTCGAACAACCGACTCAAATTGCGGCACAACTGCAAACAGTTCTTGAACGGGTTGGCTTACCGGTCACGCATCCGTTATTACAATCACCCGCATTATTTGAGAAAATTGCACATGACAAGAAAAATCAAGGTGCTCTGATTAACATTGTTTATTTAAAAGCGATCGGGCAGCCAACTATTTTGCAACTACCATTAACACAATTTAGTGCCCAATTAAAAATGAAACAGCGCTCGTTTTAGAAAATACTGGTAACCTGCAAGCAGATACTTTACAATTAGACTAGATTGAAACTGATTTACAGGGGTTGATTCACTAGATGCAGTTAATTTTAATTGGGTTTATGGGTTCTGGTAAAACAACCATTGCGCGTAAAGTCGCACATCATTTCAAGAGCGAATGGATTGATTTGGACAAATACATCATGCGGGAACAGCAGATGACGATTAACGAAATTTTTGCCATTAAAGGCCAATCTGCGTTTCGGCAGATGGAATTTGAAGCACTTGCAAAATTGGTTCAAGAAGATGTCGTCATTGCGACCGGTGGTGGTGTGGTTGATGACGCACAGACGCGCTATCTACTGGAACAAAGTGGCATCCCCATCTTTTACTTAAATGGGAGTTATGAGGCGCATTGGCGCCGCGTTTCGCGTAATGATCGCCGACCACTGGTCAATCAACTTGGTCATGATGGTTTACGGGAGTTATATCACGAACGACGCCCTAAATATTATCGTTTGGCAGACTACACGATTTTCTTTCAACATAAAACACCGAATATGATGTTGACGGAAATTGAAGGACAACTGCCACGTATTCAAAAAAAACTGGCTAAGCGACATGCTTAGTCAGTTTTTTTAATATTAAAAAAGCATATCATTGGCTTTTTGAGACCGGTTACTTGTATGATAGAGTTAGAAAGAGGAGGGATGCCCATGACTTTTAAATTACCAGCATTACCGTATGAGTATGTTGCTTTAGAACCCTATATCGACTCCGAAACAATGCATCTTCATCATGATAAGCATCATAAGACTTATGTGACGAAGTTAAACGCAGCCTTGGCAAAACACCCCGACTTAGCTAGCAAATCATTACACGACTTGCTAACACACATTGATGATCTTCCTGAGTCATTACAGACACCGATTCGCAATAACGCAGGGGGGCACGCTAATCACAGCTTTTTCTGGCGAATTTTGACTGAAAATGCCCCACTGATGCCAACAGGTGAATTATTAGAAAAAATTGAAGCACGTTTTGGCACCTTTAAAGATTTTCAAGCTGAATTCAATAATGCCGCACTAGGCGTTTTTGGTTCTGGTTGGGCATGGTTAGTTGTTGACCACGACGGTGAATTGCAAATCATGACCACCCCTAACCAAGATTCACCAATCATGAGTGGGAATCGCCCATTGATCGGTCTTGATGTTTGGGAACATGCTTATTACTTGAAATACCAGAATAATCGAATTGACTATATCGAAAACTTCTGGAAAATAATTAATTGGCCGCTTGTGGCGGAGTTAATCTAAGCAGCGGCCAATAGATGACAACAACCGGAGTGGTTTCGTGCGTTTCCGCTGGGCTGTTGTCATTTTTTGTAGATAATCAAAAAAGCATTCGCTGAAACTAGCGAATGCTTTTTATTTTAGAGATTACTATCCGTTGTAAAGTTCAATGGTGAGAGGTTTGCACTGTCCGTAATGAGCTTAACAGTGAGGCGTTCCATTTCATGTTGTGCAAGTTGGGCCGCTTTAGCGGAACCTTTGGTTATCAACATCGTCCGTTGGTGCGCATCGGTTTCAGCTGCAACAAGCTTGTCAGTAGCAACGATATTTTGAACCATCAAACTGTTGATGTGTTTTTGGGTTTGTTCTAAGTCTTTAGCGAACTTAGCGTAGTGGGCATCGACTAGAATACCAGCCAATTTGTAGGTCCAATAGATTGAATCCTTTGAGTAATCTTTTGTACCTTTTTGGTAGTTGACTGGGACATCATCAGCACCGGCGTAAAATGGCACGTAGACGCTTTGGGCAGTCACACCCATCGCTAACCAGTGAAGACCGCTGACATCAACAGGGCGGTTAGGGCGCATTTGAAGAATATGTGACTCTTGTGTTTTCGCTAAACTAATTGGGCGGAAAGCATGTTTTTGTTGTGGTGTGCCGTGACCAATTGGATCGTAGGCGGTCCCTTCATAGTGCGAGCCTAAAATCTGAGCGACATCTTCGACTTGAATAGGTGCATCAGGTTGGCGTAAGAAGGGCAAGTTAAAGTCTTGTGGTTGTTGTTCAACAGACGGTGTTAAAAGCTTTTGACCGTACCAAACACGTGGTGTGTTGTAAACGAGGTCGCTTTGATCTTGTGTCCCAAAGATGTTGCGGAAATTAAACGGTGTGCCAGCTTGCCAGAGGTGGTTATCACGGGTAAAGTTTTGAAGCCCCTCAGAAGTCATGAAGGCCTCTGGTTGATCAAAATCAACTTCTTGAATGGCCAGTTGGTTGGCCACGACAGCGTAACTGTCATCAGGAATTCGTTGCGCGACCCAGTGATGACCACTACCAATTTCTAAGTACCAAACTTCATCAACGTCTGAAAAAAGGATACCGTTACTTTCGGTTGTGCCATATTCACTGACAATCGCACCTAAACGAGCAACCCCTTCGCGGGCAGTTTTCACGTATGGTAAAACAACAGTGATCATTGCTTCTTCAGCAATGCCGTTATCGATGTAGGGATCGAAGCCGAGTACGCGACTATTGCTATAAGCACTTTCGGTCCCACTCATAGCCACGCCGTATTCATTGATACCATCTTCTTCGAATAAGCCGTATTCATCGGTCCATTCTGGGGTTGCGGTATATTTAGCGGCTTCTAGTGGTAGATCAAGCGTAAAGCCGGTGTCTTTTGAAACAAAGTGAGGTGCTTTCGTTAATTGTTGGTGGGGATGAATCACCATGTGTTTAGGCCAAGCAGCTTGGCTATCTTCGTTCCGTGCGATTAAGGTCGAGCCATCTGCGCTCGCTTTTTTACCGACCAGAACACTGGTACAGGCGGTTAATTGACGATAAAGGGGTTCACTCATAATAATGCCTCCAAATAAATTCGATATTAATGCTCATTATACAATCTTTTAGGGGAAAACACAGCAATTACCGTTGCCCAATTGCGCTAAAACAGGCATAATAATAGTATTCGAAAAAAGGAGGCTATTATTATGCCATTAGTACACATCGATCTTATTGCTGGTCGTAGTCAAGCACAATTAAAACAACTTTGTGCTGACGTGACAGAAGCAATCTCAAAAAACACAGGGGCACCTGCAGAACACGTGCACGTTGTCTTAAATGAAATGCAACCAGACCGTTACTCAGTAGGCGGCGTTTTAAAAAGCGACGAAAAATAGAGTGTAACTCGAGCTGGTTAGGCTTTGAGGATTAACAGTAAAATTGGGAATTATGGGGGGTTCGCCATGATTCCCAATTTTGCAGTTAACCGGAAAAGGCTGCTCGAGGAGCACGTTTAAGCCATTTAAAAAGCGATTCAACAATTTAGTCGGATCGCTTTTTGATTAGTCCATTTTAAAATATTGGCGTAAATAATTTGCTACACCGTCCTGTGCGTTGGTTAGTGGGGTAATGTCATCTGCAATTGCTTTAACTGGTGCAATCGCATTTTGCATCGCGACCCCGGTACCGGCATAGGCCAGCATGTCTAAGTCATTACTTTCGTCACCAAAGGCAATAATGTCGGCTTGGTCAATTTGGTAATGATTTGCTAAACGTTCAAGCCCAGTTGCTTTTTGAATACCGTGGTGCACGATTTCTAAGACGCTTGCTGGGCCACCCCACGTATTAACGGAAACTTGGGGGAATTGGCGTAAAATTTCGGCCCGTAAAGCAGCTTGGTCCTCACGTTCGACAAAGACTGTTACAGCTGCTGGATCTTGTTGGAGTGATTTACGCGTTAGAATTTCATCTGATTTGAGTGTTGCGGGGAAAAACGAAAAAGTATTGCTGTAAGCTTGATCAGCTAAAAACATTGTTTTCCCTTCAGCGGCAATCATCTGAATTTTAAAACGTTCTTTTAATTGAAAGAGACTAAAAACGACATCCTTATTAATGGTGTATTGATATTCGTCGGACCAATTTTGCCCAGGAATATGCATGAGGGCGCCGTTAAAATTGACCATCGGTGACGTGCGCCCTAATTGATGGTAGAAAGGTTCACTCAAGCGATTAGGCCGACCAGTCACAATACTGACAATGTGGCCAGCTGATTGTAGTTGGGTGAGTGTTTCTTGTGTTTTAAGTGAAATTTTGGCTTCTGGATTTAAAGTCGTGCCATCCAGGTCTAAGGCGATTAATTTTTGGTTCATCATAGGGCCTCCTTTAAAGGGTACTTAAGCTATCATTCTAGGGATAAACGATTCAATTGTCAATTAACCTGTATTGTATCTAAAGCGGTTAAACAGTATAATAAAGCTATTGAAATAGCGTAGGAGGCAGTCAGATGGCAGATGAAGAAATGAACACGCAACAAGACGATTCAGCAATCGAAGATTTAAAGGAACGGATTTTAGCAGCGCTAGAAACCGTGATTGATCCTGAATTGGGGATTGATATTGTTAATCTAGGACTTGTCTACGGCCTTAACCTAGATGAAAAGGGCCTATGTACAATCGATATGACGTTGACGACGATGGGCTGTCCTTTAACAGATGTCTTAACGGATTCAATTCATCAAGCACTTGCGAAAGTCCCAGAGGTTAAAGATGTGAACGTCAATCTTGTTTGGTACCCAGCTTGGGATACAAGTAAGATGTCACGGTATGCACGAATTGCCTTAGGGATTCGTTAAACTATCAGTATGAACCTTCTCCTTTCACCTGAGCGAGGAGGTTTTTTATGTTATTTAGTCTAAGAAATGAGTGGAATAATGACCCAAGAAACCTACCTGTCACAGTTAAAGCAAAGTGCCGTCTTTTTCAAAAACGTACCGCAACTAACAGCGCAATTTCAAGCGATCAAAGCGAGTTTAACACGTCTACAACAAAAACAGTTACCACAGCACAATCTCCCAGTACTCGGGATTGACGAATCACTCTATCTAACGTTATTATTGGCAGCAGAGCAGGGTCAATTCAAGGCGGTCTCTTCACAGCAATTACAAGCGCAAATTAAAAAGACGGATCATTTACTCCGCAATTATCGGCAATATTTGCAAAATCAATTTGGCATGTGGGCTTATATCAGTCAGGATTTGACGGATAGTATCGTCCAACAGTTTCCCGATTGGCGCTTTTTGGAAATTATGGCTGGTAATGGCTACCTGAGTGCCGGTTTAAGGGCGGCAGGTGCCGAATCGGTCATTTGTACGGATAGTTTGGCCTGGACGAGCGAAAACCAGACAGGGCGGCAATTATTGACGCAGGTGGCACCTCTCGATGCACAGGCGGCGATCAAACAATATGGTGATCAAGTGGATGCCGTATTGATGTCGTGGTCGCCCAACGGTGTGCCGATTGATTTA
Organism: Latilactobacillus sp.; assembly: GCF_033176295.1. Lineage (NCBI taxonomy): Bacteria > Bacillati > Bacillota > Bacilli > Lactobacillales > Lactobacillaceae > Latilactobacillus > Latilactobacillus sp. The sequence goes on from NZ_JAMQEX010000008.1 coordinate 81,961, forward strand.
GCCGTTTTAAACCAATTATGGCAATTAGAAAACGGGCCCGTCCTTTTATGCTTGGGTGAGCGCTACGGTGCCACAAATAGTACTGAATTCTGGGATGCCGCTCATTTCCATAATGATCAACGCTTATCGCGGGTTAATCGCTATTTACGCCCGTTTGATTTAATGCGTGATCGGTTTTACTGGATTCAATAACGTATCAAGGAGGAATCAGCGTTTGCGTTTAAAAAAATTAGTGCTTGATGTTCTATTTGTCGGGGTGGTCGTCTTAGGCCTCCTCGTCATCAGTCAGCGAGCCAAAGCGATGTACAGTGAACGACTTAATCATAATAGTTTATCGCAAAAGGCGGTTATCTTTAAGACGAAGAGTCACCAATCGATTCAATCAACGATCCAAGCGATTGATCAGACGAAACTCAATAATTTCCAAGTGCAATTTAATGTCAATAATCATTTATCCTATGTTTATGCTAAAGGTAAGCAAGCTAATGTGCCGCTCAAGGACGGTCGTTTCTTCTCAAATTATGATTTTAAATCACGAATTCCGGTGGTGGTCGTCGGACAATCCCGGGTCAACGAACTCTATCAACCAGCTAGCCAGGCTTATTATCAGACTAAGAATCGTTACTTGTCAGTAATTGGGGTTGTGGGTACCAATCAGACCACTTCGCTTGACCAACACGTCTTTATTTCGGCTTCACCAGAGTTCGTTTTGAACAACCGCTCGCTAAACCAGGTAACCGTGTTAGTCGATGATCAACAAATCGGGGCGCATCTTAAAGAATATCAAAAGATCTTTAAGACCAAATCAATCTCCAATTTAACGCCTAAGAACACGCCGATTATTGGGGTCAACTGGTTGCGAGAAAATGGGACGGCAGCGATCATCCTGGTCTTGCTAATCATAGTTGCTGGGGTGCTTAGTCATTTATTTGCGCAATTGGTCAATGGCTATCACGCTCAAAAGAATTTGACCGCTAGCCTTTACCGTAAATATAGCATGGGACAAACGCAGATTTTTGCAGCACATCTCTTAAGCATGACACTGATCGGTTTTATTATTGGTAGTTGGTTCTTCTACTTAACACACTTGGGTATTATTTTCAGTGGGTTAGTGGTAGTTGATCTGGTTTTAATTACTTATTTCTACTTTAGAATGACGCGCATTAAATTAGCGCACTAAAAAAGCAAGTTAGTTGCTAGACAACTGACTGAAGTGAACCCCCGATATTGGACCAAAATCCAATACCGGGGGTTTTTATATTGACCAAATATTCTAAAGAGTTAAAAATGAAAGTTGTTCAGGATTAT
>NZ_JAMQEX010000009.1:0-82782 GCF_033176295.1 Latilactobacillus sp.
GCACTTGAACTAATTAATCAACGACCATTAAAAATACATCATCAACAGACTGCCATTGAAAGATTCCGGGCTTGTTCGGATTAAACTTGTAATTTGCCGACTAAAAATAGGTTGTAATCATCCGGTTGATTCCCGAATTCTTACAACCTATATAATTGGTTAACGTTTCAATTCATATTTGTGCTTTGTCTCATTAATTTTTCGGCTGTCATTCATTTTGATCGCGCCGACGCGCAATGAAGTCATGAACCTTACCGCGACTGGCGTTAACATGCCCATGCAGTGCTTCTTCAATCACAACATTCAAGACAGCCCCCACCATCAGAATCGTTGCGGAATAATTCAGCCACAAGAGTAAGATAATCACCGCGCCGATTGCGCCGTAACTATTCCATGACGTGCCGAAGTAACGAGTATACAATGAGAAGGCTTGTGCAAGAATTAACCAGCCAACCGTTGTCAGTGCTGCCCCTGGCAGAACACTTCGCAATCGCATTTTCACATTCGGAACGAAGAAATAGATGAAAATCAGCAGTAGGAACAAGGCGATCCCCGTCACTGGCCATTTTAAACTACTAAAAATATTAACGTATGTCTTAGGAATGTTAAAGATTGGGACTAATAATTCCAAAACTTGTTGCCCGAATGTAAAAACAACAATTAAACCGACTAATAATAGAAGTAATAATAATGTACTCCCTAAAGAAATCAGGCGTTTTAAAACAAAGTTCTGAACTTTTTCAACACGATACGCGCGGTTAATACTATTTTTTAAGGCATTAATCCCCATGCTCGCTGCCCACAACGTCCCCAAGATCCCGACGGACAATAAGCCATCATTGCGTTTCTTCAATAGGGACTGCAGAACTGGCATAATCTTGTCGAATATCGTGGGCGGCATCGCCGTTTGGACGTAATCCGCCACACTCATTACATCTAACTGGAAGTACGGTAAGATGTTCCCGATAACGATTAATAGTGGGAAGATTGATAATAACGAATAATATGCGATTACCTTCGAATTATCACTAATGCTTGCTTCTGATGAACGCAACATCATTAACTTCACCACAGCAATCAACTTCTGCCGTCTGGATAAGTCCTGTTTTACCACCGGTAACTGGTTTTGATTGTCTACTGTCATATGTCACTCCAAATTCTCTTTTACCCATTAGCCGTTCTACCTGAAAGGCTTATTTTCCCGACTTCTTAAGGCATATTTATCATTTCTATTATACATGAATTAACTATGGGCTAATAGTTTTCTGAAAGCAAAAAAAGAAACCTTCTCATTTTAGAGAAGGTTTCTAAATTTTATAGTAAATATTTAGCATCCATTTCTGGATCTTGTGAGGTTAGAATCTTAGGACCATCTTTGGTAATCGCAATTGTGTGTTCATATTGCGCACATGGTGTGCCATCTGCTGAGACGTAATATTCCCAGTCTTCGCCAGGGACTTCTTTTGACTTGATGTGCCATGTGCCACCTAAGATGACCATTGGTTCAATTGTGATGGTCATCCCTTCTTTAAGGCGCAAGCCCTTGCCCGCTTCACCGTATGAAGGCACGTTTGGTTGTTCGTGCATCGTTGGTTGAATACCATGTCCAATCAATTCACGGACGTCACCGTAGCTGTTTTCAACTTCGGTATATTGTTGGATGGCGTGGCCGATATCACCTAGGCGATTGCCGACAACGGCTTGATCAATGCCTAAGTAAAGTGCTTTGCGAGTATCATCCATTAATTTTTGTAATTCTGGTGCGATTTCACCAACCGCATAAGTCCAGCAAGAATCACTTTCGTAACCGTCTAAGTTAACGGTCATATCGACAGTGACAATATCGCCTTCTTTTAAGATTAGGTTTTTGCGGGGGATTGCATGTGCTACTTCGTCGTTAACACAGACACAAGTGGCATACTTATAGCCTTCAAAGCCTTTTTCAGATGCCTTAGCACCTTGTTTTTCGATATAGTCATTTGCAAATTCTTCAATGACCCAGCTTGAAATACCAGGTTTGATAATATCGCGTAAACCGCGGTGAACACCGGCGATGACAGCACCAGAAGCCGCCATGCCTTTAATTTCTCGTTCAGATTTTAATGTAATCAAAATGAAACCTCCAATAATTGTTACCAATTCACTATTCGTTGAAACGGTAAATCGACAGCGTGACTTGCTGTCTATCTTCAATCTCATATTATACGCTATCTGACTCAAAAGTGTACGGCCGACCGCTTTTTAATTAAGATTAAACGCAACGCCTTTTCTTAGTTCTAGGCATTTGCTATAATCCATATAGCAGAATCTTTATTTTGGTCCGTCAGTTGCGGGCCATCATACCATTGCACACGTGAAAGGATGTTCCTAATAATGGCAACAGCAAAAGTAGTTTACGCAAGTATGACCGGTAATAACGAGGAAATTGCCGATATCGTTGAAGAAGCTCTCGAAAACTTAGACGTCTCGGTTGAAACGTCAGAAATCTCACAAGCAGATCCTTCTGATTTTGAAGACACAGACATCTGCATCGTCTGCAGCTACACTTATGGCGACGACGGTGATTTACCAGACGAAGCCGTTGACTTCTATGAAGATTTAAAAGAAATGGATTTAACCGGTAAGGTTTACGGCGTCTGTGGTTCAGGCGATACCTTCTATGATGAATTCTGCAAAGTAGTCGACGATTTCGCCGGCGTCTTCGAACAAACCGGTGCCACCAAAGGCTCAGACGTGGTTAAAGTTGATCTCGCACCAGAAGCAGAAGACATTGAACACTTAGAAAAATTCGTAGCAGAAATAGTAGCAAAACAGAGTGCTCTCTAAGCTGGTCAGCATCTGAGCACTAGCCTAGGCTGGTGAATAGTCAACTTTGTTGCCTATTTGCTAGACGTAGCTAGGCACAAGATGCTAACTTAGAAAGCACATTTCAAATCAGAGTGCTTTATAAAGCGGTTTGACTCCGAGCATTAGCTTAACTTGGCGAATTAGCGATGCAATCGCTAGTTTGACAAGTGTCGCTAAGCACAGGAGTCAGCTTTATAAAGCACGTTTCAAGTCAGAGTGGTTTATAAACTGGGAGCTTTTGAGCATTAGCTTAATCAGGCGGATTAGCGATGCAATCGCTGATTTGACTGATGTTGCTAAGCGCAGAAAGCTAGTTTATAAAGCACGTTTCAAGTCAGAGTGTTTTGGCTGGCGTTTAGCTTCTGAGTATAGACCCGGTTGCCGAATGAATCATGTAATGGTTCGTTTGGCAATCGTAGCTAAACGGAAGAATTTGCCAGACAAAACACGTTTCCACCAATTCAATATTTCCCCACTGGGTCTAGGGCAATTCCCTTTTGCTTTGGGCCCAGTTTTCTTATTTTAGTTTTACATTCTATTATTAATTTAGGGGCTCTTTTTATGGCTTTTATTAAGCGGCTATTATTTAAATACCGAGATTTATTGACCTACACCGTTTTTGGCTTTCTAGCATCGCTCGTCAATATCTTCACTTACTGGATCTTTCGCCATACCATCATTTGGCCTTACTTGTTAGCAAACACGGTTGCTTGGTTACTGGCGAATTTATTTGGCTTTTTCACCAATAAGTCCTTAGTGTTCCAATCTAAATACACAACTTTCAAGGCGCTCTTTGGCGAAGTGCTCTCTTTTTTCTTCTTCCGCGGCGTTTCTTTTTTCTTAGATAACGGCTTGATGATTGTCGCTATTTCATTTTTAGGTTGGCAAAGCATGACAGCCAAGATTGTCGATCAATTAATCGTCGGTATCGTCAATTACATTACGACAAGCTACACCTTCAAGAAAAGTGAGCGGCAGATGGCCTTACGCGGTCGTATTCTGCGCCATTATCATACTATTTTAAAACGAGGCGATCATGATTAAAACAATTCAAAATCTCATTCATAAATATTGGGAACAATTAATGTATCTAGTCTTCGGGGTATTAACAACCGCCGTCAATATGGTTGTTTTCTACCTTTTAGACCAATATACTGGTATGTATTACTTACTCAGTAATACCATTGCTTGGTTTTTATCAGTTCTATTTGCCTTTTTCACTAATAAAACCTGGGTTTTTCAGTCAAAATACACGACTTTTAGAGATTTTTCACGTGAAATAGCTAGTTTCTTTTTCTTCCGTGGTATATCCTATATAATGGATACTGCGATAATGTTTGTCGGTATTTCAATGCTCCATGGTCCTAACATGGTGGTTAAGATTATCGATCAATTTGTGATTATCCTGGCAAACTACATTTTCAGTAAATGGATTTTCAATAAGTCAACGGAGGCTTAACATGAGCAAAACGATTTCAATTATTGTCCCCTGTTTTAATGAGCAAGAATCAGTCCCACTATTTTATGCAGCAGTTGAAAAAGTTGCGGCTCAATTACCAGATCATGCTATCGAATACTTATTTATTAACGATGGTTCCGCTGATCAAACGCTACCAGCAATGCGGACATTACAAGCACAAGATCCAGAACACGTGCATTACATCTCATTTTCGAGAAACTTCGGTAAAGAAGCGGCGTTATACGCCGGTTTACAAGCTGCAACTGGTGATTACGTCGCCGTAATGGATGTCGATCTCCAAGATCCCCCTGCTTTATTACCTGAAATGATTCAAGGTATCGAAGTTGAGGGTTACGATTGTGTTGGCACTCGCCGGACAACTCGTGCTGGCGAACCACCCGTTCGTTCATTCTTCGCTAAAAAGTTCTATCAAATTATCAATCATATTTCTCAAACTAAAATTGTGGACGGTGCGCGTGATTACCGTTTAATGACCCGTCAAATGGTCGATGCCATTCTTGAAATGACTGAATACAATCGTTTTTCAAAAGGTATCTTCAGTTGGGTTGGTTTCGACACTAAATATCTTGAATATCAAAATCAAGATCGCGTCGCTGGCACAACAAGCTGGTCTTTCTGGGGACTCTTCAAGTACTCACTTGATGGGATTGTCACTTTCTCAGAAACACCGCTAGCAATTGCCTCATTTATCGGTTTCTTCTCGTTTATTATCGCGTCAATCGCGCTAATCTTCATCATTGTCCGTGCGATTATCTTCGGTGATCCAACAAGCGGTTGGCCATCTCTCATCTCAGTTGTTCTAATGATTGGTGGCTTACAACTCCTTTGTTTAGGGATTGTCGGTAAATACATCGGTAAGATTTATCTAGAAGTTAAGAACCGCCCAGTCTACATTGTTAAAGAAAAGAAATAATCAAAAGAGGCGCCACGACAAATTCTGTCGTAGCGCCTCTTTTAGTTTATAACATGTTTTAAAATTCTTCTGGTCGTTCCTTCGTTTGTTCGAAATGATACGCAATTGCGTCTAAAATCCGCTTTGAAGCAAAGCCGTCACCGTATGGGTTTTTAGCTTGCGCCATGGCATCATAAACTTCTTGGTTGTCTAACAACTCAACCATTGCATCGTGTACCATTTCAGGTTGTGTGCCCACTAACTTCAAGGTCCCAGCTTCAACACCTTCTGGACGTTCAGTTGTGTCTCTAAGCACCAAGACTGGTTTACCAAGTGATGGTGCTTCTTCTTGCACACCACCTGAATCAGACATGATGAAGAAACTTCTAGCGGCTAAGTTATGGAAGTCAACCACATCTAGTGGATCAATCAAATGAATCCGTGGATGGTTACCTAATATGCTTTGCGCTGCTTCTTGCACAACTGGGTTAAGATGAACCGGATAGACGATTTCAACGTCATCATGGCTCTCAACCACTTGACGCATGACTTTGAAGACCCGCTTCATTGGTTCGCCTTGGTTTTCACGACGATGCATTGTCACTAGAACCATGCGTTTATCAGCATCCACCACGTTCAAAATATCGTGATCATAGTCGCTTTGCACCGTTTGTTTAAGCGCATCAATCGCAGTATTCCCAGTAATGAAGATATTATCTTCGTTATGGTTTTCTTGTAATAAGTTGGCTTTACTTTGACTTGTTGGTGCAAAATAAAGATCACTTAAAACATCGGTTAATTGACGATTCATTTCTTCTGGGAATGGTGAATACTTGTCCCAAGTTCTAAGGCCTGCTTCAACGTGCCCAATGGCCGTTTGATTATAGAAGGCACTGATACTAGCTGCAAACGTGGTGGTGGTATCACCATGCACTAAGACAATATCAGGTTTTTCAGTGGCAATCACGTGATCGAGATTCATCAAGACGTTACTTGTAATCTCACTCAAGGTTTGACGCTGTTTCATGACATCTAAATCATAATCTGGTTTAATTTTAAAAATTTCAAGCACTTGATCAAGCATCTGACGATGTTGAGCAGTGACAACAGTGACCGCTTCAAACTCTGTATCGCGCTTTTTAAGTTCCAATACGAGTGGCGCCATCTTAATGGCTTCTGGTCGGGTACCAAAAACGGTCATTACTTTAATTTTAGACACAAATAGACCTCCTACTACTTACTATTGCTATCCCTTACTATGCTACACGTTTGGCGCACGATTGACAATTATTATTATCGTTTCTTAACGACTTCTTTAGACCCGTTCCAGTTCAAAACAGCGCATTAGCATCACACCGATTTGCATTGAGGCTGATTCTTCATCAAATTGCACTAGGTGCGCGTTGATTAACGTGGCAAAGCCCGTCATTGTAATCCAAATTTCATTGACTACTTGTTGTTGCTGTTCTTTTGTCAGACGTTGGAGTGGCTGATAATCATGGAGCCGAATATCCGTCACTTGGTTAACAAAAGCGCGTGTTTCAGCAGCACCAAAATGATTATCAATAAATAACGCCCGGTAGAGTTCGGGTTCAACCGTCGCAAAACGAATATAGCCCACACCTAAATTAACAAGTGCGTCGTCATGATGCTGTTCTTCACTGACATACCAAATCAAACGCGCCTTAGCATGTTCTAAGACAGCCTGTTTCAATTCTGACATACTCCCGAATTCAAGATAAATCGGCTGTGTTGAGCAATTCAAAGCGGTTGCTAATTTACGCGCTGTGATTGATTTCAACCCATCCGTCAAAACAATTTCGTATGCTTTATCGAGGATTTGTTCTGCTTTTATTCTTTTTTTACGTGCCATGTTACCAGCACCTCCCACCACATTATTGACTCAAAAACAGATTCTTTAATGCCACTCTACCATAAAATTAAATAACATGAAAACGTTTTTATAGTTGGAGCGAGTTTTTTTAATCATCCTATGCTATGATATTGGTATCAAATAGGCTTTAAGGAGGATTTTTTATGACGACTTTCCAACATAATCTTGAAAAATACGCAGCATTAATCGCTAAAACGGGGATCAACGTCCAAGATGGCGATACCGTTGTCATCCAAATTGCAGTTAGCCAAGCTGAATTTGCTCGCGACATTACGGCAGCTTGTTACGATTTAGGGGCTGCTGAAGTAATTATCAAGTGGCAAGACGATGCCATTGATCGCATCAATATGCAACACAAGGCGCAAGAACGCTTGGTTGACGTGCCAGACTTCCAAAAACAAGAATACGATTACTGGTTAGCAAACAATGCTAAACGGATTTCAGTGATGTCTAGTGACCCCGATAATTTGAAGGGCTTAGATGGCGATCGCGTTGCTGCTGCCCAACTTGCCAATGGCAAAGCAATGCTCAAGGTCCGCCAAGCCACACAAGCCAACAAGAATAGTTGGATCGTTGTAGCAGCTGCTAGTCCTGCCTGGGCGCATAAAGTCTTCCCTGATTTAGAAGCCCAAGAAGCAACTGATAAATTATGGACTGAAATCTTCAAGACAACCCGTGTTGACCAACCAGATCCAATTTTAGCTTGGGAAGAACACGGCAAGAAATTACAAGCTAAAGCAGCCGAATTAAACGCTGCCCAATTCAAAGCCCTTCACTATACTGCCCCTGGCACTGATTTAACAATCGGCTTACCTGAAAACCATATTTGGATTGGTGGTCCTAACCAAAGTAGCGATGGTCGCCCATTCGTTGCCAACATGCCAACTGAAGAAGTCTTCTCAGCAGCTGATGCCAACCATATTGACGGTTATATTTCATCCACTAAACCATTAAGCTATGCTGGTAACACTTTGAATAACATGCAATTCACCTTCGAAAACGGCCGCGTGATTAAAGCCACTGCTGAAGAAGGCAACGATGTTCTTCAAAAACTATTACAAACGGACGAAGGGGTTAAGAGTTTAGGCGAAGTCGCCTTAGTACCAGATCCTTCACCAATCTCACAATCAAAGATCACCTTCTACAATACGTTATTCGACGAAAATGCGTCAAATCATTTGGCTCTAGGCTCAGCTTACGCCTTTTCAATTAAAGGTGGCACTGACATGACACAAGAAGAATTAAAAGCAGCTGGCTTAAATCGTAGCCAAGCACACGTTGATTTCATGGTTGGTTCAAGTGATATGAATATCGATGGTTTAACACATGATGGTCAAATCGTACCAGTCTTCAGAAACGGTGACTGGGCTAACTAATGCTAACTTTTTGGCTTATGCTGTTAGGTATTTCGATTTGCCTAACAACCTTTTTTGTCGGTTTAACCGCTTATTACTATTTTCAAAAACAAACCACTAAGTTATTAGTGGTCATCTCGTTAATTGGGATTATCTGTACAGTCGTCACTTATTACTACTTCCATCAGGCCCTATTAACACCAGCTTTATAATTAAACAAGGATTGGTCCCAAATTCATATTTGGCCCCAATCCTTTTTATTTTCCTTATTAACACCTGTACTTAATAACCATTCGAATCTAACCTAGCAATTGATTTGACACGATTCTTTCGTTGTGAAGGATTTCCCAAAAGTCATTGATAATCTTTCTCAATTAGCTATAATGAAGTTAAATCAGTCAATATTAAGGAGACATCGCTCATGAAAGCTATCACAACCACCAACGCTAAACCCTTAGAACATCACTTTCATCTATCAGAACGACTCAACATCATTCGGGCCGGTGTTCTAGGTGCCAATGACGGCATTATTTCGGTTGCTGGGATTGTGGTCGGTGTTGCTAGCGCGCACCAAAGTCAATACACCCTCTTCTTAGCTGGGATTTCTGGCATGTTAGCGGGCGCCTTTTCGATGGGCGGCGGTGAATACGTCTCGGTCAGCACACAACGTGATACGCAAAAATCAATGATGCGCCTTCAAAAAGAAGCGATTCAAAACGAATACGATGCCGAAGTAGCTAGTCTACAACGAACCTATGAATCAAAGGGCTTACCAACGCCCCTCGCTAACCAAGTTGCGACAGCCTTCATGCAAAAGGATAGTCTTGATATTACGCTCCGCGAAAAATATAACATTGAACTACACCACTATTTTAATCCCTGGCACGCAGCCTTTTCATCCTTCTTCTCGTTCATTTTGGGTTCGCTCTTACCAATCCTCACAATTCTAGCGATTCCTTATCCTTACAAAGTCAGTGGGACCGTGGCGTCAATTGTTGTTGCCTTAATCATTACCGGCTATACAAGTGCCACGTTAGGTCATGCCAACCACTTCAAAGGCGTTTTACGCAACGTCTTAACTGGGGTCTTAACAATGGTCGTCACTTACTTAATCGGCGGTTCGATTGGTTAGCCTTTTCTTTGCTAACCAAATTTGCTATGATAGGTTTAATTTAATCGTTGCCACCGGGCAGTTAATCACTTCTATAGGTCTTAGAAGAAGTGATTGACTGCCTTTTTTTGTGGCGCGACAACATTAGGAGGCTTTATATTATGGCATGGTTCGATTTATTAATCGCAGGATTAGCAGAAGTTTGGTGGGCAACTACCATGAAAATGAGCGGGGGCTTTACCAAGCTCAATTATACGTTATTAACGATTATCGGGATGGTGGTTAGCTTTGGCTTTTTAATTCGCGCCACCAAAGGATTACCGCTCAGCATCGCTTACCCCGTTTGGACTGGGATTGGTGCCGTTGGGGCGATTTTAGTCGGTGTGATTTTATTCAATGAACATCTTAGTTTGTTAACTTGGTTATTCGTGATTTTACTCGTGATTGGGATTATCGGGATTAAAGTGACGAGCGGTCATTAAACAAAAATAAGCTTGCCCACTGTGGGGAAGCTTATTTTTGTGCTTGTGCTAACTGCCAACGTGCAATATTTTGGATGAGCTCAACTGGAAATGCCGCACTATCTTTTTTAAATTGCAGCGTCCCTTTACCCGTTTGATAAGGCGCGACTTCTTTTGCAAAATGAGCCATCGGTTGATTCGTTGGATAGAAACCAACATGGCGCTTGTTAATGCCAAAATAACAAAGTGCCTTAGGTTGGTAGTAGCCAACTAATCCGTAGGCCAATTTAACTTCGGCATCCGGCAACGCCGTACAAATAATCTTGTGCATTGACAGTGCAAGCTCACGATCACGTTCATTTTCTAAACCAGCCAAATATTGTGTCACATTATCCATTTTAGCCCCACCTCTATTTTGCTATCATCTTAACACAAGCCTTCAAAAAAATGCCAATAAAAAAAGCCCAACCGAAGTTGGACTTTTTTGATAAATAATAATTATTTAACAGCTGGTGTACCGAACCATTCGATACGTGATTCAACTGTGTCTTTGATTGCTTTTGTACCAGGTGCAAGAACTTTACGAGGATCAAAGCCTTTTTCAGCTTCGTCTTTGTCTGCAGCGTAGTATGCTTTAACAGCTTTTGACCATGCAATTTGTTGTTCTGTATTAACGTTAACCTTAGCAATACCCATGTCGATTGCTTTAAGGATTTGTTCCTTAGGAATACCTGAACCACCGTGTAATACAAGAGGAATCTTGATTTCAGCAGCTAATTCTTCTAAACGGTCAAAGCTTAAACCTTGCCAGTTTTCAGGGTATACACCGTGAATGTTACCAATACCAACAGCTAAGTAGTCAGGACCAGCAGCTGCTAATTGTTTAGCTTCTTCAACATCAGCTAATTCACCAGCACCAACGATACCGTCTTCTTCGCCACCAATTGAACCAACTTCGGCTTCAACTGAGATACCTTTAGCATGTGCTAAAGCAACGATTTCTTTTGTCTTTGCTAAGTTTTCTTCGAATGGTAAATCATGACCATCGAACATAACTGAGTTGTAACCAACTTCGATACATTCTTTAGCAGCTTCGTAGTTACCGTGATCTAAATGCATGATAACAGGAACAGTGATGTTCATTGACTTGATTGTTTGTTCAACCAAGTTCTTGCATAATTCGTAACCACCCATATATTTAGCAGCACCCATTGATGTTTGGATCAAGATTGGTGTGTTAGTTTCTTGAGCAGCGCCTAAGATAGCACGTGTCCATTCAAGGTTGTTTGTGTTGAAAGCACCAACAGCGTAATGACCTTCACGAGCAGCTTTAAAGATTTCTGTACCATTAACTAATGACATGAAAAAGCCTCCAGATTAATTGCAACTTTTTAGTTGCGATTTTTGAATACGAGTCTATTTTACCATATTTTTGCTGAATATGAATCACCTTTGACAACTTTCTGAAAATGAAAACGAATTCAATCTTTCAACCCAATTTTGACTGGCTTTGTGCTTAATTATCAAATGAAAAAATAAATAACGACAATAATAACACCCCATAGTAATAGTGATATTGGCAGCCCATAAATTAGCCCTTTAAACAATGATTTTCCCTCTTAACGTCCGTATTGACGCAAAAAGAAGAAAATTTTAGCGTCATTAGCGCTAAACTTTCTTCTTCTACTTGTTGTTGCTATTTAATTTAAGATGCCCCCGGCGAGAATCGAACTCGCAACCTATCGCTTAGGAGGCGATTGCTCTATCCAGTTGAGCCACGAGAGCCTATAACTTTCATTATCGCACCTCGTGAATTAACTGTAAAGTTGATTTAGCAATATTCAGTCGACATCTGTCATTTTTTGATGCATCGTTTCAACTCCGAATAAGAGGACGGCTCCGGCTGCCATCAAAATCGCAACCGTGAAGATCGTAAAAATCACTGTGATTGAGACTTTTTGATTGATGAGATAGCCGACTAAAAACGGTCCGACAATCCCACCAATCCGCCCAACTGCTGCGGCTAATCCACTTCCGCTGCCACGAATAATGGCTGGATATTGTTCTGGTGTGTAGGCGTACAACGCGCCCCACGCACCCAAGTTGAAAAAGGATAACAAGGCGCCAGCACTAATTAATAGACCGACTGATTGGGCGGTACCAAAGAAATAGGCACTGATTGCCGTTCCAATTAAGAAACTACCGAGGACCCATTTACGTCCCCACTTTTCAATTAACCAAGCTGCAAAAAAGTAGCCGGGTAGCTGCGCCAAGGTCATGATTAAGACGTAACCAAAACTGTTGACCAAACTAAAACCTTTGAGCACCATGACGCTTGGTAACCAGAGAAACATTCCATAATAAGAAAAGACGACTAAGAACCACACAAACCATAATAAAGCCGTTTTTTGGCGGTAAGCTGGTTGCCACAATTTCGTAACGCGCTGCATAAAGGGCAATGGCTTTTGAATCGTGGCTGGTTCGTGGCTATCCTTGACGTGCTCCCGAAGGACCAACGTGTAAACAGCGGGGAGTGACGTAATCAATAAGACAACGCGCCAACCCCAATTAGGAATCACAAAATATGCCAGTAAACTAGCCGCTAACCAACCGGCCGCCCAGAAACTCTCTAGTAAGACGACTGCCCGCCCACGTGTTGCGTCCGGTGTATTCTCTGAAATTAACGTCGAAGCAACTGGTAACTCGCCACCCAAACCGATACCCACTAATAACCGTAAGGCCATGAAGACGATTAATGATGGGCTAAGCGCCGATAAGCCGTTCCCAATTGAAAAAAGTAATAGCGAGAATAGTAAACTATTCCGCCGCCCAATTTTATCAGCCAAGGCGCCGAAGAAGACAGCACCAATCGCCATCCCGATTGAGCCAACACTGCCAATTAAACCCATTTGACCACTGTTAAGGTGCCATTCTTTAGCGAGGGCCGCGATTACAAACGATAGTAAGCCCACGTCCATCGCATCAAACAGCCAGGCCCCACCAGCTGCCCATAATAGTTTGTGCTGTTCTTTTGTCATCTCAAATCCGCCTCCAAAGTTGATAATAATTGTGTTTATCATACTTCTTAGGTTTACAGGTGTCAAGACACCCTAATTATTAACGTAGAGAATATCAAGTGCTGACAAGGCCGCTTTTATCCGTTCAAAATCCTGTTCAGAAGCGCATTCGATGGTGTGGAGGTGAATCCCACCAGTGAGTGTTGAGAGTAGTTTTTGTTCGGGATATTTTTTAATTTTTTGCATAAATCCTTTGACATCTGTCAAGTTGTTGATGCCTAATTGCCCCGTTATTTCGCCGTAGACTTGATGATCAACTGTAACGTCAATCACTCGCCCGCCGTTTTGAACAATGGCGGTTAATTCAGCGCGCGTCTTGGCTTGTGTATGCTGACACACTAATTGTGCGCGATAACCGGTGATTTGTTGGGTTGTCGTTTGATAATAATAGCCGCTGACCGTCGCAATAATATTGACACCCTGCGCGCGAATGAGCGCAATATCGCCCACGATTGTCTGGCGACTCACGTGATAGGTTTGGGCTAGTTGCTTGGCGCTAATCGGTTGGTCACTGTCTTTAATCGCCGCCAAAATAGCGTCTCTTCTTTGTTGGGTTGTCATTACCACACCTCGTTTTATCTAATACAGCTATTTTAAGCGCAATCGCACAAAAAAGGAAGTGCGTTTGAAACGGGTTGGCTTCGAGCATTAGCACCGCTCGGCGAATAACTGCTGCAAGCAGTTGTTTGACGAGTGACGCTAAGCACAGAAAGCTACTGACAAAAAACGGTAAAACCATCCATATCCGAATATCAAAAAAGACCTAGGACAAAAATCACTTTTGTCCTAGGTCTTCATTTTTTTAATTTAATTGTTGTCCGTTACTTCGAATGACGCGTTGGTACCAATAAAAGCTGTCCTTAGGATAGCGATTGAGTTCCTTTTCGTCGGTTTCATCTCGATCAACATAGACAAAACCGTAGCGCTTCTGATAACCATTCGTCCAACTCAATAAATCCGTGAAACTCCAGGTTGTGTAACCAATGACGGTCACGCCATCTGTAATGGCTTCTTGGATTGCTTGAATGTGAGCCTTTAAAAAGGCAATGCGGTAATCATCGTGCACTTCACCAGCACCATCTAGGCGATCATAAGCACCCAAACCATTTTCGGTAATTAAAACCGGTAAGCTATAACGACTCTCAATGCGCCGTAATGCCATTCTAAGTCCTTCTGGGTCGATATTCCAATCCCAGTCGGTTTGTTGCATATACGGATTGTCAGCCGTCTTGAAAAGCCCTGGCACACCGCTCGCTTGACTCGTTCCTTTTTTACCGGAAGTATTTTGTTTGGTTAACCCAACGCCACCGACCAACGGATTAGCCGTTACGGTTGTCGTTTGGTAATAGTTGAGTCCCATGAAATCAGGCCGGGCTAATGGGTCTTGTAGTAATGCTTGATCTGCTGCCGTGATATCTGGCAGCAGTCCTTCACGCGCCCAATAATTTAGAATTAACTTCGGATAGCGACCCCAAGCATAAACATCCAACCATAAATCGGCATTCAATTGCTCAGCATCATCAGCCGCAATCTGGTTCACTGGATCAGCATCTAGGGCATAGGTTGGACTATAGGCAAAACTAGGACCAATCCCACCTTGATAACCTTTTTCGTGGAACAACTTAATAGCACTCGCATTGGCTAAATTGGCCATATGATTGGCTTGGTAAGTCCGTTTAGCATCCATCACTGCTGGTGGATGTTCTGCGGTTAAATAGCCGTGCGTGATGAAGATATTTTGTTCGTTCAAGGTTACCCAGTGACGCACACGATCGCCAAAACGTTCGAATAATAAGGCTGCATAAGCTGTAAAATCCGGAATAATCTGCCGCGATTCCCAACCACCATATTCCTCTTGCAAGGCTTGGGGTAAGTCCCAATGATAAATTGTAACAATCGGTTCGATCTGATTAGCAATTAATTCATCGATTAAGCGATCATAAAAGGCCAACCCCTCTTCATTCACAGTGCCTCGCCCGTCAGGCAATACCCGTGGCCACGAAATTGAGAAGCGATAGGCTTTCAAGCCAGCGCGGGCTATCAACGCGACATCTTCTCGATAACGATGATAGTGATCAACCGCGACATCCCCATTAGTTTCCTTGAAGGTCTTCCCAGGAATACGAACAAACTGGTCCCAGACAGACTGACCCTTACCCGCTTCTTGATAAGCCCCTTCAATCTGATAGGCCGCCGAAGCTGAACCCCATAGAAAATCTTGTGGGAATGGTGCTAATTGTTGATATTCCATAATCAAACTCTCTCCTTATCCCGCTAGATATGACTTTTCAATTTGCTTCAACATTTTTTTGAAGCCCCGTTTTCTCATAAAGCCTAAAACGGCACCCATCAATAAATCATTTGTTTGTTGTAATTTACTGTTTGCCTTGGCTTGTTCCCGGTAAATCACTTGGATTGCTTGGGGGCCATTGGCAAAAATATCATAACTCGAGTCCCTCGTGATGAGGTTGTTTCGTAGTGATAGCTCTGATCCTTGATCAATTGAGTGACCTTCAGCATTGCTTTACCACGATTACCAAACGATTTTTGATACGAATAATTAGCAAGTTGCGCTTCGGTAATTTTTTCGCCGGTTTGTTGTTTGATATCAAATAAAACAGACGTCATAATCTTCTGATAGAAATCACTCGCAGGCATACTCAAATTTTGTTTAATTTCCATAACGCAATCACGCTCTTTCTCTAACTTTAGTACGTTTCAACAGGTAAACCAGCCATCTTACGATAGACATCAACAACTTCGCCGGCAAGGTCTCTGAACGTAATAGCGTTCATTAAATGATCTTGAGAATGAACGGTTAGTAAAGTGACATCAATATGGTCGCCACTGGCTTCCTTAGTTAACATCCCTGTTTGGACATTGTGTGCTTCTGATAATGCAGCGTCTGATTCTTGTAATTTAGCAGCAGCTTGGTCAAAGTCACCCTTCTTAGCGGCCTGAATTGCTTCCATTGCACTACTTTTGGCGTTCCCACCATTAATAATCAATCCCATGATTGTTTCTAAGTTTTGTTCATCTGCCATTGTCGGCACCTCCTAAAATTTAGCTCGTCACTGACTTTCGGGCTTGCCCTTCGTGGTACCAAGGCCATTAGGGATAACTTAAGTCTAACGTGGTCTTGTCCAATTTAGATAAAAGGCTTACAAATTAAAAGTCAATTTCCAGCGAGCCCGTTCGCTCAAGTGTCCGTCAAACGAAATAAAACCCTTACTTATATTGTAAACGCTTAACTAGAATTGTCAATTAATAGCTTGCCCACTCTCTCACAATTGCGACCAAATAAAAAAGAAACCTTAACTAAATTAAGGTTTCTTTTCCGTTTGGGCTAGACCGTTAAATCTTTATTTTTCTTGTGGTAGCCCTTATTCTTTTGATCGCGTTTACGATTTTTCTTACGTTTTGGTTTCAAAGGTTCAGCCGGTTGGCGTGTTGGCAATGGTTTCTTAGCCACTTTTGCCTTGCTTCGTTCACCCATTGGTCTGTCATCAGCGACTGGGGTTTTCGTTGGTTGTGGCGTTGGGGTGGTAGCAGTTTTTTGAACCGGTGCGGCTTCCTTCACAACTGCTGGTTTGGTTTCTTCCAAATGATCGCCGACCAAATAACGAGTTACTAAATCATATTCTGGTGCCAACAATTTCCGCAAGTTACGGCCATCATGTTGGTTCCCCAACGTTAATACCGTTCCTTCGCGACCCATCCGACCAGTCCGACCAGCCCGATGAATATAGGTAATTTTAGCATTGGGCACGTCAAAGTTAATCACGTATGGTAAGTCAGTAATATCTAAGCCCCGCCCAGCAACATCTGTCGCTAAAAGCAGTTGAATCTTACCTTCACGGAAGTCTTTTAACGCCTTTTGCCGTTCTGTTTGGCGTCCTTGGCCGGATAAAGCAGCATATGTTACCTTTTGGTGTTTCAAGGTTTGAGCTGCTTGTAGTAATTGGGCAGATTGGTTGAAAATTACCAAGCCTCTAAAATTCTTTTGGTGCGCTAAATGCCGTAAGACATTCACTTTTTGCGCGTTACCAGTTGGAATGAAGGCGTGTAATACGTCCCCACCAGTTTTGTCGATTGACCGCACATCAATTGTTTCGATTGGGACCCCAAACCAAGTTTCTAAATCGGTTAATGTGTCCGTTGAAGTTGCTGAGAAGAAGCCCAATTGCACATCAGCTGGTGATTCTTGCACAATGTGGCGGGTTTCTGATAAGCCACTGTCCGTTAATAATTCATCCGCTTCATCCATGATAATGGCTTGTAGCGTATGGAATTTTATCTTGCGTTGTTCGCTGAGTTCCAATAAACGGCCAGTGGTTGCAACGATAATTTCTGGTTTCGTCTTTAATCGTTCAATTTGGCGCTTAACATTAGCTTTCCCAGTAATCGCTTGGACGTTACAGTCAATCGCCTTGGCATAAGGTTGAATGACATCTCGTGTTTGAATGACGAGTTCTTGTGAAGGGGCCAAGATTAAGACTTGGAGACCTTCACCGGGCATAATCTTTTCTAATAAGGGGAGCGAAAATGCAAGTGTCTTCCCTGAACCGGTTGGGGCTAAGCCTAAAATTGATTTATCCTGTTTTAAAGGTTGGTAAACTGCTTCTTGAATTGGGGAAAGGTCCTTAAACCCTTGTTCATCCCATAGTGCTTGAAATAATGGTGAAACGCTCATGTATTGCCTCCGTTAATGTTGATCTGCATCAAACTGGATCCCGGCCGGTTGTCTTAATTGATATAAAACGGCATTGACCGATTGACTTAGTTGTAATAATTCATGATACCGTTTTGTGTCGTGATTAGCAATAATCGTTGCAAAAGTTGCCGCTTCAGCCATCATCGGATTAGCAAGTGATTGTTCGCCGAGAGATGTTATTTTTTGACCACCATCTTCGTATAAATCGACTTGACCAATTGTGCCCGCATTATCTAAGACAATTGTGCTTTGGCCGCCATAAATTTCTGATGTTAAATATGAATCCACTGTCTTACCAAAGATTAAAGTCACATCGTAATCTGGGTAATGAAGGGTTGCGACCCCTTTACCATCCACCTTAGTTGGTAGCATTTCAGCTTGGTAATCAACCGTAATGGGTTGGCCAAACCAGCTGAGTGCATCGTAAACAACATAAACGCCTAAATCTTGTAAGGCCCCACCTGAAAAATGAGGTGAGAAAATATTAGGTTCTTCACCTGCTAAAACGGCATCATAGCGAGATGAGTATTTCATATACGACAAAGTTGCCCCGTTGATACTTGGCAATTTGGCAATCGCGTCTTGCACAATTTTGAAATTAGCTTCATGAATTTGGCGGGCGGCCTCAAATAAGAACTGATCGGGATGATCCGCTAATAAGGCAATCATATCTGCCATTTCATCCGGATTACTGAAAGCCGGCTTTTCGACAATCACATTTTTACCGGCTTCAATTGCTTGTTTGGCTTGTTTAAAATGTAAACTGTTGGGGGATGCAATATAAACGGTTTCAAAATCCCGGCTTCCAAAAAAGCCAGTGAGGGTTGTATACGTATTTGCTTCAGGGGCAGTATAGTCTGTTTTAAATTGCTCTGCCTTTTCTTCAGTTCTTGAATAAACCGCTGTCAATTCGAACGCTTCTGCCTCACGTGCAGCATTCACAAATTGTCCTGTAATCCAGTTTGTACCAATAATGCCTAATTTTTGCATGTCAGTCAACTCCTTCAATTAATAGTTTTAGTATACGGGTTTTCGTTAGAAAAACCTATTAAAATCAACTACTAGTTAGTGGCCTCAATTAAGCATTTTAATAAATAATCGCGTTCTTTAATAATTCTTAATAAAATCCGCCTTAAGACCGATAATTAATTGCACGCAAGGCACGTAATTCGTGCTAAAATAGAGAGTAATTGAGGTGTGACTATGCGAATTTTTGAATTTAAAAAACCACGAGAATTATTTGATCAAACGATTCATCAATATCAACAAAAGGCCCGGTCCACTCAAGCCAGTAAAACAGCAACTTTTTACGCGGGTCATTGGACTTTCGATGATGAAAAAACGCATAAACGACATACGCTTGAAATCACGCCAAACTTACTCATCCAGATTGATCACAAACCACTAACTGGCAAAGTAATTTTATTAAGTGAAACCGAGCTTATTTTTCTCGACCATTTTGGTTACCAACTCAAAATTACATGTGAAAACCACCAACCGGTTTCAATCTACGACGAAGCAGAAGACACGGAATACCCAATCAAATAAAGAGTGCTCTTTTCAACCGTTTTGATTCTGAGCATTAACTGAGCGTGCTGAATGACCGATGAAATCGGTCGTTTAGTACGCGTGGTTAAGCACAAGAGGCAGTGAATAAAAGCCAATCCATACATAAAGAAGCCGCCCAAAATAATTTGGGCGACTTCTTTTTTTACCTATTTAATTGTTTAGCCAATGCCTTTTCGGCTGCTTTTGGTAAATCAGCTTTGTCTACCTTTTGCCATGACATCACACCTTTGCGATCGTTAACCTTTAATTCAAGGTAGGCTTGTTTTTGTAAGCGTGAACTTTTAGCACTATTAAAGCTCACCTTTTTTTGATGGCCAGCCTGATCGTATGCGGGCAGGTCGTATTGGTAAGAAACATATGATTTACCTTCTGTGTCCTTATCGACCTGCTTCGTGCCGTCAGTTGTAATTTGTGTGTAATAGGTTTCACCACCGTAATAATATTCCTTAATTCCCCAGCTGCCGCCAATAAAGAAAATCACGATGATGATTAATAATAACCAGCCTTTGCGTTTAAACATATTTAGGCTCCATTTCTATTTAAGTTTTTGCCATTCTTGCGGCGTACCGGTGAAAACCGCCAATTGATATTCTGAGTCGTCTCGGCCACCAGGTATTTTGCTGGCAGTGGTATACTGCCAAAAACCGTTCTTAGTGCCAACTGTTGGCCGTTGTTGCGTTGTTTGCCACAGTGGATAAGTGCCCTTGGTTGGGACATAGCGCTTCAATAATGCCGGCGCACCACCGATGATACAATCTTGGTGATAATACTGATTAACGAGCGTCACAAACCGGGCAATTGCCCGTTGCGTCTTGGCTTTTGCCGGTGGTTTTTGTGCGTAATCATTGTAATAGGAAAGATAAACCATAATTGGTAGATGTCCGGTATCTTGCCCGACTGATTTGATAAATTGTTGCGCCTGGTCTTCAGGTGAGCTATCAAAACTAAAAAAGTGATAAACCCCCACTGACATACCCGAGCCCTCTGCCCGACTGTAATTACTATCGAAATTATCATCCTTATAGGAAGCCCCTTCGGTCGCTTTTAGATAAACGAATTTTAGGCTTTCTTTTTTCAAAATCTGATAATCTTGGTAGCCATCTTCTTGGCTAATTTGAGCCCCTAAGACGGGATATTGTTGCTCGTTAGGCCGGTCGGTTCGATTCTGGAGCCACCACCAAATACCGGTGATCACTGCAATCGCTAAGAGGCTTAGTAAAACTATTCGGCGCCAGTAGCGCTTTTGAAAACTATCTTGAAAAATCGGCGTCATTCGACGTTTCATCGTTTCACCCCAACTTAAGCTTAATACGCTTAGTTTACTATTTTCATTAACTGCAAACAAGCGACCTAACAATTTTGTTCGTCGTTGTCACTTTTGTTTGCCTTTTCACTTGAATGGTCTACAATATGTTCAAAGGAGGCGGATTATGCTAGATGAGCGTTTACTGGGGTTAACATTCCAGCTGCCCGATGCACAATCGGCGGGCGTGATTTCTTTTTTCGGCGTCTTATATCATTACCGTGTTGCGGGACCAGCGGAAACTGGTCTACTGGTTGTCGTCACTGATGTATCACCATTATACTTAACAGTTACGGCCCAACACAATGTTTTAGAATACTAGTTTTACTTTGGAGAGGAAGTTTTTAGTATGGGTATTTTTCTAACGATTTTATTAATTGTCATTTTAGTT
Organism: Latilactobacillus sp.; assembly: GCF_033176295.1. Taxonomy (NCBI): domain Bacteria; kingdom Bacillati; phylum Bacillota; class Bacilli; order Lactobacillales; family Lactobacillaceae; genus Latilactobacillus; species Latilactobacillus sp. The sequence goes on from NZ_JAMQEX010000009.1 coordinate 21,095, forward strand.
TTAATTGCCATCACTTTATTCTCATCTTTTGCCTTGATCCATACTGGTGAAGTGGGCATTTTAGAACGACTTGGGGTTTACGTGAAGACCTTGGAACCTGGTTTCCACCTTGTCTTCCCATTTTTATACCACATCACTGAAGTAGTTAACATGAAACAAATTCCGTTAAAAGTAGCGGAACAAGAAGTTATCACTAAGGATAACGTTGTGGTCATGATTTCAGAAACACTTAAATACCACATCACAGATGTTAATTCATATGTTTACAAGAATAAGGATTCTGTTTTGAGTATGGTACAAGATACTCGGGCCCAACTGCGTGGGATTATCGGGAATATGGATTTAAACGATGTTTTAAACGGGACAGAACAAATTAATCACACCCTTTTTGAACAATTGAGTGCTGTGACCGCCGGCTACGGTTTAAATGTTGATCGGGTCAATATCGATTCCATTCAAGTCGCACATGATATTCAAGAATCAATGAACAAATTACTCCGTGCTTCTCGTGAAAAAGAAGCCAATATTATGGAAGCTGAAGGGCTCAAAGCCGCTGCCATCCGTAAGGCTGAAGGGGTTAAGGAAGCCAATATTCTAGAAGCCGAAGCTAACAAGCAAACCCAAATCTTGGAAGCTGAAGGGAAAGCGCAAAGTCAAAGAACCGTCGCTGAAGCGGTTAAGGATCAAATTAACTTAATCAACTCTAGTTTGGTGAATAACGGCGAACTTTACTTGCAATTCAAGAACATCGAAGCAATGGAACACGTTGCCGATGGCCAAAATAACACCATCGTGCTCCCTAACAAAGCAATTGACAGCTTAGGTAGCCTCCCAGCAGTTGGCGAATTATTAGCAAATAAAGACAAGCATCTATAACATACAAAAGAAGCGGCGGACAATATATTTGTCCGCCGCTTCTTTTTGGTATCCGAATAATTATCGTTTTAACGTGTTCTATAAGTTACACTTCTTTTTTTAGTGCTCTTGCTCGTCATCCGAATTGGCCCCCGCTTTTGGCGGTTGATTCATTCGATTGGTCGTCTTACTTAAAATATATTGCTCGAGTAGATTGATAATCTGCTGGTTCTGCGGTAAATCGGAGTGTTGCGCTTGATCCCCGGTAACCGTGATTTCCGTATAATGCTTGACTTGACCCTGATAAATATACTTACCAGCCTCAACACTACGAGCCGGCACAATCCCATCATTTTCGAAGTTCTCAGTCCCCGCGATGGAATACATCGACAAGTTCGAGGGAATCTTCTTCCGATTGGCGATAAAATCCGTTAACATTTGCGATTTATGGGCCAGCGACGTTTCTTCGAAATTATAGGGTGAGCCAATCGTCATTAATTTTTTAACGGTAATGTCATCCCGATTGAAGTAATTCTCTAAAAAGGCGGTGTAGATCAAACCACCGTTCGAATGCCCGACTGCTTTAAAATTATTAAACTGGTATTTCTTGGCTAACGCCGTAAACGCGATTGAGAACCATTTAGCCTGTTTCTTGATATTACTGTAGCCATCTTTGTTATTTTCAAAGCCAACCACGATAAAAGGTTCGTTATCCCGCGGCTTAATTTCGCCAGAATAACTGATGTGATTATTGGTATCCACGGTTAGTTTCAATAAACTATGCTTATTGCCCCGCTTTTTATTCAGTTTGGTAACCAACTCATCAAAACGATTCTGAGTCGCGCTACTCCCAGGAATGAAGATCACCGGAGACATTTTAGAATCATGGCGTTTAGTTAAAGTTGCGACGTTTTGGCGCGTCCATTGTGCAGAAGGCCACATCATCGCGCCTAAAAATAGAAAACTCAAGCCAAGGAGAATTAAACTTTTACGTTGTAATTTAGACATCTTGGTCAACTCCTTCCTGCAAACGATTTGCAAGTTGGATGAATGGTTTATAAATTAAAACGCCGACGAACACGTTTAGCAAACTAATCACCAATGCCATCCAGTTACCGTTAGTCCCAATAAACGCCTGTAGCAACCCCGGCGTTCCCAGTGGCACGTTATAAACCACCGCCGGCATCAAATTGAGTGCAATCGCCAGGGCCGCAATCCCCATATTAACCAGTGGCACCAGCAGAAACGGGATAATGTATAACCCATTTCCTAAGACTGGTAGTCCGGTTAAAACGGCACTGTTGAAATTAAAGAGGACCGGCATCAACGACCAGCGGCCAATCAAATGCTGATCACGCTGACGACTGAAAAGAAAAATAGCGATTACTAAAGCCAAGGTGCCACCAGTCCCACCAATGGCCCCAAATGGTCCGTAAAGTGTTCCTAACGTGAACGGATAAGGTACGTGCCATGGTGTATGGTGCAAGAAGGCGTAATTTAGGTTAGCCGTTGCGGCAAACCCATCACGGCCAAACTGCTCAAGCGTTGGCATGCTGGTTAACCCAAAGAATGTCAAGATTGTAACGAGTACCCCAATTCCGAGTGAAAAAATCAAACTCGTTTGATTGGCTTTTAAATTCTGTAATTTTAAGATGACTTGATCCGGTAGAATTGAAATTTCCAACCAGTTGAGTAACAACCCCACTAAAATTGCAGTGACGACCACTAAGCTAATTGGCACTAACGAATCCAATGAACGCCCCACAATTGACCCGTTATTCGGATTAGCAACCTGTTGCGCTTTCCCTAGCCATCTGAAAACAAGACCTACCAGATAACCGACGAGTAAGCCGAAGAAGAGCGCCCCCATCCCCAACAAATTCGCATTAAACGTCAATTCACCGTTGGGCGTATACCGCAAGGCTAATAAAAGATAGGCCACTAAGCCTGTGATGCTTGCCAGTTGTTCGTCCCGACCATAATACTTGGCCGTATAGCGCGCTGTTGCAAAAGCTGCGATTGCTGCCACAATCCCTAAGGTTAAACTCGTTAGACTATTAAACGGCACCTGCATATAATTATGCTTCGTTAACCAAGTTGAAAAGTGAAAAATACTGGCGATAAAACTATGGCGATTAAACAATGTCAGTTGAATTAATTGGCTTAAACTACCGATTAACACAAACGGAAACAACAACGTTAAACTCCTTTGAATAATTTGATACAATGGATGATTGGTTTGAACCCGCGTGATCCATTGCCCAAATAACAGTAATTTAGATTGAACGATTACTTTCATCTGTTAACCCTCTTATCATTTCTCTTATTGGCTTTATTCTAGCCGAAACGATTCTATTTTGCACGACTTTCTTCCCTAGACCACTAAAAAGGCCGTCTAACCCTCGATGATGAGGATTAAACGGCCTTTTTAGTGGTCTTTAAAGCTGATTCTTGTGTTTAACAGATAATCGGCTGATGTCGCACTCTATTTTAGTACTAATTTTGTTACTGATTCTACGTGTAATGTTTGTGGGAACATGTCCACTGGTTGTGTGCCTTCTGCTTGGTAACCTTGTGCGGCTAACAAGTCTAAGTCACGTGCCAATGTTGCTGGGTTACAGCTGACATAAACCATCTTAGCAGGTTTCAATTGACCAACAGCTTCGATAAAGCTTGGTTCCAAGCCTTTACGTGGTGGATCAACGATTAAAGCATCGACTTGAAGGCCGTCTGTTTGCCATTGGGCCATCACATCTTCGGCTTTGCCGAGTGTGAATTCAACGTTATCAATCGCATTGATTTTAGCATTATGACGGGCATCCATGACAGCTGATTCAACGACTTCAACGCCGTAAACTTGCTTAGCATGTTTAGCCACTGCTAATGAGATTGTCCCGATACCTGAATAAGCATCGATCACTGTTTCATTGCCTGTTAATTCAGCTGCTTCAATTGCCTTTTGGTAAAGGACTTCTGTTTGCACTGGGTTCACTTGATAGAATGATTGTGCTGAAATTTCAAATTTCAAGCCCATTAATTCATCACGAATAAAGTCACGGCCAGCGATTAATTTTGTTTGATCACCAAAAATGACGTTTGTTTGGGCTGCATTAACATTTTGCATGATGCTGACCACTTCTGGAAGAGCCTTCTTGATTTCGATGGCAATTTCACGGGCAGCAGGTAATTTCTTACTACGTGTGATGAAGACAATCATCATTTCGTGGCTGTAATAACCGCGACGAACCATGATTGTTCTCAAAACACCCTTATGCGTATCTTCATTGTATGGATCGATGTAGAAACGACGTAAGATATCACGAACCACTTTGATTGCTTCATCAATCTTAGGATCTTGGATGTAGAAATCTTCCATTGGCATCACTTGGTGACTGTGTTTCCGGTAGAAACCGGTCATTAAGGCACCATCGATAAACCGAACAGGTACTTGAGCCTTGTTACGGTAACCAGTTGGATCAGTCATCCCAAGTGTAGGTTGGACTGGAATATCCAAATGCGCTTTTTGGAAAACATTTAAGATTTGATTGCGTTTAAACGTTAATTGCGCTGGGTATGCCAAGTGTTGAAGTGGTGCGATCCCAGTTTGTGAGTAGATATTAGCTTTTGATTCAACACGATCTGGGCTTTTCTTTAATAAGTTAACCAAACGTGCGAAACCGTATTGTTTGTTGACCTTTGTGACTTCTACTTCGGCTTGTTCATCAGGTAAAACACCTTCGATGAATAATGGGTAATTGTCAACTTTGGCAACACCCATGCCTTCATAGGTCAAATCCATAATATCGACCGTTAACTTTTCATTTTTTCTTACTGGTGCTTGAATTTTCATAGTAACCTCTTTTTTGTTGTTTAAAAAGAGTCTGAAACAAAACTGAGTTTTGCGCCGGACTCTTTTCGCCTAATAGTTTAGTTTAACCTATTTTACCGTCACCGTCGATATCTTCTTTTGATATTTCTTCGACTTCTTTGACGAATTGATCTTCTGCTGCAAGCTCTTCTGGTGTCTCCGTTGTGATTGCGTGATCTGGAATGGCCTCTTTATTAACGTACATTTCGATGTGTTGTTGTAAGTTAATAAAAGTCATTGGCGCATCGCCACCGTATTCACCATCTAGATTAATCATCATCTTGTCGTTTTCGTCAGCTGGTCGAGCCACTAACTTAGACGTCTTCGTATAAATAATCCGTGGATCATCAACGTGCTTGCCACCTTTTAGGACAAGTGCCATCAGATGAACCAATTCAGCCATATTAGCCGTCTTCACGACGATTAATGAAAAATTACCGTCATCCAGTTGGGCATCTGGCGCCACCTGTTCGAACCCACCGACAGAATTCGTCAAGCCTAATAAGAAGAGTGATGCTTGACCATCATAAGTCCCTTCATCGTATTCAAGATGCATTTGAATGGGCTTAATCTGAGGCAACATTTCTGCGCCTTTGACGATATACGCTAAATAACCAAAGATTGATTTGAAATCAGAAGGTACTTCATACGTCAACTCTGTCAACAAGCCGCCCCCGGCGATGTTCATAAAATAATTATCGTTTGCTTGACCGATATCCATTTTGAGCGTTTGATTTTTTAAAATCACTTTCGCTGCATCGACTGGATTGTCACGTGGAATCTTCAAAGCGCGCGCGTAATCATTTGTTGTCCCGGCAGGAATAATTGCCATTTTAGGGCGTTTAGCCAGTCCGGCAATCCCGTTGACCACTTCGTTGATCGTGCCATCACCGCCGGCGGCAACCACTAAATCAAAATCATCTTTAGCAGCACGTGTCGCTTCTTTTTGCGCAGATGCTGGTTCAGGTGTTGTTTGATAAGCGCTCGCTTCATAACCCGCTTGTTCTAAAATATCCAGAATATCAGCAACACTTCGCTTCATTACTTCATGTCCTGAAGTTGGATTATAAATTAACCGTGCACGTTTTTGCATATGAATCTCCTAATTCTCGATTATCGTTTATTTAATTCAGCCATCAATAAATCATTAACAACTTTCGGATTAGCTTGACCGCGTGTTTCCTTCATAATCTTACCGACTAAGAAGCCAACTGCCCGGTCTTTACCATTTTTGAAATCGTCAATTGATTGTTGATTATCATCAAGGATCCCTGTGATGATTGGTGTCAACTTAGCAGGGTCTGATAATTGAACCATCCCTTTAGCTTCAACCCACGCTTTTGGATCCGTATCATTTTGGATAATTTCTTGGAAGACCTTTTTAGCAATCTTCGATGAAATAATACCGTCTTTGATCAAGTTGATCATTTGAGCTAAATGTTCTGGTGTTAATGCGGTTTCTTGAAGGTCAATTTGCTTGTCGTTCAAGTAAGCATTCACTTCGCCCATCAACCAGTTAGAAACTTGTTTAGGTGCGGCACCGTTGGCAACAGCTGCTTCAAAGAAGTCAGACATTTCCTTCGTGTTCGTTAAGACACCCGCATCATATTCTGGTAAGCCTAATTCATCAACATACCGTGTCCGGCGTTTAGCAGGCATTTCAGGCATATTGTCTTGCACTTCTTTCAACCAGTCATCGCCAATGTGCATTGGTGGTAGATCTGGTTCTGGGAAGTAACGGTAATCATCCGCACCAGATTTAACCCGCATTAAGTAGGTTTCGCCTGATTTTTCATCAAAACGACGAGTTTCTGGACGAATTGTTTCACCAGCAATCAAGAGTTGTGATTGACGCTTGATTTCATAAGCCAACCCTAAACGGACATGGTTAAATGAGTTCAAGTTTTTCAATTCTGATTTAACACCATATTTCTTAGCGCCGATTGGTCGCACAGAAATATTGGTATCCACCCGCATTGACCCTTCTTCCATCTTAACATCAGATGCGCCCGTAAATTGAACGATTTGACGTAAGGTTTCAAGGTAAGCATAGGCTTCTTCAGGTGTTGACATATCAGGTTTTGAGACGATTTCGATCAAGGCTGTTCCTTGACGGTTTAAATCGACGTATGAATAGCCGTCTGAACCATGCGTATTCTTACCAGCATCTTCTTCGACGTGCAATTCAGCAATCCCGATTTGTTTTTTGTGACCATCAATCTCGACTTCAATATAACCGTCTTTACCAAGGGGTTGTTCGTATTGTGTGATTTGATAAGCCTTTGGATTATCTGGGTAGAAATAATTTTTCCGGTCAAAATGTGTATCACGGGCAATATCAGCATGTAGTGCTGTTGCGACCATCATCCCAAGCGTGTAAGCACCCTTGTTCAAAGTTGGCAATGTCCCAGGATAACCCCAGTCGATAACATTCGTGTTGGTATTAGGTTCTGCACCATAATTAACAGGAGATGGACTGTACATTTTTGAGTTGGTTTTTAATTCAATATGCACTTCAAGTCCGATTGTTGTTTCGAAATTCATTAGGCTTGTCCTCCTTTAAAGCTTGGTACGTTTTTGTTAAATTCTGTGGCTTGTTCAAAGGCGTAACCGGCACGATAAACTGATTCTTCGTCGAAGGCTTTCCCGATGATTTGTAAACCAACTGGCATCCCATCAACAAGACCAGCAGGTACTGACATTGCTGGTAAGCCAGCCATGTTAGCAGGAATCGTTAAGATATCATTCATGTACATTGTGACAGGATCCGTGCCCTTGTCACCTAACTTGAAGGCAGTTGTTGGTGTTGTAGGACCCACAACTAAATCGTAATCTTCGAAGACCTTTTCGAAATCTTGAATAATCAAGGTCCGCATTTGACCCGCTTTTTTGAAGTAAGCATCATAGAAACCTGATGATAAAGCAAATGTGCCAAGCATAATCCGGCGTTTCACTTCATCGCCAAAGCCTTCAGAACGTGATTTAACGTAAACATCTTCAAGCGTCTTAGCTTCAGGTGAACGGTAGCCGTAACGAATCCCGTCAAAACGTGACAAGTTAGATGAGGCTTCACTTGAAGCAATGATGTAGTAAGTTTGAACCGCATATTGAGAATGTGGCAAGCTAACTTCTTCAACCGTTGCACCCAATGACTTGAAAGTTTCGATAGCTGTTTCGATTTGGGCCTTAACAGCTGGTTCAACACCTTCTGCCATATATTCTTTGGCAACGGCAATCTTCATGCCCTTGATGTCGCCGTTTAAAGCAGCCCGGAAATCAGGTACGTCATAATCAGCACTGGTACTGTCTTTTTCATCATGACCACTGATGGCTTGTAAAACAGTTGCGTTATCAGCAACAGTTCGACTGAAGACACCGACTTGATCAAGACTTGAAGCAAAAGCAATCGCACCCCAACGTGACACACGGCCATAAGTTGGTTTGATACCGACAATCCCGTTAAAAGCAGCGGGTTGGCGAATTGAACCACCAGTATCTGTCCCTAAAGCAGCGACCACTTCACCCGCGGCAACAGCTGCTGCAGAACCACCTGAAGAACCGCCAGGCACTTTATCAAGGTCCCAAGGGTTTTTAGTCTTCTTAAAGGCAGATGTTTCTGTTGAAGAACCCATGGCAAATTCATCTAAGTTGGTTTTACCAATCATGATGGCCTTTTTAGCCTTTAATTTTTCAACAACAGTCGCATCAAAAACGGGTTTGAAGTTAGCAAGCATCTTGCTAGCAGCTGTCGTTGTGACACCGTCTGTCAATAAGTTATCTTTAATCCCAATTGGCATCCCTGCTAATAAGTTATCAGCATCGATTGGTTGCGCATCGATTTTGGCAGCTGCTTCTTGAGCGCCTTTTTCATCGATGGTTAAGAAAGCATCAACTTGTTGTTCTTTGGTTTTAATCGTTTCTAATGTATCCGTTACTAATTGACTAGCCGTTAAGTCACCAGCAACTAGTTTGTCATGAACACTTTGTAAATCTTCGTTTAAATAATCCACGGTTAGGCTTCCTCCTTGTCCATGATGGCAGGGACTTTCAATAAGCCGTCTGCTGAATCTGGTGCATTCTTCATTAAGATTTCACGATCTGTCCCTGGTTGGGCAACATCTTCGCGAACAATGTTCTTGAGGCCATTTACATGAGTCGTTACGGGAACACCTGTGGTATCCACTTCGTTTAATTCATCAGTCATTTTCATGATGTCGGCAAGTTGTTCAGTGAATTGTTCTAATTGTTCATCACTGAAAGCTAATTTGGAAAGTTCTGCGACATGCTGAACTTGTTTTTTATCAATCATGAGTAAACCCCTTTTCTAATTCAGTCACTATTTATCCATTCTGATTAATTTTACCATATATTGCCCTAGATGAAAGTGACATCCCCCGGAATTTGGTCGTTTTCTATAACTTATTCATGTAATCGTTACCATTAGTTGCTATCTCAAACTTTTTACCCTAATTAGTTTTATCATTACTGGTAACAATATATCTTATACAACTCATTAGTAATCGATATGATTCATAACAATTAATGGTAGACAACCATACGTTCAAACTTATATAATTGACTAGACAAATACGTTAGAAGAAATAATCATTTAACCATTATTACAAGGAGGAACTTATTATGACCATTACATCATTTACTCGTTTTTTAGCCGTTGCTAGCCTTAGCCTATTCGCCGGACTAACAATTCAACATCAATCCGTTTCAGCTGCTACTTCTACTGTCGGTGTTACTTTCTCAGGCATCACCCCAGAAATGCAAGCAAAAGCTGCAGAAGAACGGGCGGCTGAAGAAGAGGTGAATGATGCTTGGCTAGATATGGACTTCACCGACGATTCTCCTGTTGAAGTTGAAGAAACTGTCAACGGTCAAACACAGCACTATTGGGAATATGCTGATGGCACAACAAGCCAAACAGCACCTGCCGAAACAGCTGATACTGAAGACGTTGCAACAACAACCCAAACAGCTGCTCAGCCTACTGCAGAAGCAGCACCTGCCGTTAGCGAACAACAAACACCAGAAGCAGCAACTACTACTACTAAACAAACAGCAACACCTGTTAAAAAAGCACAACCTAAAAAAGAAAAGTTCAAACCAATGCCAAGTGTTGCAACGATTAAGCAACTCACATTTGACTGGGCTTCAGCACAAGTGATGCAACCCCTAGAAAAAATGATCGCACATGCTATCAAAGGCCTATAATTAAAAAAAGCTCCCGGCAATCAACTGATTGCCGGGAGCTTTTTGAATCTCTTATTTAATAACTACCGAAAACGTGTGTGGTAAAGCCTTTGCTGCCTGATGCACGCCCAACATAGGCTTGCATCCCTTCCGCAGATGTAATTGAGATATCAAGCGGAATGTTACGCGGTAAATACTTATCCGCGGCCGTCGCAATATACTGTGTAAAACTCATAATTTCCGTTTCACTGTAGAATTGCGTATTAACCGTGATATTCATGCCTGCTAAGACGCCTTCTTCATAATGCGTCTGAGCGGTCACACCACTTAAGTTCGGGAAGAACGTTTCAACTTGTGTTTTAAAACTGTTAAAAGCTGTCGCGTCGTCTTGATTAATTGCTTTTTCATCATTTACAACTGGTAGCACTTGATTTTCTTGATTCAATTCGTGCCATGAATCAATCGTTGTGCTGCCTTTTTTGCTGACCCCATAAGCGAAGAATGTGCCACCAACTAAACTATCCTTAGGGGCTTGTTTATAAAGTCCAATGACAATTGTCGTATCGCTGAGGCCCTTCTTTTGACGCATCCGGCTTAAAACTTTATTAGCCATTTGTTTGCCTTGTTGCGTCATCATCGCTTTTGAAATCTTCGTTTCAAATGTTGCACCGTATTGTTCCTTGGTATAGTAATCAACTTGATTCATCCCTAGGCCAATACTCATGCCTTTCATACTGCCATCTTCACCTAAATAATCTTGTTCCAATATTTGTTGGAGATAAATTGGATTCCGTTTATTCGGATCTTTTTGGCCATTATCTTCGGGGTTTAAGCCCTCTGTATTCGTTTTAGATTTACGTGCTAACCATTTTTGCGCTTGGGCGGTCTTTAAACTTTGCCCTTCTTGGAAAACATATTTTGAAGTGGGAAATTGTTCCTTGGATAGTTTAAGAAGCCCACTCTCAAGACTCTTAACATCAAAAGAGGTGTTACTCTGTTGCGTTGTTAATCCCCGAGTCTGGCTAGTTTTATACTGACCATTATCAATTACGCCTTCATACATACTATCGGTCACTTTACCCGTTGTTTGTAATTTTTTAGTCGCTTTACTACTTGAACTCGATGAAGTGCCTGGAAGACTTGTGCAACCTGCTAACAATAAAAGAGTTGCTGCTGCAACGACCCATATTTTATACTTTGCCACTGAGAATGGTGCCTCCTTAATTCCGATTAAAGCGCGTTAAATGAATTAAACGCGCGCTCTTGGTTATTATACCGAACTTTACCTACTGCGCCAAATAATTATCTAAATCAGCTTCGTTAATAACGGGGATTGCCAATGACTGTGCTTTTTCAAGTTTGCTACCGGCATCTTGCCCCGCAATTAACGCATCCGTCTTCTTAGAAACAGACCCTGTGACCTTCGCGCCGTTGTCTTCAAGCAATTGCTTCAATTCACCACGCGTATACTGTTCTAACTTACCTGTTAAAACAACCGTCTTACCGTTAAAGTAGCTGTCACTAGTTGCCGCTTGGGCTTTAGTAACACCCGTATAGGTTAAATTAACACCGACTGCTTCTAATTCTGCCATCAAGGTTTGCACCTGACTATCCGCAAAATAAGTCACAAGGCTGTCAGCAATAATCGTGCCAATCGTATCAACCGTAATGATAGTTTCTTGATCACTCGCCATCAAGGCTGCTAATGTTTGGAAATGTTCAGCCAATAAACGGGCAGCTTTAGCGCCCACATGGCGAATCCCTAACCCAAATAATAACCTTTCTAGCGAATTCTGGCGACTAGCATCGATTGCATTTAATAAATTATTAATAGATTTTTCTTTAAATTTATCCAATTGGGCTAAATCATCCGCTGTTAACCGGTATAAATCGGCCACATCGTGGATCAACTCTTTTGCCAACAATTGGGTAATAATCCGTGGCCCTAAGCCATCGATATTCATCGCGTTCCGAGAAGCAAAATGGGTGAGTTGTTCCTTCATTTGAGCCGGACACATTGGATTAATGCAACGCAACGCTACTTCTTCATCCAAATGGACCAAATCGTGCCCACATGATGGACAAGTCGTTGGTACGGCATAAACTTGACTATCGCTAGGACGCTTGTCTAAAACAACTTGCGAAATTTCTGGAATAATATCTCCCGCTTTGTGCAAGAGCACTGTATCAAGCAATCGAACATCTTTATCGCGTAACATATCCGCATTGTGTAATGATGCTCGTGAAACGGTCGTCCCAGCTAGTTGAACCGGATCCATAACCGCGGTTGGTGTCACAACCCCAGTTCGGCCAACGGTCCATTCGATTTCACGAACGACGGTCTCTGCTTCTTCAGGTGGGAATTTATAGGCAATTTCCCAGCGTGGCACTTTAACCGTGTTGCCTAATTGACGTTGGAGCGCAAGATCATTTACTTTTAAAACAACCCCATCAATGCCATACGCCAAATCGTTCCGTGTCCCTTGGTATTGTTCGATAAACGCCTGTACCTCAGCCATATTTTGGCAGACAACAGACGTTGGGTTCACGTTAAAACCTAATTCAGCTAAAACATGGAGGGCCTCACTTTGCGTTGTCGCCTGCACATCATCAAACGTGACAATCGTATAGATAAAGGCACTCAATTGACGCGCAGCTGCCACCTTAGCATCCAATTGGCGTAAACTACCAGCCGCCGCGTTCCGTGGATTAGCAAACGGTTCTTGGCCTTCTGCTTCCCGTTTTTGATTCAAATCTGCAAAAGCCGCTTTGGGCATGTAACATTCACCGCGGACCTCAATTGAAACGGGACGCGTTAGTTTTTGCGGAATCGCCTTGATTGTCTTTAAATTCTGAGTAATATCTTCACCAATTGTCCCGTTACCACGCGTGGCCCCCCGGACAAAGCGGCCTTTTTCATAAATTAAATCAATCGCTAAGCCATCGATTTTTAACTCGACATTATACTCGATTTCCGTTGCCGTATTTTTTCGTAACCGTTGGTCAAACGCTGCCAACTCGGCTTCAGAAAAGACATCCCCCATCGATAACATGGGAATCTCATGCGTGACCTTTGTAAAACCTGGTAAGACTTGGCCACCGACTTTTTGAGTTGGTGAATCATTGGTCACAATCACCGGAAAAGCGGCTTCGAGCTGCTCTAAATCACGATACAACTCATCGTACACATGATCTTCCACTAAGGGCGCATCCTGTGTATAGTACGCCTGACTGTAGTCGGCTAATTGATCGCGCAATTGTTGCGCAAGTGAAGCCGCCTCACTCTGGGTATAATCTTCAACTGGTTTGGCTAAACCCATATTGGACACTCCTTTGTTGGATTGAAACGTGCTCTGTTAGGCATACTCTTCCGGTTATTCACGGTATTACACTAATCATCAGAGTATAATCGCCTGCTTGCGCACTTTATTCTACTTTTTCTATTGGTGCGAAGCTTGCTAGTAGTCTCTTGACACCTTGTTCCTTGAAGGCGATGTCTAGTTCTTGGTCGCCGCCTGTGCCGTTGACCTTGACGACTGTGCCAATGCCCCACTTCTTATGTTGGACTTTTTGGCCCGCTTGCCAACTACCACTCTTATCGCCACCGGTTGTATCGGCAATTTTATGACTAGTGGTTGTTTTAGGCCCGTTATACGTCGTAGCGGTTGCTCTGGCGTAGCTATTCGACTTGCCAAATGGTAGCTTACGTTCTGGAATACTGCCGGCATTGCCGTTCGCGTAATCCAATAATTTATCATCAATTTCACCAACAAATCGTGAAGCTTGGTTACTTTGTTGACGACCATACAACATCCGTGAATAAGCATTCGTTAAATAAAGCTTACTTTCAGCACGGGTAATTCCAACATACGCCAAACGCCGTTCTTCTTCTAACTCGTCTTCTTCCAATAACGCCCGTGATAGTGGGAAAATACCTTCTTCCATCCCCATTAAAAAGACTACTGGGAACTCAAGGCCTTTAGCCGCATGCAAGGTCATCATCGTGACTTCACTAGCTTCTTCTTCAACAGAATCCAAATCAGAAACCAATGATAATTCCGCTAAGAAGTCCACAAATAAATCACTGTCTTCTTCTTCGGGTTCATAATGCTCATCAAATTGTTTCGTTACAGATAGTAATTCTTCAATATTTTCTAAACGGGTTTGTGATTCTAGTGTATTTTCAACTTCAAGTGCCTTCTTGTAGCCGGTCTTGTCCAATAATTGTTCGGTCAAGTCCGTCACGTTTAAGAATTCACGCATCTTCGCTAAATCGCCAATTACGTTCCCAAAGTCGATTAAAGTATTGCGACTTCTAGCGGGAATCGTTGATAATTCAGCATTTTGTGCCGCTTCCAATAATGACCATTGGTGATCATCGGCAAACTGCCCTAATTTTTCAAGCGTGCCAGGGCCAATCCCCCGTTTAGGGCTGTTGACGATCCGTTCAAAACTCATTGAATCGGCCGCATTAACGACTAAACGTAAATAAGCGAGGATATCCTTAATTTCTTTCCGGTCGTAGAATTTGTGTCCGCCGACCATTTTATAAGGCATATTAGCTTTAACAAACGCTTCTTCAATTGTCCGAGATTGCGCATTAGTCCGATATAACACTGCAAAGTCGCCGTATTTACGGTTATTTTTTTGCATTTCTTCTTGGATCTTCGTGATGACAAATAAAGATTCGTCGCGTTCACTCTGGCCTCGATAATACGTAATCGGTTGGCCTTCTTCATTTTGGGTCCACAATTCCTTTGGTTTCCGGAAAGTATTGCGGTTAATGACCCCATTAGCGGCTTCCAAAATGGTCTTGGTTGACCGGTAATTTTGTTCCAACATCACTGATTTAGCGTCTGGATAATCATGTTCAAAGTTCATGATATTGCTGATATCAGCACCCCGCCAACCATAAATACTTTGATCGGCATCCCCAACAACACAGAGGTTTTGATACTTCTCAGCTAACATATTCACCAATGTGTATTGCGCTTCATTGGTATCTTGGTATTCATCAACGTGAATGTATTGGAATTTTTCTTGATAATGTGCCAAAGTTTCCTTATTTTCTCTAAATAAGCGAATTGTTTGCATGATTAAATCATCAAAATCAAGCGCTTGGTTTTGATGGAGTCGTTTTTGATATTCTGTATAGCATTTTGCCGCCATCTTTTCAAACGGTCCATTGGCTAAACCTTGATAGTCCGCTGGTGTTTGAAGCGCATTTTTCGCTTTACTGATTGTCCCTAAAATCGCTTTGGGTTCATATTTTTTAGTATCGATATTTAAGTCCCGACAAACATGGCGCATCAACGTCAATTGTTCAGAAGGATCCGCAATCGTGAAGGCCCGGTTATAGCCGATTTGTTCAATTTCACGCCGTAAAATACGCACACAAAGGGCATGGAAGGTTGAAACCCAAACATCTTGAGCACCTTCGCCTAGTAAATTGCCCACCCGTTCGCGCATTTCGCGCGCTGCTTTATTGGTAAAAGTGATGGCTAAAATTCGCCATGGCAATACATGTTTTTCTTCAATTAAATACGCAACACGGTGCGTTAACACCCGCGTTTTACCACTGCCGGCACCCGCCATAATTAACAGTGGCCCTTCAGTTGTTAGAACCGCCTCAGCTTGTTCGGGATTCATTCCTTTTAAGAGCTCTTGTTCAGACAAATATAGTCATCCTTCCGTAATTGCAATTAGTCTTTATTATAACAAACTAGATAGGTAGAAAAAAGCGAACACGCCTTAGTAACCGGATTACAATTCTGGTCAATCTTATGCCTTGACCTGGGACGCGTTTCATAAATTATACTCACATTAATCCAAGAAAGGTGGCATTCATTATGATTAAATATATTTTTTCTGACTTAGATGGCACATTGTTAAACCAGGCGGGACAACTTTCCGAAAAAGATATCGCAACGGTCAAAACAAGCCCGCTACCAATCTCATTAGTTTCAGCCCGTTCGCCGCAAGAAATGCAGGCGACGGTTGAGCAACTCGCACTGACAACCCCACAAGTTGCTTTTAATGGCGGCCTCATCTACAAACCTACCGATTTATTCCCCATGGTCTTAGCCGAATATCCACTCGTAACAACAACTGTCGCACAACTAGTCGCTGCATTACAAACCGAATTTAGCGACATTAGTTTAAGTGCTTATGATTTACAGCATTGGTACACACAAAAAATTGATGCCGGAATTGAAACTGAGGCCCAACTCACCGGGCTCTTACCAACCATCATTAATTTTGACGACCAGTTGAAAAATCCATTCATTAAAATTTTTAAGGTGATGCTGATGGTGCCAGAAGATGAACAACGCACAGCCGTTCTACAATTCATTGACCAACTTCACTTACCTGGCCTTTCCGTCCAACAATCAGGTACAATGTACGTAGAAATCACCAGTCAACAAGCCACTAAAGCACAGGCCTTAATGACTATTCTCAAAAATGCCGGCTTGACGCCCGCCGACTGTGCTGCTTTTGGTGCAGGTCAAAACGACTTATCGATGTTAAGCATCGTCGGGCACCCAATTGTGATGGGCAATGCAAGTGATCAAATTCAAGCTGCCGGTCAATTTATTACTAAAACCAATCATCATAGTGGCTTTAGCTACGGGATTAAAAAATACATTACAAAAGTTAATCAAAAAGTAGGTTAAAATCATGCCAACCATTCGTGATATTGCTAGAAAAAGCGGCTATTCGGTTTCGACCGTCTCCCGCGTTTTAAATCAACAAAAATACGTGTCTGACGCTGCCAAAGAAGCGATTGAAGCGGTCATCAAGCAACTGGATTACGTCCCCAATAGTTTGGCGCGTGATTTAAGCTTTGGCCAAAATAAAAATATCGGGGTCGTCCTACCACACAATGACCATCCCTATTTCAATCAACTCTTAAATGGGATCATGGACGCCGCTTTTTCGAGTGGCTATCACATTGTGTTACTGCCTTCTGAGTACAACCGAACCGTTGAGCTCGATTACCTCGAGCAGTTGAAGCGGAAGAATTTTACGGCGTTGATTTTTACCTCGCACGAACTGCCGCTAGCAGTTTTAGAAGACTATACACGCTACGGTCAGATTGTTTGCTGTGAAAATCCGGGGCAGCACCATATTTCAGCGGTGTATTCCAACCGTGAACCGGCCTATTTAGCCGCATTTAACTACCTTAAATCGCTTGAGGTTCAACAAATCGGGCTACTCTTGAGCCGCAATTTAGCCAAAAGCCCCACTTGGGTGGCTGTCACGGGCGCTTATCAACAGATTTTTCACCAAAAGCCGGATCAGCAATTGATGATTGGTGGCATGCGCTCTTTTGAAGATGGCTACCGCGCCGCCGAACAACTGATTGCACGCCAACCAGCTCTTAATTGCTATTTTACTAATGGTGATGATATCGCGGCTGGCGTGCGGCAATATCATTTGGACCACCAACTCCCCGTCCCCATTTTAATTGGGCAGGAAAAGCAACTCTCGAGTCTCCTCCTAAAAATGCCAACGATTGACCATCACTTTTTCACTTTAGGGCAAAAAGCATTTGAACTGGCCCTCAGCAATCAACACCATGAATGTGCATTTGAATCGGAATTTATTCGCCCATAAAAAAACGCCTTAACCATAAATAACGGTTAAGGCGTTTTTTTGTTTTTATTAAGATTCAGAGCCTACCCGTTGGCAAAACCACTCTTATTTAAATACTCTGTCAAAAATTGTTTGCACTTGGCTGAGGTGCCAGTGGTAGTCGAAAGCGTCGTCCATTTCCGCTGGTGTTAATTGCACCATGACCTTTGGATCTGCTTCTAGTAATTGACGGAAATCTTTTTGCTCATCCCATGCAAGGGCTGTTTTTGGTTGTACCAAATCATAAGCTGCTTCTCGGCTTAACCCAGAATCAACTAACTTCAATAAGACCCGTTGGCTGTAAATCAAGCCGTGCGTTAAATTCATGTCGGCTTTCATTTTTTCTGGGAAAACAGTTAATTTTTCAATAATCCGTGTGAACCGGTTTAAGATGTAATCTAATAAAATCGTCGTATCTGGCAAGATAATCCGTTCTGCTGAACTATGTGAAATATCCCGTTCATGCCATAATGAAACATCTTCCATCCCCGTGATGACATGACCGCGAATGACGCGGGCTAAGCCACTAACGTTTTCAGAACTGATTGGATTACGTTTATGCGGCATTGCTGAAGAGCCCTTTTGACCTTTAGCAAAGAATTCTTCCACTTCGCGAACTTCGGTACGTTGTAAATGACGAATTTCAGTGGCAAAATGTTCGATTGATGTTGCGACAACTGCCATTGTATTAATGTAATCGGCATGCAAATCACGTGGCAAGACTTGTGTTGAAATATCTTGCGCCCGAATACCAAGATTTTCTGTCACGTAAGCTTCGATTTCTGGTGAGATATTCGCAAAAGTACCGACTGCCCCACTGATTTTACCAGCTTCAACGCCTGCTGCAGCCCGTTCAAAACGTTCTTGATTCCGTTTCATTTCAGCATACCAAGTCGCCAATTTCAAACCGAAAGTCGTTGGTTCAGCATGCACACCGTGTGTCCGGCCAATCATCACCGTATTTTGATATTCGTAAGCTTTTTGTTTCAAAACGGCCATAAACCGTTCGATATCGGCCCGAATTAAGTCGTTGGCTTGTTTTAAAATATAGCCTTGTGCTGTATCAACAACATCTGTAGACGTTAAACCGTAGTGCACCCATTTCTTTTCGGCACCCAATGATTCTGAAACTGCGCGAGTAAAGGCGACCACATCATGATGTGTAATTGCTTCTAGGCGGTTAATTTCTTCAACGTCAAAGCTCGCATTAGCGCGCACTTTAGCGGCGTCTTCCGCTGGAATATCGCCTAATTTAGCCCAGGCTTCTACGGCTAAAATCTCAACTTCTAGCCAAGCTTGGTAGCGATTCTCAGTAGTCCAGATGGCACCCATTTCTGGGCGTGTATAACGTTCTAACATGTTTCTTCCTCCAAATACGTTCAGTTGAAAGCATCAACTAACGGTCGATTTCTTTTTAAATTAATTCCGCTGCTTCAAAATTATCTAATAGTGGTTGAATATTATGCCCTACAGCTGTGATATAACCACTTTCTTGCGCACCAATTGTCTGGCAACGATTGAAATACCAATCCGGCTTAATCTTCATTTGTGTTTGAATCAGTGGCCATTGTTCTGGCGTTGTTCTTAAACAAACACCCGCATTATTTAAGCGTGAAGGGCCAATTGCTAACTGGCAAATCGCCTTTAAGTGGTATTCATATTGTGAAAAGTTCAAAATGCGGTTAAGCACATCCCCAGTTTCATGTGGTGCGGTGACAATTCGCTTAACGTAGATGTTCATATCCGCGGTCAAGAAGAATTCAATCCCGAAGATGCCCATATAATCTAGGTTTTGCCCAATCACAGTCGCTAAGCGTTCAATTTCTTCTGCGACATCTTGATCGATGCGTGCCGGCGTAATTGATAATTGTAAATCTTGGTCTTGCATCTGATTTTCAATAATCGGTAACGTGACAACTTGGCCTTCATAATCCTTGGCAACCATCACGGCCAATTCTTGTTGTTTAGGGACCCATGATTCTAATAAGTAGGCACCCAATTCCAACGTATCATCCATCTTGGCCAAATCGGCTGGTGATTCAAGGTATTGATGATATTGCCGACCGAAGCCGCGTTGAATCGGTTTTAAAATACAGGGATAGCCAATTGAATCAACCCCTTGTTCAATATCCGTCTTATCAACCACCGTCACATATGGTGAGATATTGATATTGAGATCACTCAAAAAGACCTTCTCGAGGTAACGATCTTGCGTCATTGAGAGCGCATCGCTACCTTGTGGGACATTGTAATCTTGAACCAACTGTTCTAGTAGTGTTTCATCGAGCGATTCATCCGTATACGTGAGCACCTGGCAACAATCGCCTAAACGTGCGAGTGTTTCGTATTGCTGTGGATCGCCTTCAATCTGAATATCAAGTACTGCGGCTAATGATGAATCTTGTGTCTGTTCGGTGACAATTGCCGCAACGCGGTAGCCCATTTCCTTAGCTTTTAAAGCCAACATGTACGCACGTTGATCATTTCCAATAATTCCAATCGTTTGACCCGGATAAATAACTGGCATCTTTCTACCTACTTTCTTATGCACATGACTTCAATTCTCAGATACTTCTATTATAGCGAATTCTATCCCTAACTACCTAGTACTTTAACTAAATCTTGATATTTTTCGCACAAAAAAAGACCATCACTGGCCTTTTTCAAATTAATTTTCGTTATTTTCGTCTAGGAAGACCACTTCGCCTTGTTCAAAAGCAGCAATCCGTGCTAATGATTCAACGTGAATGCCGCGTTGATCTAATAACTCGCGACCTTTTTGGAATGTTTTTTCGATGACAATGCCGACCCCTTCAAGTTGGGCGCCAGCTTGGTCGATAATTTCTAATAAGCCTTCAACCGCTTGACCATTTGCTAAGAAATCATCAATCACTAAAACACGATCGTTTTCGTTCAAGAATTTCTTAGAAATTGAAATATGGTTGTTAACCTTCTTCGTATATGAATAAACAGTTGCGCTATACATATTATCTTGGAGTGTTAAACTCTTGTGCTTACGTGCAAAAACAACGGGAACGTGGAAAGCAAGACCAGCAAAGACTGCTGGGGCAATGCCTGATGATTCAACCGTTAGGATTTTAGTAATTGGGGCACCTTCAAATAATCGTTTAAACTCTTCACCCATTGCTGCCATGAGTTCTGGATCAACTTGATGATTTAAGAAGTTATCAACCTTCAATACATCTTCTCCTAAAACCTGACCATCTTTTTTAATACGTTCCTCTAATAACCGCACACCAAGCACTCCCTTGTTTTCTGAAATTGAATTAAAAATAGGTTACCACAAATAAAAGCTAGCGACAACTTTAATTAAGACTTTTCAAGATTTATTATCATAAACAAAATTATTTACGGTGTTTATCAATCAAATTGGTCCAATCGATAGGTTTTGACAAGTTCGATTAACTTCTCCGGATAATTAGGATCCGTTGCGTACCCATCTTGTTTGAGCGCCTGGGCAGCTTGCGTATAATTGGTAGCTGCCACAACGTGTTGGTAATGATTATGATCCCAAGACGTTCCATGTGCAAAAAGTAAGACGTGATCTAACATAGACTCGCGATAGTCACGGTAAACCCGAAAGCGCGCGGTAGTCGTCACCCATTGGCCGTTCAAGTATTCCTTAGTGGTCATCTCTTTGGTATTATCCGGGTCGTCGCCTTTAATCCCAAAATAGTTATGGTAATCCGCTGCTAGCGAGCTTTTACCCCAATCACTTTCTAAGATGGCTTGGGCCAGTGTGATACTAGAGAGGACGTGGTATTTTTGTTGTAATTCTTGCGCATAAGGCGCTAATTGGTTAATAAATTCTTTTTTCTTCTTCACTTTAGCCAACTCTTCTTGTTTGGCCTCGTTTGCTAAGCGCTCTTGGGTCTGCGCACCGGTATATTGAATATACAGGACTAAGCCAACTCCCAAAACAAATAAAACGCCCAGCAGGACGACTAGCCATTCTGTCGGTTGTCTCTTTTTAGTGCTGTACCATTTTTTCGTTGTGCGTCGTTTTTTCTTCTTCGCCACTAATCTGCCTCTACTTCATTCAATCTATTCTATATTGTACACAAATTTAACCTGAAGCCCAATGATTAATCTGCTTAATTGCCTTTAATTCCTATTTTGTTTTTTTATTGTTATAATATCGTTTAGAACCGATTACGATAGTAAAGGACTGATTCATTTGACAACTCTTAACTGGGGCATTATGGGCCTTGGCAATATCGCCGGTAGTTTTGCAACTTACTTCAACCAACCGGACGGCCAAATCTATGGTGCTGCTTCTCGTTCATTAGAAAAGGCAAACGCCTTCACCCAACAGTATCATATTCCCCATGCTTATGGTAGCTACGCTGAGATGTTGGCCGACCCTGCCATTGATATTATCTACGTCGCCACACCTCACAACTATCACTTTGATGGCATTATGGCGAGCTTAAACGCTGGTAAACATGTCTTTTGCGAAAAAGCCATCACGATGAATCGGCGTGAATTAAATGCGGCTAAAGCGCTCGCCGCTGAAAAACATTTAATCTTGGCTGAAGCCATGACAATTTATCATATGCCGCTTTTTGCAGAAATTGAACGTCAACAAGTTGCCCAAGATTTAGGGGCCCTAAAATCAATTCAAATCACTTTCGGAAGCTTCAAAGAACTTGATCCAACCAATCGCTTTTTCAATCCTGAATTAGCCGGTGGTGCGATGTTAGATATCGGTGTTTACGCCCTCGCATTTGCACGGCGGATGCTGAGTGCTAAACCAGAATTGATTGCCGCACAGTGGGTGCCATCAGAATCTGGTGTCGATCAACAATCAACACTCCTCCTTAACAATGCCCATCAAGAAATGGTGACGGTCACGCTTAACCTTCACGCGAAGATGCCTAAACAAGGCGTGCTGGTTTATGAAAAAGGTTATGTGACCGTCGATGATTATCCACGACCAGACAAGGCCCAATTGACCTTCCCTGATGGTACTACTCAAATCATTCAAGCGGGCGATGCTACCAACGCCATGAACTACGAATTACACGACTTCCAAGAAGTTGTTCGAGGTCATCAAGCAAATGACACACTCGCCCTAACTAGCGACGTCATGGACATTATGACCGACGCTCGCGCCCAATGGGGGTTTGTTTACCCGTTTGAACAACCTTCAGACTTAAATTAAAAGGGTTAATGATTAAAAAGGACTAGGACCAAAAGCAATTTTGTCTTAGTCCTTTTTATATTGCCTTCTTATAGTGGTTGACGCAAAACCACCATATCCTGCAATTGAATCCCATTTTCGATAATTGGTGCTTGATATTGTTCAAAAAAGCCTTTACGAATATGATCAAAGCGAAATCCCTGGCGTAGATAGAAGGCAATTGCCGCTAAGCTACCATCCCCAGTGCCCACTAGCAATGTTCGATACCCTAAGTCAGCCATCATCTGTTTCAAATCACCGAGTGCTTGTTGCCCATAACCTTGTCCCCGATAAGCTGGTAATAAAGCGATATTCTTCAATTCGACTTGTCCCTGTTTGGCAAACGTCACATGCATAACGCCAATTACGGTTGATTGGCCGGCTAAAGGAAGACTGTAGAGCTGACCGTCATTTAAATAACGACGAATCATCCCGACTTCTTCATCTGCTAGTCGTAAATAAGGTAAGTAATCCTCACGCTCGTTTGGTGCAATCATTTGATAATCTAACATCTTGCCGCCTTTCTTTAGCCCATAAAAAAAGGACCAACTGATTGACAGTTGATCCACGACTAATATTTATAAATTAGTTTTTGTTTACGTTAACGGCTTGTGGTCCACGATCGCTTTCTTCGATATCGAAAGAAACGCTTTGACCTTCTTCAAGAGTCTTGTAGCCTTCACCTTGGATAGCTGAGAAATGTACGAATACATCACTACCATCTTCGCGAGTTACAAAGCCATAACCTTTTTCTGCGTTAAACCATTTTACAGTTCCGTTTTCCATGAGAAAACTCCTCCTTGTGTCGTTAGACACGTTATAAATTTGTGTATTTCTGTCGGTGCGATGGAAGAAAGTTCTTTTGGAAACATTCGAACCATAACCTGTCAAAAAGTACAAACATAGTGTAACACATGAAAAAAAGAGAAACAACCCTAAACACTAAAAAATAAACCGTTTTCTTTCTACGATAACCGAACTTTTATACTTTCCATTAAATTGACGTTTTTCTGTTATCTACCATGGCAAACGGTTGGCTTTTAGACGTATTTACGCTAAGATGAAGTTAACGAATTTAACTACTGGAGTGCCTGACAATGCTAAAAATACTAAAACGATTACTCCCCATTTTGGGGCTACTATTCTTACTAGCCGGTTGCGAAAAACCGCTCGATACAAAACAGCAGGTCAAAGACGACCTCAACACTATTTTGCAGATTTCTAAAACCCAACAAACGGCACTCAGCACTCTAGAGGATGCCGACCAGGGCGTACCGGATAGCTACCTTAAAATCCAAGCAAAATATCCAGATCAAAACCTCCTAGATGTTAAGGGGTCTAAAATAGCACAAACTGCCGCTTCACGAGCAGAAGCTTACAAGACGCTTAAAACACAACAAGCTGAATTAAAGCCGGTCGTTAAGCGCCTGATTAAAATTGCTAATCAAGAAAGCGACGAATTGCCCATTGAATTCATCAAGGATTTAAATCAAAGCTTGAAACTATCCGCACTTGATTACACAACGCTTTCGAATTTCTACGACGCCGCTGCCACAGCCGAAACCGACTTCTATGCCGATCACACATCGGCCGATGCACACGCGGATGATTTAGCAGCGCCTATCAACCGCTTGAATCAATATTATAGTGCTATTTACCAACAAGCCGAAATCGCTAAGGTTAATATTAATACGGTCACTGCACAGGCTAAGAAGGTTCAAAAACAATTGGACTAGCCACTAAAAAAGAGTCGGGACAAAAATTACTTTTGTCCCGACTCTTTTTATTCGCGCTTAAATCTTAATAATGGCTTGGCCACAAACGGTGTCACAATCACCGCTAGGGCTATTTCCATCAAGGCATTAATCGCTACGGCACTCAGCATCACGATAATTAAGTGACTGACGTCCGTTTTATAAATACCGGCTGCTTGTTGGCTATAAAAGGCCCACGTCAATAGAATAACTAACGTCGTATTAACGATGGTGCCAAAGGAAGCGGCGATTGCCATCGAGCCCCGTTGTCCCGCTTTAGTATTGTGTAAGTGTTGATATAATAATCCGGCGACTAACCCCACCATCAAACGCGGTAAAATAGCGATTACCGGGTTTTGGAAGATCAATAAGGTTAATGCATCGACTGGCGCTGTATAGGCGTGAATCAGGGATAATGTCCCCCAGATTGCACCTAGAGTTGCGCCGCCACGAGTACCTAAAATAATCGCCCCAATGATGACGGTTAAATGCATCGTGGTGACGCCGGGTAACCCTGGTAGAATATAAATATAACCAACCATCGGTACAAAACTCTGAATCATTAACAATGCCGTTAGAATCGCTAGAATGCTGATCTTATACGCTGATGAATTACGTGTCATCTCTACTTACCTCTCCCATTAACTTATTGCCCATTATAGCGATTTACGAAATTGAATTCAATTCTCAAACTTAATTAGGACACAAAAAAACGACACCGCTAACGGTATCGTTTAACTTGTTATCATATGCGGGTGAGAAGACTCGAACTTCCACCGGGAAAATTCCCGACAAGATCCTTAATCTTGCGCGTCTGCCATTCCGCCACACCCGCGATACTTGCTTTATGACTTTAAGCCACGTACATTAGTATAAGAGAAACCCGAATTGAAGTCAACAAAAAATCGCTCTGGAGGCCAAAAATGTTTATCGAAACCGCTAATTTAACCGATATTGGTGCCTTAACAACGCTTTATCAAGCTTTAACAACTGAAATGCACGCATTCCAGCCGACTAATTATCAAGAAAAGAGCAGTCCTGATTTCTTCACCTGGAAAATGATGGTTGAAGACAAACGCCAAACTGTCTATATCACTCGCAATCAGGATCAGATAACGGGTTTTTGTCACGTTACCACAGCACAAACTAGTCCTTCCAATCTCTTTATCAGCCATCAATTTGCCTACGTCACTGCATTATACGTCCATCCTGACTATCGTCGCCAAGGAATTGCAACGGCGTTACTTGCAAAAGCCCGTACTTGGCAAAAAGAAAAACAACTCGCCTTTTTGGAGCTAACCGTCTTGGGCAATAACCAATCCGCCCTGCAACTCTACCAAAAATTAGGCTTTGTGACACAAAACCAAACGCTCCGACAAGTTTAAAAAAACAGGCCCTGGGACAAAATTATTTTTGTCTCAGGGCCTGTTTTTAATCTCTCAATACTTATGGCACACTTCTTTTTTTAAATTTCTTTTACTAATTTTAAATGACCATGGCAACGACGACAGACATAACGCGTTGTATTGATATGCCGTTGTCGTTGATACAACTGGCCACATTTGGTGCATTGATAGGCTAGTCGTTTTTGTGGTGCCTTTTTAGCCGTGACCGGTGGTGCAAAGCGCGCACCACCAACCTGTTGTAAAAGCCGCTTAAAATCATGGTCTCGATGCCGATACCCACGGTGCAATAAATGCAGGTGGTAATGACACAGCTCATGTTTAATAATGCCTTCTAAAACAGCCTGTCCTTGGGCAACCATCAACGGGTTAATGTCGATGTGGTGGTCTTGCAGATGATAACGACCCCCTGTTGTTTTTAAGCGCCGATTAAAATTTGCTTGGTGGCTAAACGGGCGATTAAACGTGGTTACTGAAATATTTTGAATGAGTTGCGTTAATTCTTGATCCGTCATCATTAATCAGTTGCTTTAGGCGCCTTCATCGTCAATTGAACCCGTTCACGTTCTTGATCGACGCTTAAGACCCAAACCTGAACAACATCACCGACTGAAACTTCATCAGATGGATGTTTAACAAAGTGATTGGCCAATTGCGAAATATGAACTAAGCCATCATGTTTAACACCGATATCCACAAAAGCACCGAAATCAATGACATTCCGCACGGTTCCTTCTAGGGCCATGTTCGGTTTCAAATCGGCGAGGGTTAAGACATCATGCCGTAGCAGTGGTGCTGTCATTTGATCCCGCAAATCCCGACCTGGTTTTTGTAAACCGCTTAAGATATCTTCAAGTGTTTCAGAGCCGACCGCTAATTCGGTCGCCAAATCAGTCACTGTTAATTGCTTAATTGCTGCTGATAATTCTGGTGTTCCTAAAGCCTCCAAAGTGACACCCAACGATTTTAAAATCGCCTTGGCTACTGGATAGCTTTCAGGATGAATATCCGTATTGTCTAATGGGTTGTCGCCACCGATGATTCGCAAGAACCCAACGGCTTGTTCGAATGCCTTAGGGCCTAAGCGCGGCACTTTCTTCAATTCACTGCGTTTTTGATATAAGCCGTTTTCGTTACGGTATTGGACAATATTTTGGGCAGTCGTCGCTGATAACCCAGAAATATGTTGCAAGAGTTGTGGGCTAGCGGTGTTCAAGTTAACCCCTACGCTATTGACAACATCTTCAATGACTACGTCTAATTGCGTCGTCAATTCCTTTTGGGCAACATCGTGTTGGTATTGCCCGACACCGACTGCTTGTGGATCAATCTTAATCAATTCTGCTAAGGGATCTTGTAAGCGCCGTGCGATACTAATCGCACTCCGCTCTTCAACATGTAGATCTGGGAATTCAGCCCGCGCTGTATCACTTGCTGAATAAACGGAAGCCCCTGCTTCGTTGACAATCACGTAAAAGATTTCCCGGGAAATGGTTTTTAAAACTGATGCCACAAATTCTTCAGATTCACGACTAGC
Source organism: Latilactobacillus sp. (assembly GCF_033176295.1). Taxonomy (NCBI): domain Bacteria; kingdom Bacillati; phylum Bacillota; class Bacilli; order Lactobacillales; family Lactobacillaceae; genus Latilactobacillus; species Latilactobacillus sp. Next base: position 48,552 of record NZ_JAMQEX010000009.1, read on the forward strand.
AGTCCCATTCCCGATTGCAATCATTTCAACATTATATTTTTCAAGGAATTGCTTGAATTCATCGGCAGCTGCTGCTCGTTTAGGCGCTGCAGCTGGTTTATGCGGATAGATCACTAATTTATCTAGAAATTTTCCAGTCCCATCGACAACGGCTAATTTACAGCCTGTTCGGTAAGCAGGGTCAAAACCTAAAACAACTTTGCCTTTCAAAGGCGGTTGTAATAAAAGATGCTTTAAATTATCGCCAAAGACGGCAATTGCTTGTTGATCAGCCTTTTCTTTTAACTGCTTCCGCAATTCACGTTCAATGGCCGGGCCAATGAACCGTTTATAGGCATCTTCAATAGCTGTCTTAATAATTTGGGCGGCAGCTGAGTCTTGACCATGAATAACGGCTTGAGCAATATGTCCAACGATCATATTTTCGGCAACTTCTAGCTTCACCTTCAAGATACCTTCGTGTTCGCCACGATTAATCGCTAAATATTGATGTTCCGCAATCTTATTAATCGGTGCTGAGAAATCATAATAGATTTGATAAACTTGCTTATCATCGCTGTCGGCATCTTTCACCTGACTCACAATTTGCCCGTTTTGACGGGTGTATTGTCGTGTCCAGTCACGGAAAGTAGCTGTTTCACTAATATTTTCAGCGATAATTTCATGCACACCCGCTAAAACAGCATCTGTATCGATAATCTTTTGGTCTGGGTTAAGATAATCGGCCGCTTTTTCCAGGAGGACTTGTTCTGAAAAGTTCGGTAATTGCGCAATCAGGTTGGCAAACGGTTCTAACCCAGCTTCTTTAGCAATCGTCGCCTTTGTCCGCCGTTTTTGCTTATAAGGCAGGTATAAATCCTCAAGCACTTGTAATTGGCTAGCGGCTTCGATTTGCTTTTGTAAAACCGGCGTTAACTTAGCTTGTTCGGCAATATTCTTGATAATATCGGTCTTCCGTTTTTCAAGCGTTGTTAAGTATTGGAAGGTGTGTTCGATTTCGCGAATTTGAACTTCGTCTAAACTACCAGTCCTTTCCTTACGATAGCGCGCCACAAACGGTACGGTGTTACCTTCGTCTAATAAGGTTAACACGGCATTAATTTGTTGTGGTCGATATTGCGTCAGTTGTTTGGTGACAAGTTGTTGAATATCAGTCATGTGCGTCCCTACCTTTATCTTCAATAAAAAAACAGCACCCGTCTTGGGAACTGTCATGAGTTGATCTAAGCAATTTTTGAGATGTTTTGGATATACTTAGAAATTCGTTCTGTTGCTTTGTCTTGGTTCATTTCTGAAGCAGCAAAAGCTTGCATATCAACTGTTTGATCATCATGCATGCTTGTAATTAAATCTTCGCAACCTTGAACGAAATCAGTATAAGCACCGATTAAACGTTGGTTGTTCCCCATTAAACGAGCTGGGGCAACGGCTGTCTTAAATTGTGCTAAGAATTCGTGGTATTGATCCACACCGTCTCTGAAGATTTGGGCTGTCTTTTGGTAATCCTGTTCGCTCATTTCAGCTAACTTACCATCAGCAACGGCCGCTTTTAAAGGGACGAAATATTTACTCATGCCTTCTTGCACTTTTTCAGTATTGTCGATTAAATCGTTAACAGCTTGGCCGTATTTAGCCAACTTTTGTTGTGTTTTATTCATGTTAATCCTCCTAGTTTCCTATGCTTCAGTATACTAATTCTGGTATCGGCTTGCAAGAGTGCGTTTGAAACGCATTTGACTTCGAGCATTAGCATCGTGTTGCAAATAACCGATATAATCGGTTATTTGCAATACGTCGCTAAGCACAAAAGGCAGTTTCAAAAAGCACGTTTCAATCAGGTAACAATTAAATAAGGCACCAAGGACAAAAATAACTTTTGTCGTTAGTACCTTATTCGTTCTATTTCTTTTTAAGCATCAGCCTATCGCGGTCTTTTCTTAAATTATTTAGCAGCTCTTCTTTGGAAGAACTTCACGATTTCAACGATGACTACTAGCATAAATGAAGCTGCTAGTACAATCCCCCATTGATATAAATCAAGGTGTGAGACATGGAATAAGCCATTGAGCCCTGGAATCATGATTGTTGCGGCTAATAAGATAAATGAAGCTAAAACAGCCCAGTTGAAGGCTTTATTCTTAAAGAAGCCAACTGTAAAGATTGATTGATGGACTGATTTAACGTTGAATGCGTGGAAGAGTTGGATCATCCCTAACGTTGCATACGCCATTGTTAAAGCATCCGCATGAGCTAAGCCACTTGCTTGATGCACTGGGAACGTAATCGCTAACGCATAAACGGCTAAGGTAATCCCACCTTCTAATAGGCCTTGGTAGATAATCGCTTGGAACACGCCACCTGAGAAGAAGTTTGATTTACGCCCACGTGGTTTTTGATTCATAATCCCTGGTTCAGTTGGTTCAACCCCCAAGGCAATCGCTGGGAAAGTATCCGTTACTAAATTAATCCACAAGATATGCACTGGTTGCAGAATTTGCCAACCTAAAACCGTCATCATGAATAAAGTTAACACTTCACCCAAGTTGGCTGATAAAAGATATTGAATCGATTTTTGGATATTAGCAAAGACTTTCCGGCCTTCTTTAACCGCAATCACAATTGTTGAGAAGTTATCATCGGCTAAGACCATATCACTGGCCCCTTTAGAAACTTCAGTCCCGGTGATCCCCATCCCAATACCGATATCGGCTGATTTGAGGGCTGGTGCATCATTGACACCATCACCAGTCATCGCAACAACCTTACCGTGTTTTTGCCAAGCTTTCACAATTCGTACTTTATGTTCAGGCGCAACCCGCGCATAAACGGCGTATTGAGTAACTTTTTTAGCGAATTCTTGATCATCCATTTGGTCTAACTCAGCGCCAGTAATAACGGCGGCATCCGCATCTTCTTCTGGGGTAATAATCCCTAAACGAAGCGCGATTGCTTCGGCTGTATCGCGGTGATCCCCAGTAATCATTAGGGTCCGGATACCAGCTGAATGCGCATCTGTTACAGCTTGTTTTGCTTCTGGTCGCTCAGGATCAATCATCCCAACTAAGCCAGCGAAAATTAAATCAGTTTCAATCGTTGGATCAACCGTTGCTGGCACACTTGGTAAGACTTTATAAGCCAACGCTAAGACCCGCAAGGCTTGTTTTGCCAAACCATGGTTCGTGTCTAATAATAATTGGCGCTCTGCATCGTCCATCGGTTGAACAACGCCTTGTGCGTCGATATAATGCGTAACGCGTTTGAGCAATTCATCCGGTGCGCCTTTCGTGGTCATTAAGAATTGACCATCAGCTTGTTGATGAATTGTGGTCATCAACTTCCGCTCTGAATCAAATGGTACTTCAGCGACCCGTGGTTCGGCTGCTAAAGCTGCGTTAATATCAAAATCTTTATCACGCCCATACGCGATTAGGGCTGTTTCGGTCGGATCACCAATCATTTCACCGTCAGCCTTAATTTTAGTATCATTGGCTAAATTCATGATTTTTAATGTTAAATTATCCGCTGGTAATGTTGCGCCAGCATCTTGTAATTGGTTGTTAGTAAATATTTTTTCGACGGTCATTTGGTTCATCGTCAACGTCCCAGTTTTATCAGACGCAATAATATCCGTACTCCCTAGTGTTTCTACTGCAGGTAACTTACGAACAATAGCCTTTCTTTTAACCATCTTCTGCGTCCCTAAAGCAAGGATAATCGTCACAATTGCAGGTAGGCCTTCCGGAATCGCTGCGACCGCTAACGAAATAGCAGTTAATAACATGTTAATTGGTGATTGTGCGTGGCGTAAGTAACCCACCACAAAAACAATTGCAGCAATAATCAAGATCATAATCGTCAAACTCTTACCTAATTGGCTCAAGTTCATCTGTAATGGCGTCGTTGTTTCGTCGGCTTGGTTGAGCATCCCAGCAATTTTACCAACTTCGGTCTGCATCCCAGTCCCCGTTACAACCCCAACGCCACGACCGTAAGTAACATTACTATTCATAAACGCCATATTGGTCCGATCACCAATCCCACTTTCTGGATCAGTCAAGGTATCAACGGTCTTATCAACTGGGACGGATTCCCCAGTTAAAGCGGACTCTTCGATTTTCAAAGCAGCTGATTCAAGTAAGCGAAGATCCGCGGGCACAATATCGCCGGCTTCCAGCAACACGATATCGCCAACTACGAGTTCTTCACTCTTAATCGTCACGATTTCGCCATCTCGACGAACGTGTGCATCAGGTGTCGCCATTTCTTTTAAAGCGTTAATTGCTTGTTCCGCCTTTGCTTCTTGGAAAACCCCAAAAATCGCATTTAAGATCACAACGGCTAGAATAATGAATGCGTCTGGCCATTCATGTGCTAAAAAGCCCGCGATCATTGCTGCGACTAATAACACAATAATCATAAAATCTTTGAACTGTTCTAAAAAACGAATCGCTAAACTTTTGCGTTTCTTTTCAGTCAATTGATTCCGACCATTTTCTGCCAAACGTTTTTCAACCTGTTCTTGGGTTAACCCTTGTGGCGTTGTTGCGAGCGCTTTAAGTGTTGCGTCTGTTGATTGTGTAAAAAATGTGGTTTGTTTATCGACCATTACCTTGCCTCCTATAAATTTGATTTTGGGGGTAAAAAAAGAGACCTACAGGAATTCTAAAAATCCCTATAAGTCTCACTAATTAAGATAACACCAGAATATTGCCTTGTTGGTGGCGTTATCGCAGACAAGCTGCCAGTTACTCCCTTATCGTTAACCCCATTATAAGGTATAGACAATCTAAAAGGCAAGTAAATAGTTGTTTTAATAACTAGATTGGTTTACGAGACTAGGCTCGAAGGCTAAACGTGCTTTTGTCAGTAGCTTTCTGTGCTTTGCTAAACTTATCAAACCGGTGATTTCATCACCAATTCGCTAAGTTCTGCAAATGCTCAAAAGCTAACCACTGACAACGCACTCTGTTTTATTGCCAGAACGTATCATAGATTGTTATTGGTAAATGACGCTTGTGGGCCGTTTTTTTGTACCAGTTTTCAATCTTCGTTGCGGCTTCTTCACTGACCTGACGACCTTCTAAATAGTCGTCAATTTGATCATATGTGACGCCCAATGCTAATTCATCTGGTAATGCTGGACGGTCTTCTTCAAGATCCGCCGTTGGTACTTTTTCATAGAGGTGTTTAGGCGCACCGAGTTCGGCTAACATGGCCTTGCCTTGACGCTTATTGAGTCTGAAGATTGGCACTAAATCTGCGCCGCCATCACCAAACTTCGTATAAAAACCCGTGATGGATTCGGCAGAATGATCCGTTCCCAAAACAGCACCACTATTTTCACCAGCGACGCCATATTGGGCAATCATCCGCACGCGGGCTTTAATATTGCCCTTATTGAAGTCACTAACAATTACACCAGTTTCCGCAAGGGATTGAACCATCGCGTCCACTGAGCCCTTAATATTGACCCGTTTGACTTGATCAGCTGCCATAAATTCGATTGCGGCCATCGCATCCGATTCATCAGCTTGTTCCCCATAAGGTAACCGCACTGCGATAAATTGGTAACTTTCATCGCCAGTTTCAGCCCGCATCTCTTGCATGGCTTTTTCAGCCAATGCGCCCACTAAAGTTGAATCTTGGCCGCCTGAAATGCCTAAGACATAGCTTTTTAAGAATGTATTTTTCTTTAGATAAGCCTTCATAAAATCAACCGATTGGCGAATCTCTTTGGCGGGATCGATCGTTGGTTGTGTTTTTAAGGCTGCAATAATTTCTGCTTGTAAAGCGTTCATTTGCCAGATACTCCTTCAAAAATAATCGATTCTAGTGCATTAAATTAACGTCTTCTCTGACTTTGCGGATTGAACTCATCTTATTGTCCCAAGTCCGTTGTGATAGATCGACTGGGTAATCCTGTGGATTCAAGTCACGTTTGTATTCATCCCAAAGTGAATCAAGGTTTTCAGCACAGAACTTCTTAATTGCCGCTAATTCAGGCAACGTATAGACCCGTTTGCCGTTTTCAAAAATAGTCCGTAAGATTGGTCGGGCATTGAAGTCGGTCACGGTCTTATTGATGTATGTGTAATTAGGATGGAACATGTAAATCGTATCTTGTTCAAGTGGATCTTCATCCCATAATGTGATGTAGTCCCCTTCTGATTTACCGTCAACTTGTTTGGTAATTCGCCAAACTTGCTTGCGGCCTGGTGTTGAGACTTTTTCAGCATTACTTGATAATTTAATGGTATCGACCATCTTACCATCTGAGTTTTCAATTGAAACCAACTTATAAACCGCGCCCAAGGCTGGTTGGTCGTAAGCGGTAATTAACTTCGTCCCAACGCCCCAAACATCGATTTTAGCTTCTTGCATCTTCAAGTTTTGGATTGTCTTTTCATCTAAATCGTTAGAAGCGTAAATTTTAGCGTCCGTGAAGCCTGCTTCATCCAATTGTTGGCGCACACGTTTGGAAATATAGGCCATATCGCCACTATCAATCCGCACACCTTGGAAATTAATCCGGCTACCGAATTCGCGCGCAACTCGGATTGCACTCGGCACACCACTCTTCAAAGTATCATAAGTATCCACAAGGAAGACACAGTCCCGATGCGTTTCAGCATAGGCCCGGAAGGCTTCGTAATCGTTACGGTAAGCTTGAACTAAAGAATGCGCATGTGTTCCGCTTGCTGGAATCCCGAAAATTTTAGAAGCTCGTACATTACTGGTTGCATCAAAGCCACCAATATAAGCAGCGCGTGTGCCCCATAAAGCAGCATCCATTTCTTGGGCCCGGCGTGTCCCGAATTCTAAGACGGGATCCTTGCCGACCACTGATTTGATCCGTGCTGCTTTGGTTGCAATCAAGGTTTGGTAATTGACAATATTTAATAACGCCGTTTCAATCAATTGGCATTGGGCGAGTGGCCCTTCTACTTGCATGATTGGTTCATTGCCAAAGACCAATTCGCCTTCAACCGCTGAACGAACCGTTAAATCAAAATCTAATTCTGCTAGATACGTCAAAAAATCTTCAGGATAACCGACTTCATCCCGTAAATAAGCTAAATCGCTCTCGGTAAAGCGGAGATTCTCAAGATAATTAACGATATGTTCCAAACCAGCAAAAATAGCATACCCATTTTCAAAAGGTAGTTTTCTGAAATAGCATTCGAAAACCGCTGTCCGATTATGGAGTCCCTTTTTAAAATAAGTTAACATCATATTGAGCTGATACAAGTCTGTATGTAACAACAAACTATCATCAGGATATAATTTTTGCATGTCGCACTCCTAATTAGAGATATATTTGGTATACTTAGTTGAAGCTATTATACAATAAAACAGCGAGTTCTGCATAATTTCGAGAAGGAGTTTTACAAATGCAATTTCCGACAGTCTCAGTTTTAAATATTCCTTTTATCAATACTACTAACCAAGCATTTATTGCGCAACTTTCAAAAGACTTAGCCGCTAACGAAAACCGTTTTATCGTTACTGCTAATCCAGAAATTGCCCTCTATGCCACTAAACATAACGATTACTTCCAAACGATTAGCCAAGCCGATTACATTACACCAGACGGTATTGGTATTCTTAAAGGCGCCACAATGTTAGGCACGCCGCTTACAGAACGAATTACCGGTTTTGATACGATGACGGCCTTATTCGAAATTGCCAATCAAAACAGCTATAGCGTTTATTTGCTTGGTGCTAAGGAAGAAGTTTTACAAGCCGCTTGCCAAAACGTTGCAAAACAATATCCTAACGTCACCATCGTCGGCCAACACAACGGTTATTTTGACGACCAAGAAGAACAAAAAATTGTTGCCGATATCGAACGAACACAACCCAATATTATTTTGGCAGCACTTGGCTTCCCCAAACAAGAAACCTTTATCGAAGCCAATCGTCACAAAGTTAACGCCATTTGGATGGGTGTTGGCGGTAGCTTTGATGTTTTATCGGGAACTGTTAGCCGGGCTCCAAAAATTTGGCAAAAAATGCACTTAGAATGGTTCTATCGTTTTGCATCACATCCAAGTCGCTTGAACCGTTTCCCAGCGCTTATTGAATACATGCGCTTGGTTAAAAAAGAAAAGAAAAACTAAAAAAAGCATTGAAGACAAACTTAATTTTGCCTTCAATGCTTTTTTATTTTGATAATCGTTTTAATGTTCGGCTGTACTGAATTTTTTCTAAATAGTACCGTCTCACATTACCGTCACTCAGCAAGATGCCCAGAAACTGGAGCCCCTTACCAATTGATTTCGTTTTTTTAACAGTGCTCAATAAATTAATATTAGCGTTAAAGCGGTCTTTTTGATGTTGATCGTAAAACCCTTTTTCAGTTAGGTAAGCTTCCAGTTTTGCTTTGATTGCTTCATCACTCGCTGTTAATCTAAACACAGTCGTCTGACGTAAAAAGCCAGAAATTAGAAAGGTTTTTAACATGTCACTTTGAGTCATACTGTTTTGTCTAATCCGATAACGCATCAACGGTTCATTAGTCACACCTATTTGCTGACCCGCCGCGATCATTCGTAACCACAAATCATAATCTTCACAGGCGATTAGTTGTTCCTGATAGCCACCAACTGTTTCAAAAGCTGCTTTTTTACCCAGAACACTCGGATGAACAATGAAATTATCATATTGTAATAACTCACGAACGGCAGCTGCTGATTCAACCATTTGTGGATGCCGACCAATCTCGGCATTAGTTTCATCAATCAGAATCGAAGATGATGCAATAACATCCAATTGCCGTTGTTGCAATAAATCAAATTCAGTCATTAGCCGTTCTGGCACAGCAATATCATCAGCATCCATTCGCGCAATGTAATCACCCCGACTTGCTTTCAATCCCCGATTCAAACTAGGTGCTAACCCTAGATTATGCTCGTTGCTGATTAAAACAATTCGCGGTTCTTCTTTTGCATATTCATTTAAAACAGCTGCCAATGCTTGATTATCAGGATTATCCAAAACAATGATGAACTCAAAATTTTGATAAGACTGTTTCAGAATTGATTCAATTGACTGGCGTAATTCCGTTTCTTTTTCATTATAAACGGCCATCACAATACTAATTAACGGTGTTTCCATAGTAATCTCCTTGTTGACGCCTACAATTGTGCATACAAATCATGCATCAAAATCGCTAACTGGCGTGTTGAAAATGATTGACTAACATGCTTATTAAACGCTAAGCCCATGCCAACTAATTGGTTATTTTGATAAGCAGCGTAAGCTTCATTTAACGCTTTGACATATCCTTGTAAGTCTAAGCTATCCACAACCCAGCCATATTCAGGGCTATCCACAATTACCTTGCTATCACCAACATCGGTCGTAATCGCAGGGACGCCATAATTGCCAGATTCTAACAAGACGGTTGGGAACCCTTCGTGAATTGACGATAAAACTGATAAATCGGTGTGTCGATAAAAGTGCGCCACATCTGATTGAAAGCCATCAAAATGAACCTTATCAGTTATTTGATAATCTGTTGCTAACTTCTTAAACTCTGCTTCTAGTTCGCCATCGCCAATCAGGTGTAGTTGATATTCAAAATCAACATTCGCTAACGCTTCTAACAATAGCTGTTGGTGTTTTTGCGCTGTTAGTCTAGCCACACAAATCATCGTGAATTGCGGTTGCTTAACTGGTGTCGGTACTTCCGGACTAAATTCAATGGCATTAAAAATAGTTGTCATCTTATTCGTATCGATGCCTTGTTGTACCAAGCTGTTTCTAAACCGTTCGGCAATCAGATAGATATGATCCGCTTTTTTAAGTACCCAGAGACTTAACGGCAATAAAATTTTACCTTTAAACCCTTTATTCAGATAATCAATCTTAGGTAACGTGTGCAATGTCAACGTCCACTTCGCCGTAATTCGTTTCCGAATTAACGCTAAGAAGAGATTAGACCGTGGTCCATGCGTATGCACGACATCGATGTTTTCAGAATTGATATGCGCTGCTAGTTGTTTCAAGAAATGCGGGGTTAACGTTTTTGGTTGTTCAAACACTTCAACCGGTAACTGATTAGCGCGCGCTAGTTCTGCAACCGGGCCATCTTCAAAAACTAATAATGATGGCTCATCTTTACCAAGTGCGATCATTGCCTTCATTAAACCGATAATATGTGAGCGACCACCGCCCGTTTCATTCCCTGCGTTTACAAAAAGAACCTTCACGTAATCACCTTTTCATTCTAATTTAGTTTTCTAAATCTTGCTTAATTTGTGTCGTTGAAATACCTGTTGTCCGGGGAAGATAGATGACTTCACAATAATCCTTTAAGAAATCAAACTTTCCTTTCCAATCATCACCCATTACGAAAACATCAATATCGTATTTTTGAACGTCTTTAATTTTTTGTTCCCAATCTTTTTCAGGAATTACCTTATCAACATATCGAATGGCTTCGAGAATATATTTGCGATGTTCATATGAATGGTAAGCTTCTTTATGCTTTTCAGCATTAAATTCGTCCGTTGATAAGCCGACAATTAATTCATCGCCTAATTGGCTGGCACGTTCTAAGAGATGAACATGACCCCAGTGTAATAAATCAAAGGTCCCGTAAGTTAAAACTTTTGTCATTTTAAATCATCCTTTCTTAAGGCGCATCAGATCTTGCCGGACACGTGTATTTAATCCAACTAATAATATCACGAATAAAAGACCAACGATAATCGTCTGAACGACGAGATCGAAGAATAAACTGCCGAGGTTAATTGGTATGTGTAAGCCAATTAATAGCGTTAAGCCAAATATTAGCCAGTACTTCCAATGTTCATGCCACAGGAATTTAAAATCTAAGTGCCCTCGTACTAACCAAATCCGCATCCCACAAACCAATAATTCGGTCAGGACAATGATGGTTGTCCCACCATTAGCCCCAAAGCGACCGGCGAATACGAAATTCCCAATTAAGGAGAAGACCGCGCCAACTAGGTATGGAATCGCGACAATTCTGTACATCCCTTTTGATAGCGCAAATTGATTGGCATAAATACCACCATAAGGAATGATCACCACAAGTAAACTAACCCAGAAGAAGTTATCCGTCATCGCTTGATAGCGACTACCGAAAAACCAAACGATAAATTTATTAGCGTTGACCATCAGCGCACTTGTAAATAGCAAGCCAAGTATCAAAGTATAGTCCAACGAAACTTTCAATAAATTCTGAATTTGATTTTCATCCGCTTCTTCACTGTCCATCTTAGCCATAATCGGCATTAAGACGATTGTCACCGAACCTAATAATTGCACAACCGCCCGCGCCATGGTTTGCGTCTGGGCATAATACGTTAATTGAACAGAACCCGCTAATAAGCCAATAATGGTTTGATCAAAGCTCGTATAAAATTGTGCAGCAACTGAAGGAATGGTTACCGTGATTGATTCTTTCAAATATTGCTTAGAAAAATGAATCCGTCCAAACTTGAATTGAGGAATTTCTGTTTTAATCCCTAACCAGAAGACAAAGTTAGCTAGGTAAGTAATACTATTGATTAATAGATAAATCCAAAGATCTTGTTCACTGTGTACGAAAATAAAAATCGTAGCGACTAGTGTCAATTTAATAATTGTATTTCGCATGACCACTGTTTTAACTTGGCCACGGCCAATATAAAACCAAGAAATATCTAAGACATACCCAATTAAAAATGGAATCTCAATTAGAAAATAGAATTTATAACTCATGAATAAGCAGACAACCACGATGTAACTAATGATCACGATTAAACCACTAAGAAGTTGTAAACCCCATAATTTTTTGAAATTTTCTTCAAGATTTTCTTTTGTCGATTGGGCAATTACTCTGACACCAACCTGGTTCATTCCCATGAGAATGATAAAACTCAAGAAGACTGGAATCGAGTTAACGTAGGAATTAATCCCTAACGCTTCTTTGCCTAATACCCGCGCCACGTACGGTGTCGTGACAAAAGGCAGTACAATGATCAGCAACTGATAAACAGCATTATAAATGATATTTGTTGAGGCTTTTTTCATACTAGACTTTCCAAACTTCCTGAATTATTTTTTGCGTCGCCGAACCATCGGTATTCGCATTGTGTAACTGATTAAACGCTTTTGTCGTTTGCGCTGTTAGCCCTTGACTAAGCAATGTATACAACGCTTGATTGTCCGTTACTAATGGCCCTGGGATAAAGGCTTGGTAGTCAAAATAAAAGCCTCGTAGAATATCCTGGTATTTATCCAAATCATACGCGTAAAAAACAATCGGCTTTTCCAATAACGCATAATCAAAGAAAACAGATGAATAATCAGTCATTAAAACATCGGCAGCTAGATACAACTCTTCGATACTTGCGTAGCGATTGACGTTATGCACATGTGGATAAGCTGCAATGTCTGGCATTTGATCTGCCACGTTTGGATGCAAGCGAATTAACAAGTCATATTGATCGCCTAATTGTGCTTCAAATTGTTCCAAATCTAACGCTAATTTAAACGTGGGTTCATCGTCTCTAAAAGTTGGTGCATATAAAATTGTTTTGCGTGTTGCATCTAATTGTAGTTTTGCTTTTAAACTAGCTACCAATTCACGATCATCTTTATGCTTTGCTAAATAATCATTCCGTGGTAACCCATAGCTCATAATCTTAGTTTGTTTTAAATTAAATGCCCGTTCATATAACCAATTATCTTCAGGTGCATTAGACACAAAGTAGTCCCAGTTAAGGGGTTCTCTTGCAGTCAAACGTTTGAAGTCATTATCATCTGGTAAATCATTACCAATATGTTTAAGCGGCGTACCATGCCAAGTTTGCACAAAAACCCCATTTTTATGGGGTTTTAGACGGAATGGAAAGTTAATATCCATAATCCAATATTTAGCACGCGCAAGTGCCTTTAAATAGGCCTTCTCGTGCCTTGCCACGAACTGAATGTTAATGTCCGGGTATTGGGCTTTAACTGTTTGTCGCGCTTGTTCATCGTTTAAAACAATAATGTAGTCACTATTAGGAAACTTTTCAATCAAGCCTTCAAAGAGTGCTCTTGGATTACCAGAAAATGATTTCCCAAAAAAAGAATTGATAAAAAATGTCTCGTCTGACATCGGAGTGACTAATTTAATCAAACCAAACCAAACGCGGTGGTATAAAACTGCTTTAACTGTTGCGATAGCCGTCATGCTTTTTAAGTCCTCTCGTTGTGACTAATGCATAGCCTAGTGCAAAGGCCAAAATAATTGTATCTGCCAAAAAGTCCATTACATTACCACTAAATGCTGATAAGGCAATAACCAAACCTGATCCAAATAACAAACTTACTTCAAAGAACGTTGCTTTTTTGCCTAGCACACGAATTACTTCGTATAAGCAATATAGCAGTACAAAAACGTAAGGCATGATTAATAATAAGACGCCGATGAAGCCCATTGAATACCATTGTGAAATGAAGTCTTGCTCCAAGTTGGCAATATGGTTCATCCGAGTATAAGAAATCCCGAACCAATTATTTAATGAATCATTATTAACGGATTTAGCGCGGTTTAACATTGCTTCTTCAACCTTACGGTAATTTAAGCGATCACCAACTGGCCATTTCATTACTTGATACCAGAATTGTGGATCATCACGATATGAATACCCGCCCATCACAAATCTAGCATTTAATGAATAATCACGATAATGATTTTTAATATATCTCATCAAAGGTGTTTCTTTACGATGGTCAATTTGATCATCCTTATGTTCTTTCTCTTTTTCTTTTTCAGCTTCTAATTCTTTTTTCTTTTCTTTTTGTTCTTTCTTAGTACCATCTTGTGTCTTTTGAACAGCCGTATCGGTTGTTGTTCGGTTAAACATTGGTGACATTGGTAAAATAGCACCACCAACCAACGTTAAAACTGCAAATGTTGCAAATAAGCTAAATTTGAACTTAAATTCTTTAAACAACAAACTGTAAATTAAATATAAGATGATATAACCAGCTAATACAACGAAGAACCCTAATGAAGCAGTTTTCGTACCAAGCATCAGCATCGCAAACATTTGAACAGTCGCTAGTGCAATACTCTTTAAATCTAGCTTTTCAACCAAATAATAAAGAACCATCGGTGTCAATAATACTTCGACAGCTGAAACTGCGTTGGCATAATAGAAAAAGCCTTTTGATGCTAAGCCATAGTATGCCCATTGCTGGCCGCCGCCAAACCATGAAAAAATATTACCTTGAATCCAGCCACCACCATATGATGATAAGCTAATTTTGAATAAGTTCGTAATCACAATGCTACCAGAAATAATCCACGCTAAAAATTTGATCACTTTATTAAACTCAGCTCTAGTCACCTTAATCTGCGTTGTGACAAACAAGACAACCAACGGAATTACCATTCTAATCCAGTAGAAGATCTCCCCTACTGTTGAGTAACCCAAGTCGATTGGGCTAGTTGATTTAAAATGTCTCGTAAAGATCAGATGTAGCACTAGATAAATAACTAGAATAGCCATATAAAGCCAAGCAAATCGATTTACTTTATTATGACGACTACTCCAAATATAAAGTCCCGCAATAATCGCTACGAGAAAAATTCTAATCAGCGTTGCTGGTGAAAATGGCACCCAATTTGTGACTGGTGGCACATATAAAAAGTAGATATCCAAAAACGGTTGTAGCAACACTAATAAAATTAGTGATTTTTTTGTATATTCTTTAAAGTTCACGGACTTATTCCTCCAAGATTAATGATTCAATATATATTGATAGAACGTATCGGCTTTTTCTTGATTTTCTTTTGAAAACTTGTTCGTTAATTTATGCATACTTGATAATGCTGTTATTTCTTGATAACGTTGCTCATCAAATTGTTCGAACAACACTTTTCCCATAAGGTGCGGTTCAACGTTACCCAACCGTGGTAACTTTGCGTATTCGGCAGTTAGGTGATCACAAGCAATCGTTAAAAAGACATGGAACATAAAATAATTATCTAGCGTATCGTGCGTCTGCCAATAATTATATAATAAATCTTGCGTTAATACTAAGATAGGGTGGTTAGTATCACTATGAATGAACCAACTCGAAGCAGCAATTGCCCGATTTTGTTGTTGTGTATTGCTGTAGAAAAAGAGTGGTGCATCAAAAACATAACCCGGGAAATTAGTCCCCGTAAAATAGACTGTACTATCAATCCAAGTGCCACCATGTTTTGTTAGTAGGGCCACCCGTACTAAATCGGATAGATGCGCGTAAGGAATCAATCCTGCATCAATTTTATCTTGCAGGAATGTTGGAAAAGTTATAAAGTCACTCAAATTTGCTAATGTTATGATTTGCACATGTTGTTTGGGATATAGTCTCTTAATCGTTTCGATATTGTGTCTGACTAATGGTGGTGCATCTTCAATCCCTTGGAACCAACAAATCCAAATCACGTTATTTTTTTCGCCGCTTGTCGTTTGTACTTGATATTGATCAAGAAACGCTGTGGCTTCTTTTTTTAACTTAACATACGTCAAGGCATCTGCAACCGGCGTTTGCTTATTCTTTAAGTAGAAATTAATAAAGCTTGGAGAAAGTAATGTCGTCACATAATTCAATCTCTTTTTTAGATTCATTTTATCCCGCCTATTTATTTTGACTATCAACTTTTAAAACTTGAGAAAACATTTCTGCGTTACTATTCGTATTCTTTTCAATTAAACGCCATTTAGCATATGGGACCAACTTGCCCCCTATGGTTTTAATCTTATAATACCCTCTGTAACTACTATCAGTAGCCTGTGGATGAACCGCCCAATAATATTGATTATACGGTACCTCTAGATATAAACGATAATCTTTAGGCGTGTTATGTTTTTCCTGATAGGTTATAAAATCATTTTTGATACGACTCGCATGACCAATTCGTGTTGCTAAGCCCGCATAAAAGATAACAACCATTACCATCATTATTCTGATAATTGGTAAGCTAAATTTAACAGCATTCAATTCGTTGCATAAGGCAACTACTAGCAAACACAAACAGAAATAACTTGCAAACGCTCCTCGAGGACCAAACGGTGTAACTACAAAGAATGGCACAATTAAAACAATAGCAGCTGCAATTAATGCAATATATTCGATATTGTGGGTTTCCAGTGATAACTTAGCCATTTCAATTACAATTACTAATAAGAATAAAATTGATAATAAACATGATACTAAATAGCGATGGCCGAAGTCCTTTAAAAAGGTATTAAACAAAATATAATGATATTCTATGAAAGCAATCAGGATACTCAATTCTAGATAAGAAACCACAGTCCCCAACTTATTACCCGAACGCTTTTGGAGATTTTTAATAATTAAGTAACCCAGAATGACAGCAAGTAACACTGTAATAATTGGATTATCAATCAAGAGATAAAAATCCATTTGTTGTGAAATAATATGATAAACCTTAGTCAATGAAAAACTTGTTTCCCGGTAACTGTCATGATGTAATAATATATTTAAATAAGCTTTATTGGAAAACATTAAAATGCCACCAATATATGTGCCAATGAAATTAGCAATTACTAAGTAGTTTTTCTTTTTTTGGTATAGCATATAGCCCATTAAAATTGTGGCAACTGCTAAATTTAATAGTGTAACGTGTTCAACAAAAAAGCAACTGATTATTGAAAGAACCGCTATTAAAATACTATAACGTAAATACTTTGATGCTTGCCAATCAGAATAGTGATACTTCACTAAGTTAATAATAATTAAGGGATATACCAATGAAGCCATATAGTTAAAGAAGCCGGCATTCCACCCTAAAACTTGCGCAAACAACTCTGTACTCATCGTTAACATCAAAATAAGAATTAATAACGTATTTCTTTCTAATTGCCTAACGTTGTTAATCAAATGGGCAGCCAGATAGACAACTAGTGTTGTAATACCTGCGTAACTTAAAACCTTAAATACCGCACTATGACTAGCAATGATAATTAAACTATTACCAGCGTAACGTCCATCATAATTTAAGAACTGACCTGATCCAAAATAATTTTTTAAAGTCGTTATCCCCCAGTTTAAATCATCTCCAGTCAACGGAAAGTTAATTGATAGATAACCAAAGAAAATAAAAACCAGAAAAAAGAAACCATATTTTTTTATTGCCTCATTGTTACGAACTGTCATTTTAAAGCGTCCTTTCGAGTAATAAACATAGATAATAAAGTCGTCTTAGAATCCTACCTTATTACTATATCCTCTTTTAAAGTCTTTTTATCATTTGCTTGCCTTGAGTGGATCTTTTCATAGACAGTGACCCAACCTATGGCAGTTAACATGATAAATGCCGGGACAATGAAAAATCGATATCTAGACTGAATCTCAATTAATAAATGGACCATAAAATAACCGATGATCATCAATTTTAATAAATAACCGTCCGTCCATGTTTCACGCCATTTGAATACTGCTAATAAGGCATTTGCTACAATAAAAATATAGAACAAAAACTGAACCGCATTCAACCAATTTTTA
Organism: Latilactobacillus sp.; assembly: GCF_033176295.1. Classification (NCBI taxonomy): domain Bacteria; kingdom Bacillati; phylum Bacillota; class Bacilli; order Lactobacillales; family Lactobacillaceae; genus Latilactobacillus; species Latilactobacillus sp. The sequence goes on from NZ_JAMQEX010000009.1 coordinate 66,075, forward strand.
ATCTTTAAAGATAACTTAACATTATCTGCCATCCCCCACATTAGGGCATCATCCCGAGCAGTCCACATCTTCTTACTTTTATTGAACATTAAATTAACGAGCTTAGGTTTATCTTGGATTCTTTCCTTAATAATCTCTTTGCCCAGCTTATCTCGTTTTGCGCCAAGTGGATACCGATCCATTAAGCTTAAGTCCGTTGCAGAGTAGCTCCCAACGGTTTCATCATTCAACCCTAATACAAATTTCCAAGTTGGATTTCTATTTTCCAGCGGATATTCGGATAAATGCGTTACTTGCAAAGCGCTATTCACTAAGAACAACATGAGAAAATAGGCCAAAACACTAGTGGTAACTCTTCCGAGTGATTTTAAAATATTTTTCCGATCCGGTGCCAATAACCATTTTGTAATTTCAAAACAGACAAGTGCAATAATCAACAAAATGCCCAATGGTCGCATCATATTCCCGAGTGCTAATAAAACACCAGCAGTTGCTTTAACCCATAATTGATCATGCTTTAAGTATAGATAGATTGCTAAATAAATTAAAAAAGTTGCTAGAAATTGATTCGTTAAAACACCTGTCATATAAATATACGCTGGATAAAATAGCAATAACGTATACACAATGCGCCCTGTTATTTCTTTAAAGTGTAGATTAATAATCTTATACCCAACAAATGCAATTCCGCAATTTAGAAGGATGTTAATTATCTGTAGAATAAGCACATTTTGACCAAATATTTTGATAATCAATGCTTGAAAATAAACAAAGCCTAACTGATAAGGCCAACTTTGAAAGTAACTTTCCTTTAGAAATGAGAGGTCACCTTGCGTCGCTAGTATCGCGGCATGATGCATCATTTGAAAATCAGAACTCGGTGCTGTCGGGACCTTAATCAACCAACCAATTCTGACTAATATCGCCATTCCCGTTACAATCATAAAGAATATTTTTTTACTGGTTATCTTGGTCAATAAAACCAATGCCAAGATAATTAATATGTAAAAGACAATAGCAACAATCATTAATTTAGAATTAGATAGGTAATTACCGGTGACTAAATTACTGATTGAGTAATACGTAATAAAAGCAAAAATGCTTACCAAAAGTACTGTATAAACACCCTTTACAAAGCCGTTCATAAATTTTTGCACCAAAGATACCTCCTAAACATAATATTTTTAATTTTATCACATATTAGTTCAATAATATTAAATATCCCGTTATTCTTAGTATTTTCACTTAGATTGTCTTTTAAAGAATTAACTTCAATTTCGATATTAAAAAAGCTTCAAGAAGAGATAATCACAATGTGAATTATGTCTTCTTGAAGCTTTTTATTAAATTTTATTGCACGCCGTATTGAATATCATGCACAAATTGCGCACGGCTAACGCCCATTTGGGCTAAGTAGCCGTAGGGATCCACATGATCAACTTCACGATAAGCATATGAAATCCATTCATGCGTCTTAACACCATTACCACTTGCATCTAATTGCTTAGAAACACCTGCTTCATCAGCCAATAGTCTTAACAACCAGATATAAGCTTTGTAATCTTTTTGGAATTTAGCTTTATTGTTAGTTCTTGCTAATTCAACTTGTGCGAAGGCCTTGCTGTTACCTGTAGGACCACAACCCCAGCTCATTTCGCCAACAGGTGCTGTTTGAACGATTCGACCACCATCACCGACCCAATGTGTCACATAAGCACTTGTCCAGTTGTTTTGCATATAAGTGATTGCGTGTTCTAAAGCATCTGGATCTGTTTCTGAACCAACACTCCCAGATTCATGCGCTACGATAAATTGTCCTGAGGTTTCATTATGTGGCAAACCAGCGATATATCGTTGTTCAACATGAAAAGCGCGTTGTGCTGTATCGCTAGCCTTAACAAATTCATTACCACCAACTGCATACCAAACGGTTCCTGTTTTATCAGTCAACTTTTGTGAAACGTGCCATTCACTATTAACAGCCAACTTCTTAACTTTTTGACCTCTTGAGTTAATTGTTTCAGCACCTGATTTATTGATAATGACAACAGAATCGTTCATTGGTTCAGTCTTACTAAAGATATTTTCGCCTTCGATTAATACGTCAGCAGCTGCGATATATTGTTTATCCGCTACTTGATACCAATAATCACCAAAGATATCTTGTGCTTTCTTACTGATACTCCATCTTGTTAAGTTGGCTAAATTCCGAGAACTCTTACCATTAACGTCGATTAAGTCTGTTCCTTTAGTATTGATAACTGTCCCGATTGCTCTATAGTCAGCACTTGAAACAATTAACGGATCACCAACGCTGTAAACATCTTTTTTAGCAATGTATTGCTTGTCTGCCACTTGATACCAGATAGCACCACTACTGTCTTTAGCCGTTTGATGTGTTCGCCAGCCTGATTTAAAGCCTAATGTCCGACCAAATGTGCCATCAGTATTCATGATACGTGCACCATTGTGATTTTTAACTTGGATTACTTGGTTACTAATTGTTTTGGTGTCTGTTAGAACGTCAGCCTTTTTAAACTTAACTTCACTTGCTTTAAGGTAGTTTTCGTTCCCAACTTTATACCATTGGTCTCCAAAGATATCAACCGCAATAGCTGATACTTTCCAAGCCGAACCATTATTTAATTTTCTTAAAGCAGCTTTGTGAGAATTAATTAACTCACTCCCACCTACTTTATTAACCGTTGCAACCCCTCTTAGTGGTTGTTCACTCGTAAAGTAGGTTGTACCTTCAACATAGACATCTTTTGATGAAATAAATTGACCACCCGCGACTTGGTACCAAGCAACACCACTAGCATCATAGACAACGTAACTTGTCCGCCAAGCTGATTGATAAGGTAGTACACGGCCTTTTTGACCGTCACTATTGATGATCATGCTGCCTTTAGTATTCTTGATATAAATGACTGTCTTCGGAATTGTTTTGCCACCTGTAAAAACATTTTGAGCCATTGTAACGTCTTCTGCTTTTACGTAGCCATCAGTTGACACTCTATACCAAACATCCCCAAACACATCAATCATCTTATAAGAAATGTGCCAAGCTGTTTGATACTTAAGCGTTTGTGCAGTTTGGTCAAGGCTATTAGTGACAACTGTTCCCTTAGTATTCTTAACAGTTGCAACACCGTCATAAGCACTACCACTAACAAAGAACGTAGCGCCAGAAAGGTAACTATCCGTTCCCTTTACGTACTGATTATTTGCGACCTGATACCATGTTTCCCCTGTACTATCAACGGCTTTTTTAGAAACACGCCAAGCTGTTTTGAAATCTAGTGTCCGGGTATATTGACCAGTCGCATTATCTAAAATTTTAGTCCCTTGGTGATTCTTAATTGTAATCACACCATGAAAATCCGTCGCATTCGTTAATTTCAAACTAGCTGCTGTGGCTTTTTCAGCACTCACAGGCGCAGCTGATTCAGCTTTACTGCTGCTTTGATTGTTAGTTGTTTGTGGTTGTTCACTAGCAGAGGATTGTGGCGCTTTACTTTCTTGAACGCTAGCCACACTGCTACTTTGGCTACTCATTTGACTACTACTTGCAACATTAGGTGTAGCAACACTTGTATTTTGTGCTGTGCTTTCAGTTGCACTAGTAGTTTCAGCAAAGGCGGGTGTATTAATCAATATTTGTGACAATACCACTGAAGAGATTGTTAAATTCTTAAGTAATCGACTCTTTTTCAAAATTATTCTCCCAATTTCCAATCAATCATCCCATCATTATAATGCGATTTATCTTTAAATTTTAAAGTTACCGTTTGGTCGTTAGAACTTTTCTTAGAAACATGAATCGTTTGTTTAACCTTTACCCAGTCAGGTCCCTCTGAAACGATACTATAAGTCCCTTTATTAGTCATACCACTCGCTGATGAAACTTGTTTTAAAGTACCGTCATCGCGATATGTCATTTTAGTATCTTCACTTGCCCAAGTACCTACTAAAGAGTACTTAAACTTCTGATCAGATTCCTTGACACTGGTTTGCTTTTTACTACTTGTGCTAGACTTTGCCTTTTTAACAACACTTGTCTTAGTCTTATCCGATGTATCACGACTCTTATCGTGGCCGTTATTACACCCCGCTAAGACTAGTAAACAGATGCTACTTGTCATTGCATACACTATTTTTTTCACAGTATCCCCCCAGAAATATAATCATCCTTTACGATTTTAACACAAATAATTTGACAATTATATAAACCACCTTTACTTTTTCTTAAATAAATAATACGTAAAAGCATGCTCATCAAACTGACTATGTTGTGCTATTTTCCGATAATTTGACAGTACATTATCAGCAACACCCTGACGATAATCCTGGTTAATTGGTAATCTTAATACAACAAAATTAACTTTCTTTTGTGTAATTAGTCTATTCTGAGTATCCAATATTTCAGGTAACTGATCGTGTGGAATATTGTTAGTCATAAAGTACTTAGTCGTCGGTAAGACACCGCTCGCTCGGTAGAAGCCCATATCTAAATTTCGGTAATTCAATAACGTCTGATCATGACTCTTATTGATGATTTCAGCAAAATTTTGTTGTGCTGTTTGATAAACATTAGTTTTTTCACCGTTTTTATCAATATGAACGGTTTGATTGTTGGGGAATATCCTTGATTCATTAATATTTGTATTGCTGCCGATAACCATCATTAAGCCTAAACAGCCCAGAAATACACAAATAGGTAAAGGCAATTCTTCAATTTTATGACTGGCTACCTTAATAAGATAGATTAATGGCAATACCATAAAAGCCATTAGCGGCAACATCACATAGCCCAACCTTAGCCCCAGTAAAACAGTCACAACCATTGAAATATAAACTGTACAGTAAATAAATTTAATATATACATCTTCAAAAAGACCATTACTAACTAAGATAACGACCAAACCAATAATGAGCATACCGTATAACAACCAAGACTTATTGACTGTTTGCATGTAATAAACGACACTCGCAATCATTTTATGAACGATATCAACATGTTTCCCATCGTATAAATTCGTATTAGCATAGAAATAATTAAAATATAAATCATATAGTGCATTCTGCGATTTAAAGTAGAGTAAAACGATTGCTGAAATCCCGACACTCCCCAATAGAATCATTGACCAACTCTGCCACAATGCACGCCATTTCCGTTGCATTATCAAACTAATTGATAATGCTAAGAAGAATCCTAGATAACCACCAATTAACGTGTACTTAGCCCATAAAACGCACCCAAATAACATCCCACTCATTAAATAATCTAATTTACTTAATTCAAAATTCTGATGTGCCAATTTAACCAATAAATAAAAGAGATAGATTGTCGTAGGCATCATTAATTCTTCAACGCTCCCCCCCTTACTAAAGGTTGGCGACATAAATAAAAGACTTGGCACAATAATCACACTCAGTAATGCATGTGTCTTTTTCGAATAATACCGTGCAATCTTATAAATCAGCAATAATGAACAACAAAACAATACTGATTCAATCAAATAAACCCCAAAGTAAGATTTGGCAGTAATCAAATCTGCTAATAGATAGATTAGATATAAAACCGGCCCTTTTTGCTCAAAGAGATCTTTATATGGTATTAGTCCATGATGCCAGCCCTTACCGACCGTTAAAAAACAATTTAAATCCACCCAATCATTTTGATAATATAGCGGTGATGATTTTGTCACAAATAACATGACCAATAATGAATAGGCTAATATAAAAATAATCGGCCAGTTCTTCTTTACATAATGGCGCATTGTTTTCCCCACTCCCATAAAATAAAGGCCCTAGAATTTTTAACATCTACGGCCTTTATTGATTTTCGAAAAACTAATCACTTACTTTTTCGTGTAATCGATAATATTCAACTTTTTTCAGATTATCATAAGTCTTCTTATCTTTACCAGTTAAAGATTTAACATATTTATTGCCAACTTTATACTTATTTTCACCGATAACACTAATTTTGTTCTCAGTATTTTGTAAGTATTGCATGTATGAATCGCCTTTAAGGTCTGCTTGTTTAAAGAATTCTGGTAATAGGTACATTGGTGAGAAGTCCTTACCTTGCCCAACAAAATCATTCTTTAAGACTTTTTTAGCACCTTTATTGGCCCACATAACATACGGCGTTTGATAATAATTTTGATAACCCTGAGCAGTTCCCAAGTTTAAATCGATATTCAACATTTTATAAACACTATTTTGTTCCCCCAACCAAGGATTGTGATCCCCGTAGAACATAATAACGGTTGGTTTATCATTCTTAAATGAGTTCGTTAACTCTTCAATTGCTTCACTCGTCTTATTAATTCCTGCTAAATAATTGTTAATAATCGCATAATCAGCTTGATTATAGCCATCTTGCCATTTTAATAATGGTGTTCCGGTATATTTATTTGCATATGGCCCATGATTTTGATAGGTCACTGACAAGTTAAAGTAAGGTTTCTTACTCTTTTCTGAGAAGCTATGAATTGATTTGAAGAAGGTCTTGTCCGGTACAACAAATTGATTGTACTTATTATAGTAATTTTCCATATATTTAAAATCAGAAATACCTAAGACCGGATCAACATTTCTTCGATTGTAAAACCAACCATACATTGGATGTAGGGCTTGGGTTTGATAGCCTTGATTCTTGAAATACCAAGCAAACGAGTCTGTATTGTGGTTAAAGTTTTGCAATTTACTATAACCCGTAACCGTCTTTCTTTCGGTATCAATTGTCCCACCCGCAAAGATGTTCGTTACTAAATGTCCAGATATCGATTCTTTTTCAACATTCTTCAAACCTGCATAAACCGATGGATCGATTTCTAATTGTGGATACTTAGAAAAATCGTTATAGGCCTCCATCATTATCATAACAACGTTAACTTTCTTTTTATCAGGAATGTTCTGTGATTTATATTGATCTAATAATGCCTTTGCTTCTGCTTTATTATAGCCTTCTGGTTTAGATACGCCTGTGCTTTCAATACTGTGTGCAAAAGCGTACGGGAAACCACGTGTCATATACTGACTGGTAGCCTTCCAAATATTACCGTACTTAACATAGGCTGCCTTACCGTACGTATCTGGGTTAAATAGCTCACTTTTCCCCCACGTAAAGGTTAATAGCAGCACCAAAAATAAGCCAACTATTCTAAATTGGAATTTCATGACTGGTTTAAAGTAGTTTCGTAACATAATTAAAACCGCTATGAAGAGTAAAACCAGTACAACATGCTTCCAAGTTAATTGAATGGCATATTTTTGTGACATTTTAGAAGCTTCAGAAACAAGTTGTAAATCTGCAAATTGAACAGCATCATCTCTAAACATTAATTTATAATGATTAGCAATGCCTAAACCGACAAATATCAAGGCATTTAACCCTGTTCCTAACCAAATACGTCCCAATAAGAAATAGAGCGTTAATCCCATCAATATCGGTGCTAGACAATTTAACATCAACAGATGGCTATCCATCAAAACGTCCTTAACCATTGGGAAAGAGTACTTGTACCCCCCAACGATAACTGATGCCATCCCGATAAAGATACTAATACCAACGACTAACATCATTTGAACGAACCAATACAGTAGCATATTCGTCACTGTTTTAAATGCAATACCATTATTAAACACAACATATTTATTTTTAAATTTACCATTTTTGAAGATAAAAGATAAATCACCGAAATAAGTTTTTCCGGTTGAATCTTGCTTACTTACTGCTGACGTTGGTGTCCATTTTCCTTCTTGATCAACTGCTAAACCGTCTATTTTTACACGACCAGAGTCGATAACTTCTCTGGGAATGAACAGACTCATCAAGAACTCGGGAATTTGGCCAACAATTGCCTTCTGCCTACTATCACTCAATAAGATAAGATTTTTTACCTTAAATCGATTTTTAAAGCGATCTAACTCGTCTGATGTTATATGTACTTTATCTAAAAAACGCCAATAATTCTGAAAATAACGCTCTTTTTTCTGAATTCTAAGTACTAACAATAAGCTTAGATAGAAATGGTAGAAACCAACATACCATAATTTTCTAATATGTCGTCGAACCATAAATCTAGTGAAAGCTTTATCCAATGCTTTACTTTGAAAAACATTTTCCCATTAATAAATATCCATTCAAACTCTCTCCTTTACATACCTATTAATATTACATCTACAATATCTGATATACAATATGCAAACAAAAAAGGAAGACGACAGCAGATTTATTATCTACTGTCGTCTTCCTTTTTAGCAGCCTATCTTTCCAAATAAAATTCAAATCGTTCGCCCACGTATTGTGTGCGGACGTATTCAAATGGTGTGCCGTCGTTCAAGAAGGATACCTGGCGCAAGCGTAAGATTGAGCCGTTGCGCTTGATGTCCAAGTATTCGGCAATGCGTTCTGAGGCGGGTTGCGCTGAAACGGTTTGTTGCGCGCCACCCATTTGGTAGCCACCTTTTTCTTCCAGCGTCTTATAAAAAGAGCTAGTGATTTCAGCTTTACTGAAATCAGCGACTAATGATTGTGGCACTGTGGCCACTTCAAAACAAATGGGGACATTATCCGCGTAACGAATCCGTTCCATCCGCAGCACTTGTTCACCGTCTTTTAGTTGGAGCTTTTCAGCTTCACTTAATGATGGGTTAGCAATGTGAAAAGAAATCGTCTTGCTAGATGGCGTCTTGCCTTGGGCCGTCATTAAATCTGTAAAACTGGTTACCCCGGACATTTTTTCTTGGACTTTTCGGTTAGCGACGTAGGTCCCAGCACCAATCCGGCGTTCCAAAATGCCTTCATCAACCAGCGTTTGGACGGCTTGTCTAAGCGTCATTCGCGAGACTTCAAAGTTTAATGCGAGTTCACGTTCTGAAGGAATCCGATCCCCAATCGACCACTTGCCGGCTTCAATATCTTTTTTAAGTTGATTATGAATTTGAATATAAACAGGTGATTCCATGGGTCACACTCCTATTGATTAATGTTGGTAACCTTGGCCGAAGCTGTAAGTTGCCACTAAGTTTTGTTGTTGGTCTAAGATGTTTAAATCAGCATCGCGACCAACTTCTAATTTACCTTTTTGTGTTAGGCCGAATTCTTCAGCTTGGTTAACACTTGACATCATAACGGCTTCAAATTTATCACAGCCTGTAAAGGCTTGAATATTCTTAAAGGCATCGATGTAAGTTAAAACAGAACCAGCTAGTGTGCCGTCTTCTAAACGTGCTTGTTTGTCTTTAACAATTACTTTTTGGCCGCCTAATTCACTTTCGCCTTCAGCAATTCCTTTGGCACGCATTGAGTCAGTTACTAAATCAATACGTTCAGCACCTTTTTGTTCATATGCTAATTTAATCATATCTGGCACGATATGGAAACCGTCTGCGATCAATTCAGCATACATATTATCTTCTAACATTGCGTGACCTGTGACACCAGGTTCGCGGTGCTTGAATTCACGTTGCGCATTGTATAAATGCGTAACGTGCGTTGCTTTACTTTCGATCATTTGTTCACGGGTGGCATTACTATGACCAACAGAAGGCACAATGTTATGTGCTAAACAATAGTCTTCGAAGGCTTTTGAACCAGGATCTTCTGGTGCGTAAGTAATTAAACGAACGCGATTGCCTGATAATTTGTTCCATTCGTCTAATAAGTCAACGTCTGGATCTTTGATAAATTGTTCAGGTTGGGCACCCTTAAAGATTGGGGCGATAAATGGGCCTTCTAGATGGACACCTTGGATTAATGGGTTCTTTTCAGCAGCGTCTTTAACACCACGCATGGCATTGGCAATATTTTCGTTTGATTGTGTCATTGTTGTTGCAAATAAAGTTGTGACACCTTCGTTTTGCATCATCTTAGTTGCCATTTCGTCGATTTGGTTAGCATCGCCATCCATTGCATCGAAACCGTAACCACCATGACAGTGAACGTCGATGAAGCCAGGAATGATAGTTTGACCCTTCATATCTTGGATTTCTTCGCCAGCTTGTGCTTTATAGTCAAACATTGGGCCGACAGCTAAAATTTGTTTGTCAAAACGAATATAGCCGTCTTCAATAACGTCATCACCAGTATAGATTACTGCGTGTTTTAAAACTTTGATTGTCATTATCCATCCACCTCTATTATTAAATTACTTCTAGTATAAATGGTATAGACCAAAAATGCAAGGCACTCGGCGTGATCTTTGAACCGTTTTCTTAAAAATTTGGTATACTGTCCTTATCAACTACTGTGAGGAGTTTTAAGCATGCTAAATATTGGGGTTATCGGTTTAGGGAACATCGCGCAAAAAGCTTATTTGCCAGTGATGGCACAATTACAAGATCAAGTTAACTGGGTTTTATGTTCCCGCCAACCCGCAAAACTGGCACAACTGCAGGACCAATATCGCTTTAGCAATGGCTGTCTCTCTTTTGAAGATCTCTTGGCCAAATCCTTGGACGCCGTTTTTATCCATACACCTACTAACACTCATTATACACTTGTTAAGCAAGCACTTTCACATGGATTACATGTTTTTGTCGATAAACCACTCAGCGAGAATCCACTGGAAGTCGCCGAACTCTATAAATTAGCGGCACAACAAGGCCTATTATTAACCGTGGGTTTCAACCGTCGTTTTGTGCCGCAATTACAAAAATTAAAAAGCATCCCTAATAAGCAACTGATTAACGTCACTAAAACGCGTGTCGATACACGGCAACCAGCCGCTTTTGCGATTTACGATTTAATGATCCACACCATTGATACGGCCCTTTATTTAGCCAATGATGTTGGTTTGAACGATAACGTGCAACCCTATTGTAAACAGGATGCCAACCACCAACTGCAAGTCGCCCAACTAACCATTGAAACGGCCAGCCAACTCATTACCGCAACATTAAATATGCAAGGTGGCACTAACCAAGAAATCGCTAGCCTTCAAAGTCCGCACGGCTTATTCTCCGTTGATAATCTGACGCAATATACCGCCAAAACGGCAACGGATAATCGGCAACAACAACCCGCAGACTGGGAACCAACATTAGTCAGCCGCGGTTTTGAGCCAATGATCAAAGCCTTTATTGCGGCACTGCAAACAAACGGTGAAAATCCCGTCTCACCTGCCAGCAGCTTATTAACACATCAGTTGTGCCACACGATGTGCAGACAAGCGCAACGTTGTTAAAAATAGGCCAGAACATGGCGTAAAAAAGAGGTCGCAACAAAAATTACTTTTGTTGCGACCTCTTTTTATACTTAAACGTGCTTTTCAAAACTGGCCCCTGTACCTTGCTATGCATCGTAAACAATCGACTACGTCGGTTTATTCACGATACACTGCAATTGCTCAAATAACCGTCAATGACGCACGCTATTTGAAATGTGCTTCCCCGAACTGCCTTTTCCGGTTAACTACAAAATGAGCAGTATGGCTAAAACCTGCCATACTGCTCATTTTTAGGTTAATCCTCAAAGTCAAATCGTTCGAGTCCGCACGCTATTTTTGGCTTTCCAAGTCTTTTTCAATTGTTGCGTCGATGCCTTTAACCACTGCTGACATTAAACCTGCTTCTTCCATTGCTAACAAGCCTGCAACGGTTGTGCCACCTGGTGATGATACTTTGTCGATTAAGTCCCATGGTGAATCGTCACTCAGCAGAACATTTTGGGCGCTCCCTAAAACAGCTTGGGCTGCGATTTCAGTTGCTGCTTTCTTGGTTAAACCGTGTTTAACACCAGCCCGTGCCATTGAATCGATGAATAAGTAAACGAAAGCTGGTGAACTGCCAGCAAGTGCGCTGAAAGTTGTGAAGTCTTTTTCACCAATTTCAACAACGCCACCTAATTGTGACAAGACGTCCTTCACGCTGTTCAATTGATCAGCGCTCACTTGTTCATTACCGACAACGGCTGTGATACCAGCGCGGTTAGCAACGTTGACGTTGGGCATAATCCGCAAAATAGGCAGATTATCCGCGTCCACTTGTTGGCTTAATTTAGCCAATGAAAGACCGGCTGCCATTGAAGCCATTAATGGTTGCTTTTCTTTAAAAGCAGCGCCTGTTTCTTCTAGAATAAGTGGCACAATATATGGTTTAACCGCCAAGAAGACAATATCAGCTTGTTCGACTACCGCGATGTTATCTGCCACTGGTGTAATGTGTTGTTCAGCCGCAAATGCTTCATAATTTGCCGGATGAGCCCCGTGGACCAAAATATCCGTTGTTGCGATCTGATCGGCTTTAACTAAGCCTTTAATCATTGCTTGTGCCATATTACCGACACCAATAAAACCAATTTTCATTCTGCCACCCCTTTTTGTATTGAACCAAGAATACCGAAAGAAAGTGTTGAAGTCAATTAGCACCTTATCTATCCTAAAAAAGCGTCCGGCAAAATTGACTTTTGTCGGACGCTTTCTCATTTAAAATCGTGCTAAAGTTTTGGCTGATGCCTGCGACGTTTTAACCAATTCGCCCACAACCACTGTTCGCTCGTAAGTCTGACCGTTGACTATCTCGCCATCAGGATCACAGGTGTACAAAGTTACTAGGCGTTTTTGACGGACATCATCCAAAATGGCTACTTGGTTGGCCTTAACCGTTTTGCGACGGATGACACGATAGGTATAAACCTGCATCGTATCGGTCAAATAAATCGCGGCGCCCACTTTCGTTTGACTAAGTGGTGAAAACAAAACATTTTCCTGGGCAATATCGTGACTACTCAAAACATAGTTCCGCTTGCCCATTGTCTGTCCCTGTTTATTGGTAACCGCCGCCTTTAGCATATTATCGTACCCGTTGGTTTGACCAATGCCTTTGATAATCGGCAATTTAATGCCCATTGAAGGAATTGCCAACTTACCAACTGTAATCCCCCGCGTATCTTCATCCCAATAAGTTGGTTGCGGCGCGTTATCGTCTGCCACTTTTTTAGTCTGGACCGGTCGCACTTTGACGGTTCGTGCGCGGGCGATATTTTGCGTCAACTGATCATGCCGATACTTTTGGACGCCCATTAAGCCTAGAAAAAGACAAAGTGATGCTATAAAAAGCCAACGAACCCATTTCACTGCAGGGGGCTTTTATTGTCCTTTTATCTAAAAAAACTTATCGACGAATTACTAACATTTGATGCTGACGAGGCAAACGAAATCAGTGAATTACTATTATTACTTGTTAGACGAATGAAATAAATAACAAAAAAGCTGGTGAAAATTAATTCATCGGCCTTTTTTGTTACCTATTATCTTCTCTCAAAACCACTCTTTAAATTAATACTCTCCCTTGGCTATACATGGGCCCATGAAGTTTATAAGGCACACGACGGACTATTAGTCGGATTTCCTTTAACCTCTTCAGATTCGAGTTCTGGGGCTTACCTGAAGCGCGATTAAATCATCTTTTTTACCTTAAAACTCAGAACTGCTATCAATAATCCGCGCACGCTTATTCTATAAATGAATAAAGCGTGTTTTTTTAGTCACAAAAAAACGCACCGACAATTGTCGGTGCGCTTACCTAATATATTATTGGGCTAGCTGGATTCGAACCAGCGCATGACAGGATCAAAACCTGTTGCCTTACCGCTTGGCCATAGCCCAATCAAGTGGAGGAGAGTGGATTCGAACCACCGAACCCGAAGGAGCGGATTTACAGTCCGCCGCGTTTAGCCACTTCGCTACTCCTCCATATGTCTGTCTCATCTCATCGATTCAACTATATTAGTTTACAAAATTTCCAGACAAAAATCAACCCTAAAATGCAAAAAAAACCTCGATTATTGTATAAATAACCAAGATTTCTTTTAATTAATTTAGTCAACGCCTTCCATTAACTTATGAATTGGTTTCACGAAGAAAATTAAGACGATCCCGAAGATCGCACTAACGATCCCGATGCCTAAGAAGTATTTAATTTCAGTTTGTGGTGAGTATAAACGAACTAACTGTGCGTTGACCGCTTGACCAGCAGCATCAGCTAAGAACCACATACTCATCATTTGTGATCTAAATGCTTTTGGTGCTAATTTGGTTGTAATCGAAAGGCCGATTGGTGAGATTAACATTTCAGCAATTTCAACAATTAACCATGAACCGATTAACCAGAATGGACTAACACGAACAGCTGTCCCGTGTAATAATCCAGGAAGGGCCATAAACATGTATGATAATCCAGCGAAGATCAAACCAACGGCGAATTTACCAGGTGCTGATGGTTGTTTCTTCCATGTGCTCCATAACCAAACAAATAATGGTGTTAAAAGCATGATGAACAATGGATTTAATGATTGGAAGTTAGAAGCAGCAAGCTTCCAGCCACCAATATGCAAGATTGTCCGATCTTCAGCAAACAATGCCAAGACAACTGAACCTGATTCTTCAATACCCCAGAAAACAGCGGCAGCGATGAAGAGTGGAATATAAGCTAAAACGCGTGAACGTTCTTTTTTAGTAATTTTCTTGCTTGAAAGCATGTTGTAGAAGTAAATAATTGGTAATGCAATTGCGACGATTGAGATGATTAAAACAATATTATCAATGTTTAAATTATTTGTTAATTGTAAAGCTGTAATACCAAGTGCAATAACGACTAAGCCGATAACCACTTTAATGATAATCCCTCTTAGTTCGTCAGATGCGATTGGATCATTTGGCTTAGAATTTTCTTTACTAAATTGTGAACGGCCACGGTAGTATTGGATAAGACCGAAGAACATCCCAACTGCGGCTAATGAAAAGCCTAAATGGAAGTTAACTTGTTGTCCGATTGTACCAACAACCCAAGGTGCTACGAATGACCCTAAGTTAATCCCGAAGACGAACATACTGAAACCAGCATCTCGACGACGATCATCTTGACTGTATAGGCCACCGACCATTTCAGAAACGTTTGGTTTCAATAACCCAGTTCCGGCAACAATCAAGCCGATTGAAATAAATAAAGCAGTTGCGCCCATCGGTACCGCTAATACAATATGGCCCAACATAATGAAGAACCCACCGATGAAGACGGTCTTAAAGCTACCCCAGATTCGATCACTCAACCAACCACCAACAACACTGGCTAAGTAAACCATCGAACCATAGATCGCCATCACTGACATTGCGGTTGCCTTGTCAAAACCAAGACCACCCTTATCTAAAGCAAAATACATATAGAATAGTAAAATTGCACGCATCCCGTAATAACTGAATCGTTCCCACATTTCTGTGAAGAATAATGTCGATAGGCCGTGCGGTTGGCCAAAGAATGTCTTTTCATGTTTCTCTTCCATTGTAATACCCCACTTTAAAACTTTATTATTTTTGAAACTAGGAATTGACAGCTGTTAAGATAGGGACTTCAATGGTTGAAATCGGCACTATACAAGAACTCTCTTATCATTCGCTTAGAATCTATAAATGACATTATAATCTTATTTTAATGTTAAAGCAATTCTTTTTTTTATTTTTATGCACTTTACGATCAATTTTCAAATCATTTTTCACTTATTTCCTCTAGAAATTTAATGATTAATATTAGCCACTTTCAGCTATTTTCAGACACCATTTTCTCAGCAAATAAAGGCGCATTAATGTTAAATTATTGCATTCATTATTATTACGATGACTATAGTCTGATTTAAGTATCAAACACACCTCCAACCTTTGTAGTACAATGATTAGATAGAAAGTAGGTCGAACATTATGGCGCAACTCAAATTAGTGACACTTAAGAAATTATTAGCGGATCGGTGGCTTAATTATTATGAAGCAACTTATCAAAATTCTAAACAAGAAGAGATTAATTATCATTTTGTCAGTCGTGAAGCCAATCTAACAACTGACAACCTTAAACATCCTGTGACGGCTTCTGCGGTCACCATGTTTTGCCTTAATCGTGATCATAGTCAAGTCTTATTACTACGTCAATTCAGGCTCCCTCTCAACGACTATGTCTATGGTAATTCAGCTGGTTTAATTGAACCTGGTGAAACAGTCGAACAAGCCATTGAACGTGAACTCGTCGAAGAAACAGGCTATCAAGGTGTTCATATTGATCAAATCTTTAATCCTAGCTATTCTACGCCGGGCATTACAGATGGCGCCATCACTTTAGCCATCTGTACAATTGATCAAATCCCTTCTCAAAATACGGCTTTAGAATCCGCTGAAGAATTGACTAGCATTTGGGTTGATAAAAAACAAGCTGCTGAAATATTAGCAAGCGGTAAGATATCAGGCCGAACACAACTGCTATTATGGCAATGGGTTAATAATCGCTTAAACTAAAATAAGACATTGTTTCCATTTGGAAGCAACGTCTCATTTTTTATCCTATTAAGCGGTAATAAAAAAGCACTGTTAGTCTTAACGACTGACAATGCTTAACAAGAATCACATGCATAACACTTAGTGCCGGCTGCAGGAGTCGAACCTGTGACCCTCGGTTTACGATACCGATGCTCTACCAACTGAGCTAAGCCGGCATAAAGATGACCCGTACGGGATTTGAACCCATGATACCGCCGTGAAAGGGCGGTGTCTTAACCACTTGACCAACGGGCCGAAAATAAAAAACGATTGAAGGGTCTCAACCGCTCATTTTATTACTCCGGTTGTCAGGCTCGAACTGACGACATCATGATTAACAGTCATGCGCTCTACCAACTGAGCTAAACCGGAATCAAGCGTGGCAACGTCCTATC